>NZ_JAUDEN010000001.1:0-357112 GCF_030373775.1 Bacteroides gallinaceum | reverse complement strand
TAAAATAAATTAATCTTCAGTCTTTTTGCTGTATATTTTTTAGATGTTCGTTACATCATGTAACAATTTGTTGACAAATTGTATTTTTTATTGTGAAATAACTGTTTGTTTTACAAAGGATTTGTAGCGATATCCATCTCATTTTAGGAGATGGACTTTTTATATGTAATGTAATGGGTTTGTCATAGGTCTTTCAATATTTTCCGGTTGGCTTTGTCTACTTCATAGGACTTGATGGAGTCCAGGTAAATTTGTGTGGTGATTTCCGAATCGTGTCCGAGCCCTTCGCTGATGATGGATATGGGAATGTCCTTGCAGCGGGCGATGGTGGCCCAGCTGTGGCGGCTGTAGTATAAAGACAGGGGGACGGGCAGCTTGATGGATGTTGCGATGTCTTTCAGCCTCCGGTTGATTTTTCTCATCTGGTTCTGGTATTGTCTGCGTTCGTTTCCGTCTTCCCGGGTTATGATGGGGAGGAGGTACTGCGTGCTGTTCGGCTTGTACTTGTCGAGGATGTCCTGCATCTGTTTGGTCCATTCGATGACCAGCAGCTGCCCTGTCTTTTTGCGGCGATAGGTCAGGCATCCGTGCTTCAGGTCGTTCTTTTTAAGGTATGCCATGTCTATGAATGACATTCCCCGCGTGCAGAAGCTGAAGATGAACATATCTCTTGCGAAGTCCATGACACGTTTCCGCGACAGGTCCAGTTCCTTTATCTTTTTGATCTCTGCAAACGAAATGCTTCGTTTGACGGTTTTGTCCATGCCGCAATAAACGTGCTTGAAGGGATGCCTGTCCGGTGTAAGCCCTTTTTCGACAGCCAGTCTGTAGTTGGTGCGCAGGACGCGCATGTAAAACGAACTGGTGTTGCGCAGCAGTCCGTGCCTGCGCAGCTCCGCCTCATAGTGCTCCATCAGTTCAGAGTCGATCATGTCGAATGTCAGGTCTATGCCTTCCCGGAAACGCATGAAGCTGTTGAGCGTTGTCTGGTACGTTTCGCTGGAGCGTATCTTGCCCAGCTGCTTCTTGTGGGCGACTTGCGCGCGTATGAAGTCGAAGACGCTGCAGCCTGTATCCGTGCCCGAGATGTACTTCTGTATGATTTCCTCCAGGCTGTAGTCCTTTCCGGAGCAGTCCAGCTTTTCTGCTATCGCCTTCAGTCTTTTAAGTTCGTACATTATGTTCGAACGGATGATTTTCAGTCTGCTGTAGCGTTCGGAGGCGGGTGAGGGGAGGGCTATCTCTTCGTACTTTTTATCCCATTCGTCGTTGCGTATTCTGTACTTGCTTCTGATTCTGCGTACCGTACGTTTGTGAATTAACTGAAACACCAGTGTGCCTTCTTTGGCCGGATTGGTAGACGGCCTGAATTTTAGTCTGATAGATGTCATATTTGTATGGTTTTATCCCGTAAGTTTATTAAAAGTCTGTTTAGAGCTTGCTTAAATTTTCCAATAAGTAATGTCATGTCAGGTTCTTGCGCCCTGTCTGTCCAAAACGCGGGGTTGGCGTTCTGACAAAATGTTGGCTGGGCCTGGCGAGAATGCTGTTTTCAGGGCAACGGGAAAGGCGGGGCGGAAAAAACGCAGGGAAATGTGTCCGGGCGAATGCCTTCCTGTTCTTGATATTCTTCGTTTCTGTTCTTTGTGTGCTTCCGTCTGGGCGTTTATGTGTCTTTCCGTTTGTTTTTCTTGTGTTATGCTTTCCTTTTGCGCCTGTAAAAAGTGTCCGGAATGAGGACGTTCTGTACGAAAACGGCATCATTCGGCATTGCGGATGTCCCTTTTGCGGTATCCTTCCGGCGGATGCGGGGACTTTAGCGCAAGGTATCGGGACATTTTCTTTGGGATGTTGGGACACGGTTGCGGATATGACGGGACATTTTTCAGTTTTTATCCGTCATCTTTTCCCTTTTTCGGGGCTTCTGAAGGGGCTGCGCCTTTGCATTCGTTAAGGATTGCCTGCCGGAACGGGAAGAATTGTCCGGCCGTGTGTTGCGGAAAAGGCGGATTTCTGCCTTTTCTGAAAGCATATGCCGCTTTTCCGTGTCTTTATGCAGATGTTCAGATGCCCGCCAGATAGGGACTTAAAACCTTCTCGGCACAAGCGTATCCCTCGTTGTAGAGGTCGGTGAGCTTGCGTATGTCTTTTTCGATGCGGTTCACGGTGACCGGCTTTTCGGGACGTATGGCCAGCACTTTTCCTTCCTGTTCCAGGCGGTCTGTCAGTTCCAGCTGCTCGTTGTAGGCTTCGCACCGGCGGCTGAGGGCCATTCTCAGCTTCGGATAGCGGCGGTAGATGAAGCCGGGTATCCGGATGTCTTTTTCCGTTTTCCGGTATCCTTTGTGGCGGGTGAGCACAACGATGTTCGTTTCGTAGCCCTGGCTCATGGCACGGAGCACCGGAATGGAGTCGACAATGCCTCCGTCAAGCATCGGACGTGCGTCTACATACGTAATGGGGCATACGTAGGGCAGGCTGCTCGAAGCCTTGACGATGGCGATCAGCCTTGTCTTGTCGGCCTTCTCTTCCAGGTAGCAGGCCTTTCCGGTCACGCAGTTGGTGGTGACCATCTCGAACCGTGCGGGGTTGTTGTAGTATGCCTGATAGTCGTAGGGCAGGATTTCGTCGGGAAACAGCTCGTACAGCAGGTGCTGGTCGAGGATGCTGTGCTGGTTCCAGAAGTATTTCAGTCCGATGTAATGGTATTTTTCAAGCAGGTCGATGTTGCTGTATTTGGCGCGTCCCCGCTGGTGCGACATGTACGAAAGCCCGTTGCACGCTCCGGCCGATACGCCGACGGCATATGGAAATTCGATGCGGCGGTCCATCAGATAGTCGAGCACTCCGCAGGTAAAGACCCCTCTCATGCCCCCTCCTTCGAGGACGAGGCCCATTTTCTTGAAATCAATCTCCATCGCTGTTTCCTCCCGATTGTTAGCTGTTTTCTGCAAATATATGTTTTTCTGATGCAATTTCATACAGCTTTTAGTTTTTATTTCTTACATTTGCAGGAAAAATATGAAGAATATGTTCGATTCACTTACTTATCAAAACCGCCGCAAGGCTTTGCGTGAGAAAGTCGGTCACGGCATCATACTTATTTTGGGAAACAACGAAGCCCCGGCAAATTATCCGGACAATACGTATAAATTTCGTCAGGACAGTTCGTTCGTCTATTTCTTCGGCCATTCGCATCCCGGATTTGCGGGTGTCATCGATGCAGACAGCCACGAGGAATGCCTTTTCGGTGACGATGTGGATATGGACGACATTATCTGGATGGGACCCCAGTCCAGCGTGAAGGAGCTGGCCGCACAGGTCGGAGTGGCGAAGAGCTGCCCGTTCGCCAAACTGAAAGAGGTGATAGGAAAGGCGATCTCCCAGCGCAGGAAGATTCATTTTCTGCCTCCCTACCGCTACGACAACATGCTGCTGGTTGAAGACCTGACGGGCATCCGCGCTTCGATGACGCCCAAACATGCCTCGCTGGAACTGATCAAGGCGGTGGTCGACCTCCGCTCGGTGAAGGAACCTTGCGAAATTGCCGAAATCGACAGGGCGTGCAATGTGGGATACGAGATGCATACGGCTGCCATGCGCCTTTGCAAGCCGGGGGTGTCGGAACAGTATATCGCCGGCGTGCTCGACGGAATCGCTGCTTCTTACGGGCGGATGGTTTCGTTTGCGACCATCCTGACCCAGAACGGGCAGACGCTGCACAACCATGACCATAGCCATACGCTTCAGGAAGGCCGCCTGATGCTTACGGACGCGGGCGCCGAACTGATGAACTATTATTGCTCCGACCATACACGTACCGTCCCGGTAGGAGGCCGCTTCACGAGCCGCCAGCGTGACGTGTACAGCATTGTGCTGGCCTGCCATGACAAGGCTTTGGAACTGGCCCGTCCGGGAGTGACTTATATGTCGGTGCATCTGGACGTATGCAAGGTGCTGGCTCAGGGGCTGAAGGACCTCGGTCTGATGAAGGGGGATGTGGAAGAGGCGGTGGCTGCCGGAGCGCATGCCCTGTTCCTGCCTCACGGACTTGGACACATGATGGGTCTTGACGTGCATGACATGGAGGATCTGGGCCAGTGCCATGTGGGCTATGATGATGAGGTGCGTCCTTCCACCCAGTTCGGGCTTGCCTCGTTGCGCATGGGACGCCGCCTGAAGGAAGGCTTTGTCATAACCGACGAGCCGGGCTGCTATTTTATCCCTGCTCTTATCGACAAGTGGAGGGCGGAAGGAACCAACGCTTCTTTCCTGAATTTTGACGCGATAGACAAGTTCAAGGATTTCGGAGGCATCCGTCTGGAAGATGATATCCTGATAACAGCGGACGGCTCGCGCTTTACCGGCGAGAAGCGTATTCCCATCACGATTGACGAGGTGGAGGATATCATGAACCGGTAGGAGTTTTCCGGCTTCTCCCCTGAAAGGGAAGCTGGTTGAGGGTATCTGAAAATATTGGCTTATAATTTTTTCCTGTAAGCCTTTCCCTCAGGGAAGGTTTGCAGGAGCTGTCTGGTGCGACCTAATATTAATCACTAAAATAACAATTAAAGACTATGAACAAATTGATTGCACTCCTTGCTCTGGGCTTGTGCGTAGGAAATGTTTGTGCAAAAAATCCGAAGAAAGACAAGGCCGAAGAAGGATTCGTGTTTACTACCGTCAAGGAGAATCCCATCACTTCCATCAAAGACCAGAACCAGTCGAGCACCTGCTGGTCGTTTTCTTCACTGGGTTTCCTTGAGGCTGAACTGTTGCGTCAGGGAAAAGGGGAATTCGACCTGTCGGAAATGTTTGTCGTTCACAAAACCATGGAAGACCGTGCCGTAAATTACGTGCGTTATCATGGTGACGCTTCGTTCTCGCCGGGCGGAAGCTTCAGTGACATCGTTTTCTGCTACAGGAATTATGGAATGGTTCCGCAGGAAGCTATGCCGGGCATCATGTACGGCGATTCGCTCCCGGTGCACAACGAGCTGGATGCCGTGGCCGGAGCCTACGTGCAGGCTATCGGAAAGGGCAAGTTCAAGAAGCTGACTCCGGTGTGGAAGAAAGGTCTGGCCGCCATTTACGACACATACCTGGGAAAATGCCCCGAAAGCTTTACTTATAAAGGAAAGACTTATACTCCGAGAACATTTGCCGATGAAGCGCTGGGACTGAACATGGACGACTATGTGTCGCTCACTTCTTATACGCATCATCCTTTCTATACGCAGTTCAGCGTTGAAGTGCCCGACAACTGGCGCAACGAGCTTTCGTATAACCTGCCGATCGACGAGCTGATGGAGGTGATGGACAATGCGATAGAAAAAGGCTATACTTTTGCATGGGGGGCCGATGTGAGCGAGGACGGATTTACACGCGACGGCATTGCCGTGTGTCCGGACGTAGAGAAGGGAGCCGAGCTTACCGGATCTGACATGGCGCACTGGCTGGGACTGAGCAAGGCCGACAAGCGCAAAGAGCTTACAAGCAAGCCGCTTCCGGAAATTGAAGTGACTCAGGAAATGCGCCAGGAAGCGTTCGACAACTGGGAAACGACCGATGACCACGGTATGTTGATCTACGGGCTCGCCAAAGACCAGAACGGAAAAGAATATTATATCATGAAAAATTCATGGGGCTTTAGCGGAAAGTACAAGGGCATCTGGTATGTTTCGAAAGCTTTCGCAAAATACAAGACCATGAACATTCTGGTGCATAAAGATGCCGTTCCGGCTGCCATCGCGAAGAAAATAGGGCTTTGATTGTTCTGCGTCAGGACAGTCATATGCCAGTTGCATGATATGCCGCTAGGGCCGCAGAGCGTCACGGAGGATAAAGCTGAATCCTCTGTACATCTCTGCGGCCTTTGTGGTGTTTTGCGGTATCTGGCGATTTCTGTAAATTTAATGCCGGATTGGCCGCTTGTTTCTTTCTTTTTTACTAACTTTACAGATTGAAGCGGAAGCCGGGCGACATCCGCCGCTTCGTGAAAAAGGAAAAGAAAGAAAAAACATATATAAATGAAGTACAAATGGAACTATCAACCTCCTACACCGATCCAAAGGGAAGCGGCTAAGGCACTTTCGCGCGAGTTGGGCATCAGTCCGATTCTTTGCCGTCTGCTGCAGGAAAGGGGCATAAAGACTGCGGCTGAAGCCAAGCACTTTTTCCGTCCCCAACTGAGCGAACTCCACGATCCGTTTCTGATGAACGACATGGAGAAGGCGGTGGAGCGTCTGAACAGGGCGATGGGAAGGAAAGAGCGTGTCATGATTTATGGCGACTATGATGTTGACGGAACGACGGCCGTATCGCTGGTCTACAAGTTCCTCCAGCAGTTTTATTCCAATATCGACTATTACATTCCCGACCGCTATGAGGAAGGGTATGGGGTGTCGGAGAAAGGAATAGACTATGCTTATGAAACAGGAGTGAAACTGATAATCGTGCTTGACTGCGGAATCAAGGCTGTCGGGGAAATCGCATACGCCAAAGAAAAGGGAATCGATTTCATTATATGCGACCATCATGTGCCGGATGACGTTCTTCCGCCGGCTGCGGCCATCCTGAATCCCAAGCGGTTTGACTCTACTTATCCCTACGAGCACCTTTCGGGGTGTGGAGTGGGCTTCAAGTTCATGCAGGCTTTTGCCATGAACAACGGCATTGATTTCCATCAGCTGGTTCCTCTGCTTGATCTTGTTGCCGTGAGCATCGCTTCAGACATCGTGCCGATTATGGGTGAAAATCGTGTGCTGGCCTATCATGGCCTGCGCCAGCTGAACTCGAATCCGAGCATCGGCCTGAAGGCCATCATTGACGTGTGCGGACTTGCCGACCGGGAGATCACGATGAGCGATATCGTGTTCAAGATCGGTCCGCGCATCAACGCGTCGGGGCGCATCCAGAACGGAAAGGAGGCTGTCGACCTGCTGATCGAAAAGGATTTTGCTTCTGCGCTCAGGCAGAGCAACCAGATTAACCGCTACAATGAGGCGCGCAAGGACCTTGACAAGAGCATGACGGAAGAGGCGAACCGGATTGTGGACGGTCTGGCGGATTTGTCGGAGCGGAGATCGATTGTCATTTTCAATGAAGCGTGGCACAAGGGGGTTATCGGCATTGTGGCGTCGAGGCTGACGGAGATTTATTATCGTCCGGCCGTCGTGCTGACACGGACGGGCGACATGGCTACGGGGTCGGCGCGCTCCGTTTCGGGATTCGATGTCTACAAGGCTATCGAATATTGCCGCGACTTGCTCGAGAACTTCGGAGGGCATACCTATGCTGCCGGGCTTTCGATGAAAGTGGAGAATGTTCCGGAATTTTCCCGCCGTTTTGAAGAGTATGTCACCGGGCATATCCTTCCGGAACAGACCAATGCGACAATCGACATTGACGCGCAGATTGATTTCCGTGACATCACGCCGAAATTCTTTTTCGATCTGAAGAAATTCAATCCGTTCGGACCGGACAACCATAAGCCGGTTTTCGCCACTTTCAATGTGTATGACTATGGTACGAGCAAGGTGGTGGGACGCGGACAGGAGCATATCAAGCTGGAGCTTGTGGACAACAAATCGAACAATGTGATGAACGGGATCGCCTTCGGACAGAGCTCGCAGGTCAGATACATCAAGTCGAAGCAGTCGTTCAACATCTGTTATACGATTGAGGAAAACACGCACAAGCGCGGGGAGGTGCAGCTCCAGATCGAAGACATCAAGCCAAATAAAATGTTCTGAAATCTGCGTATATGGCCGATTACAGGGAGATATTGAAACGTTACTGGGGATACGACAACTTCCGGGGCATCCAGGAAGAGATTGTGCGGAGTGTGGGAGAGGGAAGAGATACGCTGGGGCTTATGCCTACGGGCGGAGGGAAGTCTGTGGCGTTCCAGGTGCCGGCGCTTGCCCGTCCGGGTTTGTGCCTGGTGGTCACTCCGCTCATCGCGCTGATGAAGGATCAGGTTCAGAATCTGAGAAAAAGGGGGATTAAGGCGGCTGCCGTTTACTCGGGGATGACACGCGAAGAGATTGTCGTGGCTCTTGAAAACTGCATTTTCGGCGACTACAAGTTTCTGTATATCTCTCCCGAGCGGCTTTCTACCGAAATTTTCCGGGTGAAGCTCCGCAAGATGAACGTGTCGATGATTACGGTCGATGAGGCTCATTGCATATCGCAGTGGGGCTATGACTTCCGGCCTTCTTATCTGAAAATATCGGAAATACGCGAGTTGCTTCCGGGGGTTCCGGTGCTTGCGCTGACTGCTACGGCTACTCCCGAAGTGGTGAAGGACATCCAGACGTGTCTGAAGTTCCGCGAGGAGAATGTGCTGCGGATGAGTTTCGAGCGGAAGAATCTGGCTTATGTGGTGCGCCGTGCGGAGGATAAGGAAGGCGAAATGCTGCATATCCTGAGCAGCATGGAAGGGTCTGCCATCGTCTATACGCGGAACAGGAGGCGGACCAAGGAAATTTCCGCTTTGCTGGAACGGCATGAAATCACAGCCACCTTTTATCATGCGGGGCTGGCGGATGCGGTGAAGGACGAGCGCCAGAAAGCCTGGCTTGCGGGGCAGTGCCGGGTGATGGTGGCTACCAATGCGTTCGGCATGGGAATAGACAAGCCGGATGTGCGCCTGGTGATTCATGCCGATGTGCCGGATTCGCCCGAGGCTTATTTCCAGGAGGCCGGGCGTGCGGGGCGTGACGGGCGCAAGGCATATGCGGTGCTGCTTTTCAATGAGCGTGACAAAGTGTCGTTGAAGCGGCGTGTAAGTGACACTTTTCCGGAAAAGGAAGCTGTCCGGAAAATTTACGAGGATATCAACTATTATTATCAGATGGCCATGGGCGATGGATTGGGGTGCATGTTTGCTTTCAACATCGATGAGTTTTGCCGCAATTTCAAGCATTATCCGGTGCAGACGGACAGTGCGCTGAAGATACTGACCCGTGCCGGATACCTGGAATATACTGACGAGCAGGATAACGGCTCCCGGCTGATGTTCACGCTGCGGCGTGACGAGCTTTATGCCATTCATGAACAGAATCCGGACATTGAGCGGCTGCTGCGGGTGATACTGCGTTCGTATACCGGAGTGTTTGCTGATTATGTGTACATCAGCGAAGATATGCTGGCTTCGCGTTCGGGACTGACGCGCAGGGAGGTTTATGACGCATTGGTTCTGCTCAGCAGGCGCCGTATTCTCCATTATATCCCCGGGAAAAAGACACCTTATATTATATATACGCGCGAGAGGCAGGAGGCTTCGCGTATCTGCATCGGAAAAGAAGTCTACGAAGACCGGAAGGCAAGTTATGAGCGGCGGATAAAGGCGATGCTTGAATATATTTCAGACGGGGCGCATTGCCGGAGCCGGATGCTGCTGCGTTATTTTGGCGAAAAAAGCGAATGTAATTGCGGGCAGTGTGATGTCTGTCTTCAGCAGAAGAACGCTGAACCCGGGAAGGACGAGTTTGATGAGGTTGTTTGCAAGCTGACGGAGGCGCTTGCGGATTCTCCGCTTTCGCTTCAGGAGGCAGCTCACCGCACCGGAATCCCGGAAGAGCGGCTTTTGCAGGCGGCAAACTATCTGTTGGCCGAAGAGCGGCTTGAGCAGCAGGACGGGAAACTTGGTCTTGTCCGCTGATGGGCGTGCGGAAATTGATAGCCAAACTTTGTTCTGGCCCTCTTTCTTGTATGATTGCATCTATATGCATTTGATATGCATCCATGTTTTAAATTTGCAGTTGGGGTTGATTCTGTTTTTAAAATTGTTTGAAAAGTGGAATTTTTTGTGTTGGAGTTGTTATAAAATCCGTTGCTTTTTGCATTTTTTTAATGTTAAAAATAAATTTGCGTAAAAGAAAAGTGAAAATTATATTGTAATTTTGCCGCGAAAGCAAAATATAATATAACAGATGCATAACTTTATTATATTAAACAGAACATTTTTTAATTTGGATTTGGTATTGCGTAACGTGAAGTCCCGCGATGCCTTTTAATTTTTTCCATTGTTCTTGCCTGTAGCGACAGGAAGGAGTCGTTTTATGCAATTTTTTATTCACTTTAATACATTTATTTATTAGCAGACAAAATGAGAAGATTGTGTCTTTGGCTGGTCTTTTTTGTCATGCTAGGCATTCAGTCAGCTTTTGCCCAGTCGTATGTGGTGAAGGGGAATGTGGTTTCGAAACTGGACAATGAGCCGCTGATTGGAGTGTCTGTCATGCAAAAAGGGACGGCGAATGGTGCGGTTACCGATATGGACGGTAACTATGAGCTGAAAATCCAGGGAGGGGAAGCTACTCTGGTATTCTCTTATATTGGTATGCGGTCGCAGGAATTGCCTGTCAATTCACGGACCGGAGTGTTGAACGTAGCGTTGGAAGACGATTCGCAACTGATGGACGAAGTGGTGGTGGTTGCTTACGGTGTGCGTAAGAAGGGGACGATTGCCGGTTCTGTATCCATGGTGCAGGCGGATAAGATGGAAAACGTGCCTGCGCCGAGCTTTGACCAGGCTTTGCAGGGACAGGCTCCGGGCTTGTCGGTTATTTCAAGTTCCGGTGAACCGAGCAAGGCTGCCGTATTCCAGATCCGTGGTACAAACTCTATCAACTCGGGTACGGCTCCGTTGTTTATTCTGGACGGCGTGCCTATTGAAAGCAGCGATTTCAATACAATCAGTCCGAGCGACATCGAATCGGTTTCTGTGTTGAAAGATGCCTCGTCGACTTCTATTTATGGTGCGCGCGCCTCTAACGGTGTGGTTGTTATTACGACCAAACGCGGCCTGTCGATGGACAAGGCGAAGGTGACGCTTCGTGCGCAGTACGGTTTTTCTCAGTTGGGGAACATTGACTGGAATATGATGGATACCAACGAACGTATCCAGTTTGAAAAGCTGATCGGCATGGATACGGGGCAGGATTATGACTTGCTTGCACGCACCAATGTGAACTGGATGGATGCCATCTTCAAGGACCGGGCACCGCTTCAGAGCTATGAAATCTCAATCAACCGGGCTACAGAGAGAGTGAACTATTATGTGTCGGGAGGCTTTTATGATCAGGACGGTATCGCTCCTGGGTCTTCGTTCCGCCGCTACAATATCCGTGCGAATGCAGAAGTGAAGGCAAGCAACTGGCTGAAAGTCGGAACGAATACGATGGCTGCTTACGAGGAGATCGAGCAGACGGAAGAGGGAAGCCCTGCATTGTCCAGTCCGATTTTTGCCTGCCGCCTGATGCTTCCTTACTGGAATCCGTTCAAGGAGGACGGTTCGCTGGCTTCTACCAATGACGGCACATGGACCGGTACGGGAGTGAATCCGCTGGAATGGATGGCCAACAATCCGGTGATGAACAAGAAATACAAGCTGTTGTCTACGGTTTATGCTGAAATAACTCCGATCCAGAATCTGACTATCCGTTCGCAGTTTGGCGTGGACTATTCGCATTCAACGGGCTCTTCTCAGTCGTTCCCCAGCTATTCGCTGAATAACGGGCAGGGAGCTGCCGGACGCAGTTCGTATGATACCATGAATCTGACAGAAACGACAACGGCCAACTACCGCTGGACTTATAAAGATGACCATGCGTTTAACTTCCTGCTCGGACAGGAAGCGGTGAACTACATGTCGGAAGGTTTCCAGGTGTTTACGGAAGGACAGACCAATGACCTGCTTACCGACCTGTCGTCAGGTACCCGTGGTTCCTCGTGGTCAAATTCTTATACTTCTTATGCTTATCTTTCGTTCTTTGGCCGTGCCGAATACAACTACAAGGACTTGTATTATGCCGATTTCTCTGTCCGTGCGGACGCTTCTTCGCGCTTCGGAAAGAACAACCGCTGGGGAGGTTTCTGGTCAGTCGGTCTGATGTGGAATGCGAAAGGGGAAGAGTTCCTGAAAGATGTGGAATGGCTGACCAATGCGCAGGTTGCGTTGAGTTCGGGTACGACCGGTAACTCGGAGATACCGGATTTCGATCATCTGGCGCTTGTGTCCGGCGGACCGAACTATAATGACGAGGCGGGCATCTATCCGGCACAGAGCAGCAATGAAGATTTGAGCTGGGAAAAGACCTGGTCGACAAATCTGGCTTTCCATCTGGGATTCATCGACCGCATAAATCTGGACGTTGAGCTTTACAATAAGAAAACGACGGATATGCTGATGTATGTTCCTGAATCGTATGCCATCACAGGTGAAGGCTCGCATTGGGAAAACATCGGTGCGATGGTGAACCGAGGCATTGAGGTTAATGTGAATGCGGATGTGCTTCGTGTGGGTGACTTTGCATGGAACCTGAGTGCAAACCTTTCTTATAACAAGAATGAACTGAAGGAGCTTTATAGCGGCGTGGATGAGTATGTAAACTCGACTACGGGGCTCCGCTATGAAGTGGGACGTCCGGTGAACGAGTTTTATCTGAACCGCTATGCGGGTGTGAATCCGGCAAACGGCGAGCAGTTGTGGTATACGAAGGACGGGGAAATAACCAACGAATACCGCGAAGAAGACCGTGTGATGACCGGAAAGAGTTTTGACGCTCCCTGGGCAGGAGGCTTCGGAACGACGCTCTCGTGGAAAGGGCTTTCTTTCTCGGCCCAGTTTACCTGGATGGCCGACCGTTGGGTGCTGAACAATGACCGTTATTTTGAAGAAAACAACGGAAGTTTCTCCAGCTACAACCAGTCGAAGCGTCTGTTGTATGACGGATGGAAGAATCCGGGCGATGTGACAGATATTCCGCATTACGGCGAAATAGCCCAGCTGGACGACCGTTTCCTGGAAAATTCATCGTTCCTGCGTCTGAAGAATGTCACTATTGCCTATTCGTTGCCTCGCCTGTGGTTGCAGAAAAGCAAGTTCTTCACTTCAGCCCGGGTGTATTTGCAGGGGCAGAATCTGTTGACATTTACCGGCTTCACCGGTTTCGACCCGGAATATGCAGGAAACAGATATCTGGGTGTGTATCCTCCTTCACGCCAATACACGATCGGTGTAGAAGTTTCATTCTAATATATAATAAGGTATAAGAGAAAATGATAATCAGAAAATTTAAACTGTATATGGTGTTGGCCGCAGCTTCTCTGGCGTTTTCGTCCTGCCTGGACAAATATCCGGAGAACGCTATTCCCTCGGATGAGGCGGTCAATACGGTAGATGATGTGAATCAGTTGGTTATCGGCATTTATGATTCGTTCACGAGCAGCGCGCTCTACTCCGGTAACCTGACTTTGCTTCCTGACATCCAGACTGATTTGGTGTATGGGGTCAACGGAAACACAAATGTTTATGGGGAAATCTGGCGCTGGAACGATATTTTGTCGACAAATACAGACATTGAAAGTGTATATGGTGCATTGTATGCGGTTATCGGACGCTGCAACTTCTTGCTTGACCATGTGGAGAAAGTAAGGGCCGGAGTAACTGACGATGACGATCTGGACCGTCTGGACCAGTATTGCGGAGAGGCTTATTTCGCCCGTGCGCTGGCTTATTCGGAGCTGGTGAAGCTGTTTTGCAAGGCATATGAAAGCGACGAAGACGCGGCCGGCCAGTTGGGCGTGGTGCTGAACGAGCATTACGACAGCCAGGAGCCGATGGTACGCGCTACGCTGAAAGACTCTTATCAGTTCATCTTGAACGATTTGGACCGTGCGGAAGAACTGCTTCAGCTGGAAGAGGATTTCGATCCTTCTGTAGACGGTGCGCTGTTTGATACGGTGTATTTTAATGAGTATACGGTGTATGCTCTCCGTGCTCGCATAGCTCTTTACATGAAGAAGTGGGATGAAGCGGTCGACTATGCAACTAGAGTCATCGGTGACGGAGAAGGAGGGTCGAAGAACTATTTCCTTTCCAGCTGTACCGAGGCGATTTCTTCTACGCAGAGCTATTTCGACTATATGTGGACCAACGACCATGGAACGGAGGTGATATGGAAAGTGTCGTTCACCTTGAATTCGTATGGAGGGTCGCTGGGAACGGTTTTCTTCAACTATGACCAGACAAGCGTACGTCCCGACTATGTGCCGGCGCAATGGGTGCTTGGCCTGTATGACGCAAACGATTTGCGCGCTTCTTCATACTTTGCCTACTATACAACGGCATACGGACTTTACTGGCCTTTGCTGCAGAAGTATTGGGGAAATACGGAGTTTCAGTCATATAATATCTACGGTCTGTGCATGCCCAAGGTGTTCCGTCTGGCAGAGCAGTATCTGATCCGTGCTGAAGCCTATGCGGAACAGGGAAACTACGCGGAAGCAAGCAACGACCTTTCTACGCTGCGCAGAGCGCGCTATCAGACAGGAGGTGCGGTTTCTGTAAATGCGGACAATTGGCTGGAAATTGTCGAACAGGAGCGTGTGAAGGAACTTTACATGGAAGGTTTCCGCCTGCAGGACTTGAAGCGCTGGCACAAGGGATTCGAGCGTGAACCGCAAGACCAGTCGCTCGAGAACGGAAGCAGCCTGAAAGTGGAGGCGGACGATCCAATGTTCGTATGGCCGATACCTCAGCATGAAATTGAAGCTCCGGGTTCGCAGATTGAACCGAACGAAAGTAACAGATAAGGAGGTGAATTATGAAAAAGATACTTACAGGATTTATGGCGGCTTTTGCCGCAATGACGGTCTTGTCGGGATGTGAGGAGAAGAGGGTTATTTATAGCGGACCCGATTACCTGATGTTTTCCGACACGCTGTACCAGTGTCCGGTGAGGGAAGCGGACGATGATGTGTTCGATGTCCCTGTATCGGCTACCCGGGCTGTTGACTACGACCGTACGCTTGCTGTTGAGATTATTGACAAGGAGAGCAATGCGGTGGAAGGCAAGCATTATGAGCTGTTGTCGAATACGGTGACTATAAAGGCCGGCGAACTTGCTTCCAGTGTGCAGGTGAAGAGTTTCTATGACAATATCGGAGTTTCCGACTCGCTGGGATTCGCCCTGCGTCTTGTGATTCCGGATGAAGACAAGTGGGACTTGTACGGTACGGAGGCCAAGGTGGTGCTTCAGAAGGTATGTCCCTTTGACATCAACAATTTCACGGGCGATTGCGTGGTGACTTCCACCTTCTTCTCCAGCGACAACTGGACGGGTGTAGCCGCTATGCGTCTTATCAAGACGGAGGTGGATCCGGAAGAAGAAAACACCATCATTCTTCATGATCTCTATTATGACGGATATGATGTGAAGCTGAAGTTCAACACGGAAGATGATATGGAACCGCTGGTAGAGATGGAAGAGCAGAAGCTGGCGAGTACGGCCGATGCCTTTATCGGCAACATCCACGGCAACGGGGATCTGATGATAAGCCAGCCCACTGCCTATACATCGTACTTCAGCACATGTGAGGATTTTGTTCTCCAGTATGTCACGCTTAACGTGTATAACGACGACGGATCGCTTTACGGAAGCGTCGGCACTTATGTGAATATTCTGGAATGGATAAGCGAAGGGGAAGCAGAGGATTTGAGGCAGGACGGATATTAAGAGGGGAGAGCGCAAATTTTATTTGATAATTAGGTTATAATGGTTTGCGCTTTAAATAAAGTTGATAGTAAAACAATAAAATAAAACAAGAATAGATTATGAAACATCTCGAATTGAAATCTATTGCAGGTCATTGCAAGAAGGTATTGTATAAGGGGTGCCTGTTCGTAGGATTTCTTGCGGCATGTGGATTGGCATCATGCTCGGACGATGACGAAAGTGCGGCAGCTCCTGTTTTTCCGGAATTGCAAAGTTTTAGCTGTAATATCGGGGAAACGAAGGAATTTACTTTTGAGGCAAATACAAACTGGACATTGGAGTCGTCTGAACTTTGGTGCAAGTTGGTGAGTGGCGAAAACGAAGGTTTTGTGCTTACAGGTTCTGCCGGAACACAGACTGTGACCATTCGTGCTACGGACGAAGGCGCAACCGTAGATGCTGCAAGTGTGGCAAAACTTTGGCTTACAATGGGGATGCAGCGCACGGTTATCGGTGAAGTGACCCGTTCAGCTTTGGGTAGCGAACTGAAAATCTATGATATGGAAGGCAACGAACTGGAAGCTCTTACCGTGGGATATGATGATTTTGAACCCTTTAAAGTGAAAGCGAACTTTCACTTTGCCGTAACCGGAACTCCCAACTGGGTGGAAGTAGAAGGTGGTTCGCTGGTTGGAGTATCTAACCAGGAAGTGGAAGGCGGATTGAGAGTGGTTCAAGACGGAACGGTTGAAAAATATCCGGTGGCCGCAACAGATAACAAGATGATTGTGTTCAGTGCAGAAGACGGAAAGGCTTCTTTCTCATTTCCGCTGGTTTATGCGGGTATGGACCCGATGGATATTGATGTAACAGCTCCTTCTGGCAACAGATATGGTTGGACGGTTTCGATGGACGGAAAGAACTTTGCTCAAGAAGGCGGGCAGGGAACCTCCGGAAGCAGCACTTATACTAACAGAATTCCCTTTACGGTTAAGGTGCTGAACGATGATTATGAGTTTGTTTATTTGGAAGAATGGGAAGATTTTTCCGGCACGAAAAATATTTCTCTGATTGATCCGTCTATGTTGTGGTTGCATTGTGAAGGAGAAAAAGGTGATATCTCTTTGCGTGTTGATGAAAACGAGCCTCAGTATACAGGAGTTCCGGCAGAAGAAAGAACGGGTTATGTCTTGGCTTTCTCGCGTGCGGAATATGAAAGCATAAAAGATAATCTGGAAGCTAATATTGTAGAAAACGGAGATATTAAATATGCTTACCAGCAACGCAATCTGTTGATTCAGATTACCCAGAAAGAACAGGAAACAACTACCGGCGAACAGTTGGTTAACAATGTAACAAGTGGCGACGGTTCTACGGAGATAAATTTTGTAGCATATACAGGAGAAAAGCTTAATCATTATCAATCTACTTATAATGTACAGTCGGTTACCGAAATCAACGAACCTGCAATGACTACGTTGATTACGCTTGCTTTTGAAGTAGGGAGCATTGAAGCGTATGATTTATCTACGGAAGAGCCTATTGAATCAGGAGGTATTGAACCTGCAGGTACTTATATAAGTGTTGATGCTTCTACTCTTGGTAAGAAGGATATCTTCTTTGTTGTAACAGAATGGATGGAAGCCGGAACTCCGAGAAAAGCAATGGTTATTATACATTTGTCGAATGTAGAAGAAGGCGGTAGCGAAGAACCTTCTGAAGGCGTATTCTCTATAAGAAATGCTTCTACGGATTCTTCTGTGGCATGTACGGAATATGCAGGTCCAAGTCTTGACTGGTTTAAGCAGAATTATGGTGTTGAAAGCATCTGGCAGGTAGAAAAACCGTCAACTGGCAGTTTGAATGTTGCGTTGAGTACCTTAGGTAAAACGATTGCTTCATGGGATTGCTATGATTTTGCAACTGAAAGTCCGATATCACTCACTCAAGATGAGATAATGGATGTAAATAGCGATGGTTCTGTCATCAATATATGGATTGGTGGCGCTTTCGTTGAACACGATGTTGTATTCATTGTAATAACGGACAATTCGGGGGTTAAATACGGTTTAATCGTAGGTACTCCGGCTGAGTAATAATATTGTTTCTTAAAACACAAAATTGAGATGAACATATATAAATTATATTCCAAATACTTTTTATCGCTCCTCGTCAGTATGCTGGCGATGGTAGCGGTGACAAGTTGTTCGGACGACGATGAAGAGCTGATGCAAAGCGGTTACGGCTATGTGCAGTTCAAACTCAGCAAGAGTACATCGGCTGAGGCGCAATCTGCCTCACGGACAGTGACGGACAGACTGGAAAGGCTGGCGGATGCAAAGAAGATACAAGTGGTGCTGCTTCATGATGGTACCACTGTATCACAAACTTTGCTTTTGAACAGCTATAATGACACCAATGCGGAATTTGGTGTGCGGAGCGATAAGCTTCAGTTGGTGGCTGGAGTATATAGAGTGGTGGGCTACTACTTGTACGATGGAGTAGATGAACTGCTTTATACAGGCGGCTCTGGTGATAACAGTGAATTTACTGTTGTTAGCGGTGGTTTGCATGTACAGGATCTTTCGGCAAATGCGGCTTCTCAAGGAATGGTGAAGTTTCAATTGGAAAAGGTTCTTAAATCGCGTGCAACGGAAGAGGGATACCTGTTCAGTTCCATCGCTGAAGTGGATGTACAGGTAAAGAATATGTTTACCCGTGAAGTTACGGCTTTTGAAAAGCTGAAAGTTACTTACGAAACCGGATACGAAGAGTCTGTTGGCGTTGATAACCCGGATGACAAATACAAGGAAATAGGTAAGGCGAGCTGTGATTCCGTCGTGTGGCTTCCCGCCGGTACTTATCAGGTAATTTCTTATTCTGCGTATTCGAGAAGTGGCGCTTCTCGCTCAGAACTTGAATCTCAGGTGGTTGTCAATGGCGAGAGCTTCGTGGTGGCTGATAATATGCTGACGGAAGATGCTGTAATTCCTATTCAGTTGTCTGAAACTTCGGAAAATATTAAAGACTATAAGGCTCTGAAAGAGATTTGGGATAAGCTCGGTGGAAAGAACTGGAGCTATTTTGGTCAGGAATATCCCGAAGGAACTAACTGGAACTTCAACAAGGAATTGGATATGTGGGGTGACCAGCCTGGAGTGACATTGGATGATCATGGACGTGTCACTGGATTGGCCTTGTCTAATTTCGGAATAAGTGGTTTTGTTCCGGCGGCTATTGGTCAGCTTACAGAACTTCAGATTCTGTCCTTAGGATCTCATGACGAAAAGGTGGGAGGAGGACTTTTCGGCAAGCAGGGAATTGCTCCGGGTATGAGCGAGGACCGCAAACAGCAGATGCGCCGTCATTATGAAAATATGTTCCTGAAACATGACCTGCGTGCTGATCTCTCCGAAATGCTTCAAGAGTTGATAAATAATGACCCAGCTAAAAAGCAGATACAGAAGAAAGCGCGTCCTACACTGAAAGATACGCAGATCGGTGTCATGACAAGTAATTTGACAGGGGTTTCTAGAGCGGTGATGCGTTTGACAAAACTCCAGCAGCTTTATATTGCAAATGCTCCGATTGTGTGCAATGATGCGGTAGATAACTTTTTTACTTCATGGGAAGAAAACGGTGCAGATTCTGAATATGCAAAAGCGTATTCACAGGAAGAGGCCGAAGGGAAGTTGTCGTGGAGTAATATGACTGATTTGACTGATATTGAGGTCTATAATTGCAAGAATCTGGAAAAGCTTCCTGCTTTCCTTTATGACCTGCCCGAAATACAGTTGCTTAACATTGCTTGTAATACAGGTATCAAGGGGGATCAGTTGAAAGAGGATTGGACAGCACTGGCCAACGATCCAGATACAGGACCCAAGATCCAGATTCTTTATATGGGCTACAACAATCTGGAGGAGTTTCCTGATGGATTGGACAATGCAGGCTCAGATGCGCCGTTGTGTAAAATGAAGAAGTTGGGACTGCTTGACCTTACTGACAATAAGATAAAGACAGTTCATTCTTTTGGTACGGACATCAAGCTGGCTACGCTTTATCTGCAGAACAACCAGATAGAAGAAGTGCCGGCAGAGTTCTGCGGTTTCACCAACGATGTGGAAACGTTCAACTTCTCGAACAATAAGATTACGTATATTCCGAATATCTTTGATGCGTCCTCGCTTTACATCATGGGGTCGATCGACTTCTCGAACAACCGGATCGGAGAGAATGCAAATGATTCTGACAAGGATGGTATCAGAGATGTGGATGAAGCGGATTTCAAGGGAATCAATGCCAATGAACTTTCGTTGGCCAACAACCGGATTGCGAATTTCCCGAAAGAACTTTTCAAGTCAAATTCTCCGATAACCGTGCTGAACATGAGCGGAAACCTGCTCACCAAGATTGACGGTGACGATCTCCGCAGAAGTGAGGCTGGCAAGGAATGGTGCCCGCTTGAAACATTCGACCTGCGTTTCAATAAACTGACTGAAATCTCGGGAGAGAACTTTAATCCTCTGATTCCTTATCTTCAGGGAATTGACTTGAGCTATAACTGCTTCTCGAAGTTCCCCACCAATCCGCTGAACATCGACCGCCTGATGGCGTTTGCAATCCGTCACCAGCGTGATGCACAGGGAGAGCGGTGCTTGAAAGAATGGCCGGAAGGTATCAATGCAGCCGGTTCGTGTCCGAACCTTTATTGGTTTCAGATTGGTTCGAATGACATTCGCCTGGTGGAGGAAGCACCTACCACAAAGATTTACATGCTGGACATCGCTGACAATCCGAATATTACGATTGACTTGACCAATGTATGTTCGGCTATCAGTGCGGGCGCATATTTGCTTTATTATGACAAGACGCAGGACATCCGCGGATGTGACATTTTATTAGAATAAAAATGCAGACAGTTATGAAGTTTTTGAACAACAGTATGATATGGTCATTGATTCTTTGCGCGGGACTTGTGGTTTCGTGCAAGGACGATGACGAACCGGGGATACCGGGAGGTCTTGCGCTTGACAAGACTGAAATAGCGATAGGCCCTGAAGGAGGAACGGAGCGTGTGCAAGTCACTTCTTCTACAAACTGGGTGTCCAGCGTTTCCGCTCCATGGGTAAGCGTTTCTCCTGCCAATGGATTCGGTTCTGTGGCAAGTGTGCTGACTGTGGACTCTACGCTTGAAAACACGGCACGTACGCTGGAAGTGCGCTATACTCCTCAGGGACAACAGCCTCAAACGCTGACTGTTACCCAGTTTGGTTTCGGTAAGCAGATCCTGATTAAGGAGGCTGAAGTGGAACTTGAGAGTTCTGCAAATTATGACGAGCGCGTGGTTGACGTGACCATCCAGACGAATGTGCAGTTCCGTATTGATATGGACAACATTGGCTATTCATTTGAGGAAGGAGATCCGACAGGGGATGACGCTGCCGAAGCTGAAACTCAGCGTACCGGGTGGATTGATTTGGAAAGAAACCAAAGCGAAACGCCGGTGGGTGATGACTTGCTGGATCGTGGAGCACGGCCCCGCACAGTGAAAGTGCGTTTCCGTTGGGAGATGAATACGGTTCCTTATACACGTGTGGCCAAGATTGATCTGCTTCCGTTGGGTCTGGATGGTGATGAAACGCTGGTGGATGCTGACGGCAATCCGATTGATAAGGTGACGCTGACCGTGACTCAGACAGCTGCTCCGAAGATTGAAGATAACCGTGCGGGCGATTCGCTGGCAATCATCATGATTTGCGAGAAGGCTCAGACAATGGTGTCATACAGTTCGGCTGAGAATATGCGCAACTGGGACGGAGTGACCTTGTGGGAGCGCACCGATGAGGTGGATGGCGAACAAGTGCCTTCAGAATGGGTAGGCCGTGTACGTTCGGTAAGCTTTATGGGACCGAATATCCAGGAGGGAGAATCCTTCCCGCGCGAACTCCGCTATCTGAAGTACCTGGAAACACTGAGCATAGCAAGTAATACTAACCGGCAGACACGTGAAATGCACCTTGGCGATGAGCTTCTGGAGCTGAAGCATCTGAAAGAATTGAGCATCAGCTCATACGGTCTGATAGATTTGCCTGAAGACTTTAAGAAGCTTGGCGGTGAGGTTGATGATTCTTATGCCGGACTGGAGGCGCTGACTTTGAGCAGTAATAACTTCGAAAACTTGTCGGATTTTACAGGAATCATTACGAAGGAGAACTTCCCGAAACTGGAGTATCTTGACTTGTCAGGCTGCCGCCGTACGGATGCCTTGTCTGATCTGAGCACGATCTCTGGATTCGAATATAATGGTACTCCCATCGGTCTGCGTTCAAATATCTCGACAGATTCTAATGAAAAGCAGGCTCTTATTGATCTTCTTACATGGGAAAAGTTGAGATACTTGAGCCTTTCTTACGGCTTCATGCAGGGTTCGCTTCCTACGGATGAGGAGATGGTGGCAGCTTTGCAGGCAGCTGGCCAGAAGCCGTATTACGATGCGGATGATTTCTTTGCCGGGAAAAACCCTGCACGTGATGACTGGTGGAATAAAGTTTCGAAAGATACTTGCCAGTGGCTTCTCTCCGAGAAGGAAGTTTCGATTACGTTGAACGGCGAAGAGATAACGGCAAAAGGTACAGAGATTCCTCGCGTGCTTCCTTTCAACCGTGCGTTCTCCATTAACCTGAATTTCCTGACCGGACCGTTGCCCAAGTGGTTGCTTTTCCATCCTTATTTGGCAGAGTGGAATCCGGGGCAGATGATTTTCAACCAGCAGGAAAAGGGGAAGACTTCGGATGGTGTGACCGTCGGTTTTGACGGAGTAGGGCAGTCGCCGTATGATTTTGACTATACCTATTATTATGGCAATAAACAGCCGGCTGCTACTACGGAAAAACCGGGTGATTGTGATCCAAGTATAGACCCCGGTTATTCGGACCGAGATCCTGGCGTTGCTTATCCGCTTTATTACTATCGTTACGTGAATGCAGCCGGAGCAAATGATCCGGACTACCATGGTGCGGGAGGCAATCAGTAACCTTTTGAAAGTTTCCCGAGTGGAACTTATTGAACCAATGGCTTGAACATTTAATAGGCTCTTTGCAAGACCTCCCTTTCGGGGAGGCTTGTGAAGGCAGAGAGTCGGAGGTTTGGGAGTTTAATATATTAACAGACAGAATAAATAAATGAAGAAAAAATATTTATATACAGCCTTGTTTGCATTGACCTTGTCGGCATGTGCTGATGAAGACATTGTAGAACAGCCTTCCGTTCCTCAGGGCGAAACGGAAGTGAAGCTTCCGGCAGACGCAACTGACGGCGAACTGCTGATCAAGTTTTCTCCGGAGATGACGGACATTCTTGACCAGACGTTCAGCCGCGCTTCAAGAAGTGGAGGGATGAGCCGTTCGGGAATTCCGTCTACAGACGAGGTTCTTGATATTTTGGGAGCATATTCCTTCGAGCGCATTTTTCCTGTAGACGAAAAGAATGAAGCGCGCACACGTGAAGCGGGCCTTCATCTGTGGTATCGTGTGAAGTTTGATGAGAACACAGACTTGCAAGAGGCGGTAGAGCGTCTTCGCCAGTTGGGTGAGGTGTCGAAGATTCAGGCGAACAGCCACATCAAGCGTGCATACAATACGAAACGTACTTATGTGAGTGAATCTGCACTGCAGCGTAAAAGCATGAGCCGCTCGGGAGATGATTCCGCTCCTTTTACGGATCCGGGACTTGCTCATCAGTGGGGATTCCATAATACCGGCAGTTATGATTTTACGGGCAATGCACTGAATGCTGCCGCGGTTGCGGGATGCGATGTGAACTGCTATGAAGCATGGAAATTGTGTAAGGGAGATCCTTCTATCATTGTCGCCGTGCTTGACGAGGGTGTAATGAATACGCACGAGGACTTGCGGGACAATATTTGGGTGAATGAAGGCGAAGAGGAATATGCCGGAAGGGATGCCGACGGCAACGGCTATAAGGATGACAAGTATGGCTATAATTTCGTCACGAATTCAGGTGTCATTACCTGGTCGGATGCCAGTGATACAGGACACGGTACGCATGTAGCCGGAACAATCGCTGCTGCAAACAACAACGGAATCGGTGTCTGTGGTATTGCAGGCGGCGACGGAACTGCCGGAACGGGCGTGAAGATTATGTCGTGTCAGGTTTTCTCCGGACAAAGCGGTGTGACTTTGGACCAGGAGGCTAAAGCCATCAAATATGCAGCGGACAACGGTGCGGTAATCCTTCAGTGCAGCTGGGGGTATAATTCGGGTGCATCGAACGCGGTGTTGGGCTATACACCCGGTCCGTCTACGGAAGAAGAATGGGAGAGCCTTTATCCGCTGGAGAAGGAAGCATTGGATTATTTTATCAACAACGCCGGTTCGCCGAACGGAGTGATTGACGGCGGTATTGCCATATTTGCTTCGGGCAATGAGTATGCTGCTCTTCCGGGATTTCCGGGGGCGTACTCCAGATGCGTGAGCGTGTCTGCGGTTGCAGCAGACTATACGCCTTCTTGTTTCTCGAACTATGGTGAAGGTGTGGCTATAGCCGCTCCGGGCGGTGATCTTGAGTATTACGGCACACCGGGTGAAACGGAAGATGAGTACTGGACATCGGATGAGTCACAGGCCGGTGAAGGAACGGGAACGACGACAAAGACGCTCGGCTCGATTCTTTCTACACTGATCAGAAACGGACAGCAGGCCTATGGTTATATGGAGGGTACTTCAATGGCTTGTCCGCACGTGTCGGGAGTTGCTGCTCTGGGCTTGTCGTATGCCAAGCAGCTGCGCCGCCACTTTACGGCTGAAGAGTTCGTTGATTTGCTGAAGAACACGACGGATAAGTCGCTTTATAATGGATATCAGGACGGTGTTAAACTGTATTACGATGGCCATACTTACCCGGGAGCTTCTGTTACAAGAATGGAGCTTGGAAACTATATTGGTAAGATGGGAACCGGACTGGTTGATGCTGGGGCATTACTGAGCAGCATTGCGGGTGCGGGTTCGGAGATGAAGTTGCCTAATGTGTATGTAGGGACAGGTGCATCTTATGCCATTGACCTTGCTTCTTACTTTGTTAACGGTGAAAACCTGACTTACGAAGCTGCTTCATCTGATGAGGCGACGGCTGCTGTTGCTGTAAACGGAACCGTAATGACAGTTACGGGCGTGAAAGCAGGTATGGCGCAGATTACTGTTCAAGTAAGCGGAGAAGCCTCGCAGACCATTGTTGTTACCGTACGTGACAAGGCGAACGATAACGGGTGGATGTAATTTAAATCTTTTGAGTTTTGAGAACAAAGCTTTATCTGATATTGCTGTTAGCCGTTTGTGCGGTTGGAGGACTGAAGGCGCAAGGCCGGAAAGTCCCCTTCCGTTCGCGTGCGCAGATGGATTCGCTGCTCAATCCGCCTTTGATGAAGAATGCGGAAGCCGTTCTCCGTTTTGACAGTGTAGTACGGCATGTCGGAACACTTACGGAAGACGATGATCCGGTGACATGCCGGTTTGTATGTACAAATGTCAGCGGCAGTCCGGTTGAACTGGTGCGGGTGAGAACAACTTGCGGCTGTATGGTTTCAGAATTTCAGCCTGGAGTGATAGCTCCGGGGGAAAAGCGTGAGATATTGCTTACCTATCATCCCAAGAATCATCCGGGTACGGTAGATTCTAACGCTTTTGTCTACCTGTCCGGATCGGAGAATGTTCCGGTTGCACGGCTGACATTGGTTGGCAATGTACTTCCGGGTGCAGATGAGTGGGCGAGGTTTCCTTTTTTCATGGGCAAGCTTCGGTTGAAGCGGAAGTCTGTAGAGGTCGTCTTTGGCTCTGCAGAAAAGTCGGTGGAGCGCATCTTGTGTGGAAACAGCGGCGAGGTGCCGTTACGGCTGTCTGCTCTGATGATTCCGAAGTATGCCAAATTCCGTACCGAGCCTGAGGTGATTTATCCGGGCAGCGAGGGCGACATTGTGATAACTGTGGAAAAAGCTTTGGTTCCCCGGACTAAGGGTAAGACGTTCACTTTCCCTGTTGTTGTGGACGGAGTGGAGGGGAGACCTTCCGACCGCACGATAACTGTAAAAATTAATGTACCGAATAATAATGAAAAATAAAAACAGGAAATGAAGAATATTTTTAAACTGATGGCCATGCTGGCTTTGGTTTGCTGCCTTTCATCTTGCAGTGACGATGACGAGCCTGTAGTTCCGACATTGGACGTTACTCCGGCAAACTTGAACGGTACGTGGCAGCTTGCCGAATGGAACGGGCAGCCGCTTGCCGAAGGGCTTTACTGTTACATTACCTTCAACCGCCGTGAACAGACTTTCGAAATGTATCAGAAATTCGACAGTATGTATGCGCGCTATATCACTGGAAGTTTTGACATAGAAGAGGATCCTTACCTCGGCTCTGTCATCAGCGGTGAGTACGACTATTGGATGGGTGACTGGAACAGCGAATACATTGTAACAGATTTGCTGGAATCAGGTTCTATGATATGGACTGCAAAAGATAATGAATCGGATGTAACCAAATATGTGCGTTGCGACAAGGTTCCTGATGAAGTTGTAGCGGAGGCACGCGTTATCGGAGAAGCAGAGTAGAATCCGATTTTGAACCTTGTGAAAGGTTGAAACATCATAAAAACATCTCTCTAACTGGATTGCGGCGGATAGCTTTAAAGGCTTTTCCGCCGCTTTTCTCATTACAAGGCTGTCGAGATGAAAAAGGCAGATTTCTTCATGGCACCGTTTGAAATGCGGATAGATTTCGGTTTGGAAATTTGAACAGAACCGATAAAAGATGCATTTGTTCGAATGCTTACGGAAAAAGGAAGATTCAATGAAAAAATAAATGAAGATTCAGGAGTAAGGCCTTAGTGTTTCAACGTGGACACACAGGCACAGGGCCGCGTCGGTCTGTATATTCTGTGGCCCCATGTCTGTGTGTATCTGATTTCCTGATTCAGGGAACACCCTATTGAAGTAACCTCTTAAAACTGGTAGTTCTGCTCCACCCAGTCGATGAAGGCCTTGTTCACCAGCTTCACGCCGCCTGGAGTGGGGTAGTCGCCGCTGAAGTACCAGTCGCCCGGATGGTGGGGGCAGGCCTCATGCAGTCCTTCCAGTGTCTGGTATACGATCTGCACTTTTGCCTGTGTGCCCGCGGGAGTAAGCAGTTCCACAATTTTTGCCGATATTTCCTCGTCGGTGAACGGTGCATAGATTTCCTTCACGTAGTTGGCCATCTTCTCTTTCGGAAGTTCCGTCTGGGCCTTCGACTTGCGGTAGGCATATTCAATCACATGCTGCATTCCGCGGTCTTCGAGCAAGGCGATGGCGGCCTTGAACGCGATGAACTGCTCCATGCTTGCCATGTCGATGCCGTAATAGTCGGGGTAGCGCACCTGGGGCGATGACGATACGATGACGATTTTCTTCGGATGCAGCCGGTCCAGTATGCCGATGATGCTCTGTTTCAGAGTCGTGCCGCGCACGATGCTGTCGTCTATGATTACCAGGCTGTCTTGGTAGGGAGTGAGGCTTCCGTAAGTGATGTCATATACGTGTGCAGCCAGGTCGTTGCGCGTGTTCCCTTCGGCGATGAACGTGCGCAGCTTGATGTCTTTGATGGCCACCTTCTCGCTCCGGATGCGCCTGGAGAGAATCTGCTTCAGCTCCTCGTGCGTAGGTTTGTGTCCCAGAGCCTCGATGCGTTCCGCCTTCAGTTTGTTCAGGTAGTTGTCGAAGCCTTCCAGCATTCCGTAGAAGGCCACTTCGGCTGTATTCGGAATGAACGAGAACACAGTGTGGTCGATGTCGCCTCCCAGAGCTTTCAGAATCGGGCCGACCAGCCGCTCGCCCAACTTTTTCCGCTCTTTGTAGATGTCTATGTCGCTTCCGCGGCTGAAATAGATGCGTTCAAACGAGCAGGGCTTCACGTTTTTGGGCCGGTTGATCTGCGCCAGGCGCATTTCGCCTTTCTTGTTGACCAGGATTGCCTGTCCCGGAAGCAGTTCGCGGATGCTGTCTGCCTGTACGTTGAGTACGGTCTGGATAACCGGCCGTTCCGATGCGAGCACCATGATTTCGTCGTCCATATACCAGAATGCCGGGCGGATTCCCCACGGGTCGCGCACGGCAAACGATTCGCCGCTTCCCGTCAGTCCGCAGATTACATAGCCTCCGTCCCATTGGGGAGAGGATGTTTTCAGCACGTTGGTCAGGTCGATGCGGTTTTCGATGGCATGGGTGATGTCCATCCCTTGCAGTCCCTCTTCCTTGCATATATTGTACAGACGCTCTACTTCGCGGTCCAGCCGGTGTCCCACTTGCTCGAGCATGATGTACGTGTCGGCATATTTTCTCGGGTGCTGTCCTGCCGCCGTGATGTCGGCAAAGATTTCGTCCACATTGGTGAGGTTGAAGTTTCCGCAGAGCGCCAGGTTCTTAGCCCTCCAGTTGTTGCGCCGCAAGAACGGATGCACATACGAGATGCCGCTCTTTCCTGTAGTAGAGTATCGCAGGTGTCCCATGTAGAGTTCGCCTGCAAAGGGGAGGCACTTCTTTGCGTATTCCGCATCGTGGAGCTGTTCTGCGGTGAGGTCCTTGAAGTGGCTGTGTACGGTGCCGAATATTTCGGTGATCGCTCCGGCTCCCAGCGCCCTTTCGCGGAACATGTATTCTTCGCCCGGATCTGCCTGAAGTTTCACGCAGGCCAGTCCTGCCGCTTCTTGTCCCCGGTTATGCTGTTTTTCCATCAGCAGATAGAGCTTGTTCAGCCCGTACATCCATGTGCCGTATTTTTCCTGATAATATTCGAGCGGCTTGAGCAGGCGGATCAGAGCCACCCCGCATTCGTGTTTCAGTATTTCCATAATAAGTTTCTAATCGTAATTGATTTAGGTCGATGTCTGCAGCCGGTCTGTTCGTGCGACGGATGCAGGCATCGTGGTTAAAAAAACATGTTTGGATGCGGAGGAGCAAAAGGCTTTGTGCCCTTGTTTTTCCGTATCCGGATATTTTTCGGATACAAAATAAGGGACAATTCTTTATATAAGTTGAAAGCGGCACTGCAAATTTCTTTTGTTGCTTGCTGATTTTAGTGGATTGTAAGTAAAACTTGTAAAAATAATATCAGTTTGTTGATTTATGCACGTTTGTTTTTATAAATCGAAACATTCTTTGTGCGTCGATGAATTTTCTGTTATAAAAAAGTCGTTAATGGTTGTCATATTGAAAGTTGATTTCCTATTTTTGTGCCTAAACAGAATGGAAAACAATCAATAGATATTAAAAAGAAAGAGAAGTCTATGGAAAAAGATGTTTTTATCACGAAGGATGATAGTGTGGGCGAGCAGTGCCGGCCGCAATGTGCCGGACTTTACAGTCCACAAAACGAGCATGATGCCTGCGGAGTGGGGATGATTGTAAATATTCACGGCAACAAGTCGCACGAGCTGGTCGATTCGGCCTTGAAGGTTTTGGAAAACATGAAGCACCGTGGAGCGGAGGGTGCCGACAACAAGACCGGTGACGGTGCCGGCATCATGGTGCAGATTCCTCATGAATTCATTTTGCTGCAGGGCATTCCGGTTCCGGAAAAAGGGAAATACGGTACGGGACTGGTGTTCCTCCCGAAGGACGAAAAGGAGCAGGCACGGATTCTCAGTGTCATGATTGAGGAAATCGAACGTGAAGGCCTGTCGCTTATGCATCTCCGTTCGGTCCCGGTGAATTCTTCCGTTTTAGGGAAAAGCGCTCTGGAAACTGAACCCGACATCAAGCAGATTTTCATTACGGGAGTGACCGATGCGAGCAATATCGAGCGCACGCTGTACGTTATCCGCAAAAAGATTGAGCGCCGGGTGCATCACAAGGATTTCTATATCGTGTCGCTTTCGAGCAAGAACATCATCTATAAAGGCATGCTTTCGTCGGTTCAGGTGCGCGAGTATTTTCTGGACCTTACGCAGCCTTATTTTACCAGCGGACTGGCTATCGTGCATTCTCGGTTCAGCACCAACACGTTTCCTACGTGGAGTCTGGCGCAGCCTTTCCGTCTGCTGGCTCATAACGGCGAAATCAATACCATCCGCGGCAACCGGGGATGGATGGAAGCGCGGGAAAGCGTGCTTTCCACTCCTCTTCTGGGCGACGTGAAGGACATCCGTCCGATTATCCAGCCGGGTATGAGCGACAGTGCCTCGCTCGACAATGTGCTGGAGTTCTTTGTCATGTCGGGCCTGAGCCTGCCTCATGCGATGGCGATGCTGGTGCCGGAATCGTTCAATGACAAGAACCCGATCAGCGAAGATCTGAAAGCTTTTTATGAATACCATTCCATTCTGATGGAGCCGTGGGACGGACCTGCCGCTCTCTTGTTCAGCGACGGACGGTATGCAGGCGGTATGCTCGACCGTAACGGTCTGCGTCCGGCACGCTATCTCATTACCAAGAACGACATGATGGTCGTGGCGAGTGAAGCGGGCGTCATCAGTTTCGAGCCGGAAACCATCAAGGAAAAGGGGCGGCTTCAGCCCGGAAAAATCCTGCTTGTCGATACGCAGGAGGGACGCATCTATTATGACGGCGAACTGAAGGAGCAGCTTGCTTCGGAAAGACCTTACCGCCAGTGGCTCTCTGCCAACCGTATCGAACTGGATGCGTTGCGGAGCGGGCGCAAGGTGGCGAATACGGTGGACGAATACAGCCGCCGCCTGCGTGCGTTCGGCTTTACGCGCGAGGACATCGAGCGCACCGTCATGCCGATGTGTACGAACGGTTCGGAGCCTACGGCTTCTATGGGCAACGACACGCCGCTGGCTGTGCTTTCGGAAATGCCCCAGATTCTGTTCAACTATTTCCGCCAGCAGTTTGCGCAGGTTACGAATCCCCCCATTGATCCGATCCGCGAAGAACTGGTGATGTCGCTGACCGAATACATCGGAGCGGTAGGAACCAACATTCTCCTTCCGAACGAGAGCCATTGCAAGATGGTGCGTCTGCCGCATCCCATTCTGAACAACACGCAACTGGACATTCTCTGCAACATCCGCTATAAGGGATTCAAGGCGGTGAAGCTCCCCATGCTTTTTGATGTGTCAAAGGGAACGGCCGGTCTGCGCGAGGCTTTGGACGAATTGTGCAAAAAAGCGGAAGAGTCGGTTACGGATGGTGTCAACTACATTGTGCTGTCCGACCGCGGCATTGACGCGGAACATGCCGCCATTCCTTCCTTGCTCGCCGTGAGTGCCGTACACCATCATCTGATATCGGTTCAGAAGCGGGTGCAGACGGCGCTGGTGGTAGAGAGCGGAGAAATCCGTGAAGTGATGCACGCGGCTTTGCTCCTCGGTTATGGTGCTAGTGCCATCAATCCGTATATGGTGTTTGCCATTCTTGACGATCTGGTGAAGAAAGGCGATGTGCAGATGAATTATGAAACGGCCGAAAAGAATTATATCAAGGCGGTCTGCAAGGGACTTTATAAGGTGATGAGCAAGATGGGCATCAGTACCATCCGTTCGTATCGCGGCGCGAAGATTTTCGAGGCGGTAGGCTTGAGTGAAGAGCTGCTGAAGGCTTATTTCGGGACAGAAATGTCGTCTGTCGGCGGCATCCGGCTCGAAGAAATAGCTGAAGACTACACGGCTTTGCATGATGCAGGTTTCAAGGCGGACGAGGTTGGCGACTTGCTTCCTCATGTCGGACTGTTCTCTTACCGGAAAGATGGGGAGAAACATGCGTGGAATCCTGAAAGTATCAGCAAGCTCCAACTGGCTACCCGGCTGGGAAGCTATGCAAAGTTCAAGGAATATACCAGGTGGGTGGACGGCAAGGAGAATCCCATTTTCCTTCGCGACTTCTTTGAGTTCAAGCGCAACCCGATTTCAATCGACGAAGTGGAGCCGGTGGAAAGCATCGTGAAGCATTTTGTTACAGGAGCCATGTCGTTCGGTGCCATCAGCAAGGAGGCGCACGAAGCGTTGGCGCTGGCCATGAACAAGCTGGGCACCCGGAGCAATACCGGAGAGGGAGGCGAGGATTCCGACCGTTTTCATGAAACGTTTGACGGCATCTCGCTGTGCAGCAAGACCAAGCAGGTGGCATCGGGACGCTTCGGGGTGACAGCCGAATATCTCGTGAATGCCGAAGAAATACAGATCAAGGTGGCGCAGGGAGCCAAGCCGGGCGAAGGAGGTCAGTTGCCCGGGTTCAAGGTGGATGAGATCATTGCCAAGACACGCCATTCCATTCCTGGAATCTCGCTGATTTCTCCTCCTCCCCACCACGACATTTATTCGATTGAGGACCTTGCCCAGTTGATTTTCGACCTGAAGAATGTCAATCCGAAGGCGAAGATCAGCGTGAAGCTGGTGGCAGAGAGCGGCGTTGGCACGATTGCTGCCGGAGTAGCCAAGGCGAAAGCCGATCTGATTGTGATTTCGGGAGCCGAGGGCGGTACAGGCGCTTCGCCGGCTTCATCGATGCGCTATGCGGGCATACCGCCTGAAATCGGTCTGAGCGAAACCCAGCAGACGCTGGTGCTCAACGGGCTGCGCGGCCAGATCCGCCTGCAGACCGACGGTCAGCTGAAGACCGGACGCGACATCATCAGCATGGCATTGCTTGGAGCGGAGGAGTTCGGCTTCGGAACCACTGTGCTGATTGTGCTCGGATGCGTGATGATGCGCAAGTGCCATGCCAATACATGTCCGGTGGGTGTGGCCACGCAGGACGCGCGTCTGCGCGAGCATTTCCGCGGCCATTACCAGTATGTGGTCAATTATTTCCGCTTTATGGCTCAGGAAGTGCGCGAATACCTGGCGGAAATGGGATTTACCCGTCTGGAGGATATTGTAGGTCGCACGGATCTGATTGAGCTGAAGCCGATGAAGCCCGGAAACAAATGTGCCCTGCTTGATTTCAGCCGGCTGCTGCATAAGGTAGACAACGGGGCCGCTCTCTGCAATGTGACCGCACAGAAGCACGACATCGACTGCGTGAAGGACGTGTCCATGCTGGCGGCTGCAAAGGATGCGCTTGAAAGCGGAAAGGAAGTGTCGCTGGAATACACCATCGGAAATACAGACCGCTCGGTAGGAGCGATGCTTTCGGGGGCGGTTGCGGCCCGGTATGGCGAAGCAGGGCTTCCGGAACAGACCATATCAGTCAAGTTCAAAGGCTCGGCAGGACAGAGTTTCGGAGCGTTCCTGGCTCATGGAATCAGCTTCAAGCTTGAAGGCGAGGCAAACGACTATCTGGGCAAGGGCTTGAGTGGCGGACACATCTCTGTGCATCCGCCGGTAAGGAGCAATTTTGATGCGGAGAAGAACGTGATTGCGGGGAATACCCTTCTGTACGGAGCTACCGGCGGAGAAGTGTATATCAACGGACGTGCAGGCGAGCGTTTTGCTGTGCGCAACTCTGGCGCGATAGCTGTCGTGGAAGGAGTGGGCGACCATTGCTGCGAGTACATGACGGGCGGACGTGTGGTTGTCCTGGGTGAAACCGGGCGCAATTTTGCTGCGGGCATGAGCGGCGGTGTGGCCTATGTGTGGGACAAGAACCGTAATTTCGATTATTTCTGCAACATGGAGATGGTTGAGCTTTCGCTGCTCGAAGACTCTACGGCACGGAAGGAGCTGCATGAACTTGTCCGCCAGCATTACCTGTACACCGGTTCCCGGCTTGCGCGCACGATGCTCGACAACTGGAGCCGGTATGTCGAGGAGTTCATTCAGGTGACTCCGATCGAGTACAAGAAGGTGCTCGCCGAGGAGCAGATGCGCAAGCTGCAGCAAAAGATAGCCGAAGTGCAACGCGATTATTAACAGAGTTACTAAACGAATCAAAAACAGATATGAGATATGGGAAATCCTAAAGCATTCTTGAGTGTTCCGCGGCAGGAAGCCGGCTATCGTCCGGTGCATGAGCGTATCGCCGACTTCAGCGAGGTGGAACAGACATTGAATACAAGCGACCGGAAACTTCAGGCTTCGAGGTGCATGGATTGCGGCGTGCCTTTCTGCCATTGGGCCTGTCCGCTGGGCAACCGTCCGCCGGAGTTTCAGGATGCCATGTATAAGGGAAAATGGGAAACAGCCTACAAGATATTGAGCCGCACGAATGATTTTCCCGAGTTTACGGGCCGCATCTGTCCGGCGTTGTGTGAAAAGAGTTGTGTGCTGAAACTGACCATGGACGCTCCTGTTACAATCCGTGAGGATGAAGCGGCGGTGGTGGAAGCGGCTTTCCGCGAAGGCTATATTCGCCCGCGCCGGTATGAACGGAACGGGAAGAAGGTGGCTGTCATCGGTTCGGGACCGGCGGGACTGGCTGCGGCGAACCAGCTGAACAGACGCGGCTATGAGGTGACGGTGTTCGAGAAACTGGAATATGTGGGCGGCCTTCTCCGTTTCGGCATTCCGAACTTCAAGCTGAGCAAGTCGGTCATCGACCGCAGAATCGCCGTGATGGAAGCGGAAGGGATTGTGTTCAAGGTGAACGCTGACATTGATGTGACCAGGCTTCCCGAAGGTTTCAGCGCATATTGTATCTGCACGGGAACGCCGCAGGCCCGCGATCTGGATATTCCGGGGCGTGAGCTGAAAGGCATTCATTTTGCCATGGAGATGCTTGCACAGCAGAACCGGGTGCTTGCGGGACAGACTTTTGCGAAGGAAGAGCGCATCACTGCGAAGGGAAAACACGTGCTGGTTATCGGAGGAGGTGATACGGGAAGCGACTGCATCGGAACCAGCAACCGCCAGCAGGCTTTGAGCGTCACTCAGATTGAAATCATGCCGAAGCCTCCGATGGGCTGCAATCCTGCCACTCCATGGCCGCAATGGCCTTTGGTGCTGAAGACCAGCAGCAGCCATGAGGAAGGCTGCGAGCGGAGATGGTGCCTGTCTTCTACCCGTTTTATCGGAAAGAACGGCCGTGTATGCGGCGTGGAGGTGGAAGAGGTAGAATGGATTCCTTCGCCCGACGGAGGTCGCCCTGTCATGAAGCCTACCGGGAAGAAAGAGATTCTGAAGGCTGACCTTGTGCTGCTGGCCATGGGATTCCTGAAACCCCGGCATCCCGAATTTCCCGAAAACGTGTTCGTGGCGGGGGATGCCGCTACGGGAGCGAGCCTTGTGGTGCGCTGCATCGCAGGAGGAAGACAGGCTGCGGCAGACATCGATGCCTACCTCTCGGCCAAATAAGAAAGAAGAACCTGAAATTATCAACCTTTAATTGTTCGTTAAAAAATGTGTGGCATTGCAGCAATATTCAATATAAAGGAGCAGACACCGGCTCTCCGCGACAAGGCTCTTGCGATGGCGAAGAAAATCCGTCACCGCGGGCCGGACTGGAGCGGCATCTATTGCGGAAAGTCGGCTATCCTTGCTCACGAACGTTTGTCCATCGTTGACCCCCAAAGCGGAAAGCAGCCGCTTTTCTCGCCCGACAGGAAGCAGATTCTGGCTGTCAACGGAGAAATCTACAACCATCGCGACATCCGCAGGCGGTATGCCGGAAGCTATGAGTTCCAGACCGGAAGCGACTGCGAGGTGATCCTTGCCTTGTACCGTGACAAAGGCATTGACTTTCTGGAAGAACTGAACGGCATCTTTGCCTTTGCGCTTTATGACGAGGAGAAGGATGAGTTTCTCATCGCCCGCGACCCGATCGGCGTGATTCCGCTCTATATAGGCTATGATGCGGACGGAAAAGTGTATTGCGCGAGTGAACTGAAGGCCTTGGAGGGCTATTGCGAGCGTTACGAGCCTTTTCTGCCCGGACATTGCTACTCGAGCCGCACCGGAAAGGCGGTGCGCTGGTATAAGAGGGACTGGATGGACTATGACGCAGTGAAAGATAATCCCGCTTCTGTACGGAGCGTGCGCGAAGGACTTGAAGATGCCGTGCGCAGGCAGCTGATGAGCGATGTGCCGTACGGGGTGCTTTTGTCCGGAGGACTGGACAGCTCGGTCATCTCGGCCATAGCAAAGAAGTTTGCTTCCAGGCGCATTGAAACAGACGGGAAGAAGGATGCGTGGTGGCCCCAGCTTCACTCGTTTGCCATCGGTCTGAAAGGAGCTCCCGATCTGGCCAAAGCAAAGGAAGTGGCCGACCATATCGGAACGGTGCATCATGAAATCAACTATACCATCCAGGAAGGGCTGGATGCAGTGCGCGACGTAATCTATTTCATCGAAACGTATGACGTGACAACGGTGCGGGCTTCCACGCCGATGTATCTGCTGGCGCGCGTCATCAAGAGCATGGGCATCAAGATGGTGCTGAGCGGAGAAGGGGCGGACGAAGTGTTCGGAGGCTATCTTTATTTCCACAAGGCGCCGGATGCGAAGGCCTTCCATGAAGAAACGCTCCGCAAGCTTTCCAAGCTTTATCTGTACGATTGCCTGAGGGCGAACAAGGCATTGGCGGCATGGGGCGTTGAAGGCCGCGTTCCGTTTCTCGACAAGGAGTTTCTTGACATTGCCATGCGCCTGAACCCTGCCGCTAAGATGTGTCCGGGCAAGACCATCGAAAAGAAGATCGTGCGCGAGGCTTTCGCCGGCATGTTGCCCGAAAGCGTGCTCTGGAGGCAGAAGGAACAGTTCAGCGACGGAGTGGGGTATAGCTGGATCGACACGCTGAAGGAGATGACCTCGAAAGCGGTGTCGGACGAGCAGATGGCGCATGCCGCGGAGCGTTTTCCCGTGAATCCTCCGCGCAACAAGGAAGAATATTATTACCGCAGCATATTCGAAGAATATTTTCCCAGCGAAAGTGCCGCGCGCAGCGTGCCCAGTGTGCCGAGCGTAGCATGCTCCACGGCTGAGGCCCTGGCCTGGGACGAGGCTTTCAAGAATATGAACGAGCCGAGCGGACGCGCTGTGGCCGGAGTGCATGAAGATGCTTATTGATTTATGGAAAGGAAAATTGAATTTACAAAGATGCAGGGGCTGGGCAACGATTACATCTATGTTGATGTGATGAAGTATCCGCTGCCCGATCCTGAACGGTATGCGGTGGAGTGGAGCCGTCCGCATACGGGTATCGGAAGCGACGGGCTGGTGCTTATCGGCCGGTCGGACAGGGCGGATTTCAGCATGCGCATATTCAACGCCGACGGATCGGAGGCGAAGATGTGCGGAAATGCCAGCCGCTGCATAGGAAAATATCTCTACGAGAAAGGGCTGACCGGCAAAACCGAGATTCTGCTTGACACGCTTTCGGGGGTGAAAGTGCTTCATCTGTTTCCGGAGCAGGGTGTGGTGAACCGTGTCAGCGTGGATATGGGAGTTCCTGCCGACATTCATCCGGTGACTTTGGGCGATGGCTTTCCTTATGCGGAGGGGATTGCCGTGTCGATGGGAAATCCGCATCTGGTGATTTTCGTGGACGACATTTCGCAGGTTGCCTTGCAGGATGTGGGACCGGCGTTGGAGCGTCATCCGCTGTTCCCCGACAGGGTGAACGTGGAGTTTGCCCAGGTGATTGGCGAAGGAGAGATCCGGATGAGGGTATGGGAGCGCGGTTCCGGCATTACTCAGGCTTGCGGTACGGGAGCTTGCGCTACGGCTGTGGCCGCTTCGTTTGCGGGGCGTTGCAGAAACGAGTCCGACGTTGTGATGGACGGCGGCGTCCTTCATATCCGCTGGACGGGAGAGGGCGGCCATCTGTTCATGACAGGGCCTGCCGTAAAGGTTTTCGATGGTGTAATAGAAATAAGTTAGTCGTATGGTATCAGTAAATGAAAACTTCATAAAGCTTCCGGGAAACTATCTGTTCTCGGAGGTAGCCAAAAGAGTCAGTGCGTTCAAGGCGTCCCATCCGGAAGTCCGTTTGATACGCTTGGGCATCGGTGACGTGACGCGTCCTCTCCCGCAGGCTTCTGTAGAGGCGATGCACAGGGCGGTGGACGAAATGGCACATGCGGAAAGTTTCCACGGATACGGTCCGGAACAGGGATATGATTTTCTGCGCGAAGCCATCGTGCGACATGACTTCGGCGAATTGGGAATCGGTCTGTCGGCGGATGAGATTTTTGTCAGTGACGGGGCGAAGAGCGATACAGGGAACTTCACAGACATTTTAGGAAGCCGGAATACGGTGGCTGTAACCGATCCCGTCTATCCGGTCTATGTGGACAGCAATGTGATGGGCGGACGTGCGGGCGGCCTTCTTTCTGACAGGCGCTGGAGCGACATTGTCTACCTGCCTTGTACGGCGGAAAACGCCTTCATTCCCGAACTTCCGAAACGCCGGGCAGACATCATATATCTGTGTTATCCCAACAATCCCACAGGCACGACCCTGACCCGCGCACAACTGAAGGAGTGGGTGGACTATGCGTTGGAAAACGGTTCGCTGATTCTGTTTGACGCTGCCTACGAGGCCTTTATCAGCGAAGACGACGTGCCTCATTCCATTTACGAGATCGAAGGGGCGAGAGGGTGTGCGGTTGAGTTCCGGAGCTTTTCGAAAACCGCCGGATTTACGGGTGTGCGCTGCGGATATACGGTCGTTCCGAAAGAAGTGTCCGGCACTGACGGGCAAGGAAACCGTGTGCCGCTGCACCGTCTGTGGAACCGCAGGCAATGCACCAAGTTCAACGGAACAAGCTATATAACCCAGCGCGGGGCCGAGGCCGTCTATTCTCCGGAAGGCCGGAAGCAGGTCAGAGAAACCATAGACTATTACATGGGCAACGCGAAACTGATGTGTGATACCCTCCGCCGTGCAGGATTCAACGTTTATGGCGGAGTGAACTCGCCCTATCTGTGGGTGAAGACCCCCGACGGCATCGGTTCGTGGGAGTTTTTCGACAGGCTGCTGCGCGATGTGCATGTGGTGGGCACTCCCGGAGTAGGGTTCGGTCCGAGCGGTGAAGGATACCTCCGGTTTACATCCTTCGGAAGCCGCGAGGATTGCCGGGAAGCCATGGACCGCATTGCCGCATGGAAAGTATAGCAAATCGGTCTGGCTTCGTAAAAGCAAACCGTATGAAACTGTAAACCGCATCGTGGATTCTGTATTTCACGATGCGGTTTGTATATTCCACATCGTGGAATGTATAATCCACAGTGTGGAACGGACTTTCCAGCCGTGTCCGACGGGTTGTTCATCTGTTTTCCAGAACTTTCCTTGCCGCTTCCCGTCCTCCTTCCATGATGTCTTTGGCGCGGTAGAATTCCATCATCTCAAAGCGGGATGCAGGGATGCTTATCAGGATGTCGGGCGGGAAGTTGCGCAGTTCGTTGCGCGTGATTTCCTGCATCATCATCCGCGACGAGGCGGTGAGCAGCTGGTAGGGGCTCAGATGGGGGATGGGCCTTGCTTCTCCCGCGGCATTCACGTCGACGGCTATCACGATATCTCCCTCCGTGCGGCGTATGTGGCGCAGGGGAAGAGGATTCAGCAGTCCTCCGTCCACGAGCGTTCTGCCGTCTTTCTTGAAAGGGTGGAACACCATGGGGATGGATATAGACGCGCGTATGGCATCGAACAGGTTTCCCGATTCGAACACAACTTCACATTCGTTGATTATGTCGGTTGCAAGGGCCGTATACGGAAGCGGGAGCGACTCGATGCTTACGTCGGGAACAATCTGCCGCAGTTCCTGCATGAAGCGGTTTCCTTTCACCATGCCTTCACGGTTCAGCTTCACGTCGGCAAAGTAGAACATCTTTTTCCGGTCCCATCCGCATATCCATTGTTTGCACTCTTCCAGCTTTCCTGTGGCATACATGGCTCCGACAATCGCTCCCATCGAAGTTCCCGCAATGGAGGTGATTTCATAGCCGTGCGCGAGCAGTTCTTCGATGACACCGATGTGGGCGATTCCTCTGGCACCGCCCATGGATAGCACTAAGGCGACTTTCTGTTTGTCCATATTTGGCGAAGTTTGTTTCTTTTGTGGTCTAAAGTTATTTATTTTTACGTTCACGGGCAACGATTTTTGTCGGAAACTCCGTAGCTTTGCACTGTTAAATTGATTGAATGATGGATATGCATACAAGAGAAGAAAAGATGGAGGCGTTCGGCCGTCTGCTGGACGTGCTTGACGAACTGAGAGTGAAATGTCCGTGGGACCGGAAGCAGACGAACGAAAGCCTGCGTCCGAATACGATTGAGGAGGTGTATGAACTTTGCGACGCGCTGATGAAGGATGACAAGAAAAACATCTGCAAGGAATTGGGCGACGTGCTTCTCCACGTGATATTTTATGCCAAGATCGGGAGCGAGTCCGGCGACTTTGACATCAAGGACGTTTGCGACAAGCTCTGCGACAAGCTGATCTTCCGCCACCCGCATGTGTTCGGCGAAGTGCAGGCGGATACGGCCGAAAAGGTTTCGGAGAACTGGGAGCAGATCAAGCTGAAGGAAAAAGACGGAAACAAGTCTGTGCTGAGCGGAGTGCCCGAAGCGCTTCCGTCGCTCATCAAGGCCTACCGCATCCAGGACAAGGCCCGCAACGTGGGCTTCGACTGGGAAGAGCGCGAGCAGGTATGGACAAAGGTGAAGGAGGAAATCGGAGAGTTTGAGTCGGAAGTGGGGCAGATGGACAAAGACAAGGCCGAAGCTGAATTCGGGGATGTGATGTTCAGCCTGGTCAATGCAGCCCGCCTCTATAAGATAAATCCCGACAATGCGCTGGAACGCACCAACCAGAAATTCATCCGCCGCTTCAATTATCTGGAGGAACATACGATAAAAGAGGGAAAGAACCTGGCAGACATGTCGCTCGAAGAAATGGATGCCATCTGGAACGAGGCGAAAGGCAAAGGGCTGTAGGAACAGCCCTTGCATGGAACAAAACTTGTTTGGCCTTTAAGAAACTGTTTTGAATTTATCGTGTGCTGATTTGGGATGAGTTTTTGAGGCATTTCCGTTTGTGTGATGAGGAAGATAGCGGGCTATCTGACGAAGAACAGAAGCGGAAAAGACCAAAAAATAGCCCAAAGCACACACGAAAACGAACACATCAAGCCAAGAAAAACTTTTTGGAGAAATTCAAAACAGTTTCTAAATTTAAGTTATGAACTGAACGGCAAAATCGTCATTCATCAGAAAAGGAACTGAACCGGGAAATCAGCGGGAACAGCCTGTAAGTGTCCGGCTGGATGAGATGCAGGCTCTGAGGCATTGGCTTGAACAATGTGCTGCTTTTCGCTGAAAAAATGTGTTCCGGCGGCTAAAATCACTGTTTCCTGTGATTTCCTGTATTTCTAAAACCGCTTTCTTTGTTGTATGGAAAGATGGATAATGTATCCTGTAAATGAATGTACGTATGGGAAAGTGGAAAAGAAGGAAACTGGATTTGCCGGGAGCCATAGGAGCCTTGTTGCTGTTGGTCGTTTCGCTGGTATGCGGTTGGGCTATGTTTGCTGTGTCAGGCATGGAAAACTACGAGCCTCTGCTGAAGACTGTCAGATACTCTCTGAACTGGGAGATGGGCATGGGTTTCTATGACAAGCCAGGAGGAACGGAGCAGATGGTGATGTATCCCGAAGATGGAGCGGACCCTTCGCTGGTGCCTGAAAAGAAGGAAGGGGAACGCTGGCTGGATACCGGCAAGCTGAAGGTGGACAAGCCCTCGGACGGATGGGCCAAGGTAGACATAGGCGACGATGGAGAACCGCTGTATGTGGAGGAGCAGTACGTTATCTCGAAAGAAGGTGCCATGTTCGAGGGCAGGCAAGGAGAGAATACCTTCCTTACCGTCGGCGCAAAGAACCTGCCTCCTTCCGGGTGGATAAAGCTGCTGGGCTTTCTGGTATATTTCTCCCTCTATTTTCCCCTGTTCGCCATATTCCGCTGGGGATTCGATACAGAAGAACATACCCGGAGGGTTATGAAGCATGTTTCGTGGATAGTGTATGCAGGCTTGGCCTACTTCATTATATTATATACACTGAAATTTGTGTGCGGTTATAATGTGGACAGGTACTGGTTCGTGTCGGCTACCGTCCTTGGCAATACTTTCTACTCCATAGCCAACATGGTGTTGGGCATTATCGGATGTTTGGCCATGGTGTTCTTTGTCTGGATATGGTACATGAACTCCGTTGCTTCCACTCTCTCCGGACTTTTGCGGAATGTAGGCTGGAGAGGTTTCTTCCTGCTGATATTCGCGGCCTATTTCCTTTGGATGTTCTTGGGGGTGGCAATTATGCTTGCTTCGATTGTTCTGATTGTTTATTTGATAATAATTATCGTGCCGGCAGTAATGGCCGATATTGCTGGAAATGGTGGAAGCAGGAGCAAGTCAGATGCTCCACTCTACAACTGCTGTGCTTCGTGCGCCCGTTATGATGGTTCGGGTCATTGTTACGAAGGTAGGGAAGTGCATGATCCGTTGGTCCAATGTTGCCGCAAGTATCACCGCAACGTTTGATCGTGTTAGTAGCATGTGCGGTCTTGTGAGGTATGCTGTCACTGAAAGCGTAACCTCTAATGTGAAACTTATAAACTAATGATGACTGAAACCCTAAAACATACATGATTATGAAGATTAACAGGAAAACAACATTGTGGGCCTTGTTCCTGCTGTTTGGATTGGCCGCTTGCAGTGATGATGAAGAAGGCAATGGCAGCATCATGCTGACAAACGGAACGCAGACATCTCAAACCATTTATGCCGATGAAACAACGGATAACTCCGGCGGCATACACTTCACCGCCGCGGCGGATTGGACGGCTTCCGTCATTCCCGTCACTTCCCGGGCCGAGGGAGGCAGTTCGGTGGACTGGCTGTCGTTGAGTGCCTACAGCGGTGGCCCGGGTGAATACACCCTGACTCTGACTTTGAAGAAGAACACGACCGGGCAAGACCGCAAGGCGAAGATTGAAATTGTGTGCGCGGACGATGTTATCACCATTACGGTGGAACAGAAAGGAACGACCGAAGACGGTGGGACACTTTCTTCGCAAGGCAAACGTCTGGTGCGCTTGGAACATACCAGCGTGGAATGTGCTCATCCCGACTCTTATGACATGTGCATCATCACTTTCGAATACGACAACGAAGGCCGTTTGACGGAGATGCACGATATCTCGTATGTCGGTGATAGTCAATCTTATTATTCGGACGATGTGTACACTTTCACCTACGAAGACCCGAAGACCGTACGTCTCGTGCAGACCAAGGACCATAGTTCTCCTTACACTTATATACTTCAATTGAATGAGGCGGGCGATGTGGGGCTGATGTACGAAGAAACCGTATATCCCACTACAACAGCTTGGCGTTTCGATTACGATGACAACCGCTACCTGCAGAAAGTTGTGGAAAACAATACATACGAGTTGGAGAATGGCGAGGACACTGCTGTTTTGAATCCGGGGACAACGGCTTCCACTCGGGCGTTTACTTACGCCCGCCTCATAATGGATTGGAAAGACGGAAACCTGATAAATACCGGAACTGATTCCTATGGAATCATCTACGAGGACTTTATGGACTGGGAATATACTTCTTATTTGAATGAAACGCCTGACTTGGACTTCAACGTGATGAGTTCCCGTTCCTTGTTCGGCATCCATCATGATGGGCAATATGTAGACATTATAAACATGCTCTTTGCTCTCCGCATGCTGGGACAGAACAGCAGGAATTTGGTTAAGGAAGATTATGCGAATTGGGGATATGAAGTAGAAGAACCAGCTTCCAAGGCATCCGATCCGATCAAAGAAACCACTGACGGGGCTTATTGGGAACCGTTTGAATACAGTTTCACGGCTGAAAACTACCTGTCACGGGTAACTGCTCGTGGTGCCTTTGATGGTTTCGAGTCTTATGTTTATGAGGATGAATATATCTTTACGTACGAGTGAGAGGTCCTCTTTACGTGATGTTGTAAACGGCTGTTTGCACGATGGAGCAGGAGTGCGGAGCAAGAATTTATCTTCTTCCCACATCAGACTTTTGCCAAGATTTGTTTACCTTTGCCCTGTCAATTATATTTTACAGAAAAAACATGGACAGGACGATTATTACAGTAGTTGGAAAAGATACTGTAGGTATCATAGCCAAGGTTTGCACCTGGCTGGCAGACAACAATGTGAATATCCTTGATATCACGCAGACCATCGTGCAGGGATACTTCAACATGATGATGATTGTGGATATGGAGAAAATGGAGAAGCCCTTCGAGCAGGCTGTCAATGAACTGGATGAAGTAGGGCGGCAGATGGGCGTGCAGATCAAGTGTCAGAGAGAAGAAATATTCGATAAGATGCACCGCATCTGACAGCTGTTGTCGTACCTTAATATAATGCAGTTTTTATGATCAATATATCGGAGGTTATCGAAACCAATAAAATGATTGACCAGGAGAATCTGGATGTGCGCACCATCACGATGGGAATCAGTCTGCTGGACTGTGCGGACAGCGATCTGGATGTGCTCTGCCGGAAAATCTATGACAAAATGACGAGGCTTGCCCGCAACCTGGTGAAGACGGGCGAGGAAATCTCGAAAGAATACGGAATACCTATCGTCAACAAGCGCATTTCTGTTACGCCGATAGCTTTGGTGGGAGGAGCGGGATGCAATACTCCCGATGACTATGTGAAGATTGCGCTGACCTTGGATAAGGTGGCGGAAGAGTTGGGCGTGAACTTTATCGGAGGCTATTCGGCCATTGTTTCCAAAGGGATGACTCGCAGTGACGAGCTGCTTATCCGTTCGATTCCGAAGGCTTTGGCGTGTACGGAGCGTATTTGCAGTTCGGTCAATGTAGGTTCTACAAAGACCGGAATTAACATGGACGCCGTGAAGCTGATGGGAGAAATCGTGAAGGAAACGGCCGAGATGACGAAAGAGCGTGACTCGCTGGGGTGCGCCAAGCTGGTTGTCCTGTGCAATGCTCCCGATGACAACCCCTTTATGGCCGGCGCGTTCCACGGCGTTTCGGAAGCGGATGCGATTATCAACGTAGGCGTCAGCGGTCCGGGCGTTGTGAAGTATGCGCTCGAGCAAATCCGTGGCGCCAGCTTTGAGGTGCTGTGCGAAACCATCAAGCGCACCGCGTTCAAGATTACCCGTGTGGGGCAGCTGGTGGCTCAGGAGGCTTCCCGCCGCTTGGGCGTTCCGTTCGGAATTATTGATCTTTCGCTGGCTCCTACACCGGCTGTGGGCGACAGCGTGGCTGAGGTTCTTCAAGAGATCGGACTTGAATATCCGGGAGCTCCGGGAACTACGGCGGCGTTGGCTTTGCTGAACGATCAGGTGAAGAAGGGAGGCGTGATGGCTTCATCGTATGTAGGAGGACTGAGCGGAGCGTTCATTCCTGTGAGTGAAGACCAGGGGATGATTGACGCGGTTGAAGCGGGTGCCCTTGGCATTGAGAAACTTGAGGCGATGACCTGCGTCTGCTCGGTCGGTCTGGATATGATTGCTGTTCCCGGCGATACTTCGGCTGCGACCATTTCGGGCATTATTGCAGATGAGGCCGCTATCGGAATGGTGAACCAGAAGACTACGGCTGTACGCATCATTCCCGTTGTCGGCAAGAACGTGGGAGAGAGAGTGGAGTTCGGAGGACTGTTGGGATATGCGCCTGTGATGCCGGTCAACCGCTTCAGTTGCGAGGCTTTTGTGAACCGTGGAGGCCGCATTCCCGCCCCGATTCATAGCTTTAAGAATTGAGTATGGCAGAAAGCTGTTATCTGGACGAACTGAACGAAAGTCAGCGCAAGGCTGTTCTTTATAACGACGGTCCCATGCTGGTGATAGCCGGCGCCGGATCGGGAAAGACGCGCGTACTGACTTACAAGATAGCTTATTTGTTGGACCACGGTTATGAGCCGTGGTCTGTTCTTGCCTTGACTTTTACAAACAAGGCGGCAAGGGAGATGAAGGAGCGCATTGCGCGCCAGGTGGGCATCAACAGAGCCCGTTATCTGTGGATGGGCACGTTCCATTCCATCTTTTCGCGCATACTCCGGATGGAGGCGGAAAAGATCGGCTTCACTTCCAGTTTTACCATTTACGATTCGGCAGACTCGAAAAGTCTGATCAAGGCAATCGTCAAGGAACTTCAGCTTGACGATAAGGTGTATAAGCCCGGAATGATACAGAGCCGCATCAGCAATGCGAAAAACCATCTGGTATCTCCTCAGGCTTATGCGGCGAGCGCGGAGATGAGGGAAGCCGACAAGGCGGCCAAAATCCCTCTTGCAGGTGATATTTACCTCCGCTATTGCGAGCGGTGCCGTCAGGGCAATGCGATGGACTTTGACGATCTGCTGGTTTATACCTACCGTCTTTTCAGGGAACATCCGGATGTCTGCAAAGGATATGCTGCCAAGTTCCGTTATGTGCTGGTTGATGAATATCAGGACACGAACTATGCCCAGCACTGCATCGTGCTGCAGCTTACGCAAGAGCATCGGCGCATCTGTGTGGTGGGAGATGATGCGCAGAGCATTTACTCTTTCCGCGGAGCGAACATCGACAACATCTTGAATTTTACCCGTCAGTACAAGGATGCCCTCCTGTTCAAGCTGGAGCAGAACTACCGGTCTACGCAGACCATCGTGAAGGCGGCGAACAGCCTGATAGAAAAGAACCGCCAGCAGATTCAGAAGAATGTGTTCTCCGAGAACGACAAAGGAGAACCGATTCCTGTTTCGTGCGCCTACAGCGATGTTGAGGAGGGTGAAATCGTGGCCAACAAGATTGTTGAGCTTCATCGGCGCGGCGGATATGCTTATCATGACTGTGCGGTGCTGTACCGCACGAATGCGCAGAGCCGTATCTTTGAAGAGGCATTGCGCAGGAAAGGGATTCCTTATCAGGTGTATGGGGGACTTTCGTTCTATCAGCGGAAAGAGATCAAGGATGTGATCGCTTATTTCCGCCTGGCTGTCAATCCGAACGATGAGGAGGCATTCAAGCGGGTGATCAATTACCCGGCGAGAGGAATAGGAGATACGACCTTGAACAAGCTGGTTGATGCGGCCACGAAGCAGCATGTCAGCCTTTGGGAAGTGCTGAACGAGCCTTTGGCTTACGGGTTGTCTTTGAATAAGGGGACGGCTGCCAAACTTCAGGCTTTCCGTGACCTGATAGCCGGATTTGTCAGCGGTGCTCCGGAGAAGGATGCCTATACTTTGGGGCAGGACATCGTGCGCCGTTCGGGTATCATCAATGACATTTATCAGGACCGTACTCCCGAGAATCTGAGCCGTCAGGAAAATATTGAAGAGCTTATTAGCGGAATCCACGATTTCTGTTCCGACAGGGAAGAAGAGGGAGATAGCCATATTCTGCTTGCCGATTATCTGTCGGAGGTGTCGTTGCTCACAGACCAGGACGGCGAAAAGGATGATAATGTATCGAAAGTGACACTGATGACCATCCATTCGGCCAAAGGTCTTGAGTTTCCCAATGTGTTTGTCGTAGGGATGGAAGAAGGTCTTTTTCCCGGAATTTCGGCCGACAATCCCCGGTCGCTCGAGGAAGAAAGGCGTCTGTTCTACGTGGCTATAACGCGGGCCGAATCGCACTGTTATCTCTCGTATGCAAAAAGCCGTTTCCGCTATGGGAAGATGGAGTTCGGCAATCCCAGCCGCTTCTTGCGCGATATAGATACGAAGTTTCTTTGTTTGCCCGCTGGAGAGCAGCTTGCTCGTCAGGTAGAGATTGGTGCAGGGCGATTCAGAAAAGAAATAGCCGGGGGCTTCCGCCGTCCGGAAGTCAGATCGTATGACACGGGCGGGCCTTCGATGTTTGACGGAGGGGAGATGCCGCAGGAGCCGCATCGCTTTGTTGCTCCACGCAAGTTGCGGAAAATCGATTCCTCGTCCGTGCCGGCATCTTCAAGTGTCGGGCAAATGTCCGGAGATTCACTGGAGGGAAAGCACATCGAGCACGAGCGGTTCGGACGGGGAGTGGTAGAGAAGGTAGAAGGCGCAGGCGACAACCGCAAGGCTACCGTACGTTTTGAAAATGCCGGAGTCAAGCAGCTGCTGCTGAAGTTTGCCCGCTTCAAAGTATGTGAATAACGGAATAAAGAAAAAAGATGATGATAAAAGATATGAACCAGATTCCTTCCCCCTGCTATGTGATGGAGGAAGAGTTGCTCAGAAAGAACTTGAGCTTGATAAAGCATGTGGCCGATACGGCCGGAGTGGAAATCATTTTGGCTTTTAAGGCATTCGCCATGTGGAAGTCGTTCCCGATTTTCCGCGAGTACATACATAGCACGACAGCCAGCTCGGAATATGAGGCGCGGCTTGCGTTTGAAGAGTTCGGGAGCAAGGCGCATGCCTATTCACCGGCTTATACGGAGCAGAATTTTCCTTTGTTCCTGAAGTATTGCAGCCATATCACCTTCAATTCGCTTTCTCAGTACGAGCGTTTTTATCCGATGGCGAAAGGAAAGCCGGTTTCGTGCGGCATTCGCGTGAATCCGGAGTATTCGGAGGTGGAGGTAGAACTTTACAATCCGTGTGCTCCCGGAACGCGTTTCGGGGTTACTTCTGATTTGCTTCCCGAACGTTTGCCTGAAGGCATCGAAGGCTTTCATTGCCATTGCCATTGCGAGTCGAGCTCGTATGAACTGGAGCGCACATTGGCTCATATCGAGGAGAAGTTCAGCCGTTGGTTCCCTCAGTTGAAGTGGCTGAATCTGGGCGGAGGCCATCTGATGACGCGCAAGGATTATGATGTCGACCATCTGATACGCTTGCTTCAAGACCTTAAGTCGCGCTATCCCCATCTGATGATTGTGCTGGAGCCGGGCTCTGCATTTGCCTGGCAAACCGGGCCGTTGGTGTCGTCGGTAGTTGACGTGGTTGAGAGCAGGGGGATCCGCACAGCCATTCTTGATGTAAGTTTTACTTGTCACATGCCCGATTGTCTGGAGATGCCTTATCAGCCCCGTGTGCGCGGAGCGGAGTCGCTGCCTCCCGAGGCGGTGAAGAATGCGGCTCCGGAGAATCATGTTTACCGTCTTGGAGGAAACAGTTGCCTGAGCGGGGACTATATGGGAAGCTGGAAATTCGATCACGAACTTCAGGCGGGCGACCGGATTGTGTTTGAGGATATGATCCACTATACGATGGTGAAGACGACAATGTTCAACGGCATCCATCATCCGTCTGTCGCTTTGCTTCATACTGGAGGGGAACTGGAGATTTATCGCACGTTCCGCTACGAAGATTACCGCGACAGAATGTGCTGAAACGTGCTTTTGAATGATATTTTAGGGAAAAACGGTAAAAAAAAGCGCATAAGTTTTGGAGGTTTCAGAAAAAACACTACCTTTGCACTCGCAATTGAGAAACAGATAGCTCAAAAGTTGCGGAAATAGCTCAGTTGGTAGAGCACAACCTTGCCAAGGTTGGGGTCGCGAGTTCGAGTCTCGTTTTCCGCTCAGTCAGACAAAGTGTTGCGCTGATGGGCCGAAAGGCCGTAATGCCCAGGTGGCGGAATGGTAGACGCGCACGTTTCAGGTGCGTGTGTCGAGAGGCATGCAGGTTCGAGTCCTGTTCTGGGCACTTATTGGAGGAATGGCGGAATTGGTAGACGCGCTACTTTGAGGGGGTAGTGACAATTTATGTCGTGTGAGTTCGAGTCTCATTTCCTTCACGAAAAAATGAATATTGCGGAAATAGCTCAGTTGGTAGAGCACAACCTTGCCAAGGTTGGGGTCGCGAGTTCGAGTCTCGTTTTCCGCTCAATCAGACAAAGTGTTGCGCTGATAGGCCGAAAGGCCGTAATGCCCAGGTGGCGGAATGGTAGACGCGCACGTTTCAGGTGCGTGTGTCGAGAGGCATGCAGGTTCGAGTCCTGTTCTGGGCACTTTGTTGCGGAAATAGCTCAGTTGGTAGAGCACAACCTTGCCAAGGTTGGGGTCGCGAGTTCGAGTCTCGTTTTCCGCTCATAGCTAGTCGTATTTTTCATGATGCGGAAATAGCTCAGTTGGTAGAGCATAACCTTGCCAAGGTTAGGGTCGCGAGTTCGAGTTTCGTTTTCCGCTCGGTCAATTTGTTGAGAGGTCAGTTACACTGATTTCTCTTTTTTTGTGTCTTTTTCTTTCTGCTTTTTTCCGATTTTATTTTGTGTTGAAAGGATGTAATTATATATTTGTCCCCGAATTTTTATACGGTAAAAAGATAGTTATGGAAACTTATGACATTTATTTTTCTGACGGTCGTTTGAGCGACAACAAAGGATTTGCTATCCGTTCGTCGGAAAAGGCCATTCACATGGCCGAAGACATGCTGGTAAAGGGAAACACGTATATCGACGATTATGCGGGCGGAACAATATCGGTTGTGAGTTCGGAGGGAAAGACCGTGTGGAGCAGGCCGATTCCGAAAAAGTGAGGTTGCTGGCTGCTCGTGGCCGGTTTTATATTCAAATAATCAAAATATAATATATTATGTTCTCGGGAATAGTAGAAGAATACGCTGAAGTAGTAAAGATTGTAAAGGAGCAGGAAAACCTGCATCTTACGTTGAAATGTTCGTTTGTGGATGAATTGAAGATTGACCAGAGTGTTTCTCACAACGGGGTGTGCCTGACTGTGGTCTGCATTCAGGACGGCACGTATACGGTGACTGCCATGAAAGAAACCATCGAGCGTTCGAATATCGGTCTGCTGAAGGTGGGCGATAAGGTGAATGTGGAACGAAGCATGATGATGAACGGCCGTCTGGACGGACACATCGTGCAGGGGCATGTGGATCAGACGGCGACCTGCATTGCCAAGGAGGATGCGGAAGGAAGCTGGTATTACACTTTCCGGTATGAGTTTGACCGGGAAATGGCAAAGCGCGGCTATTTCACCGTTGACAAGGGTTCGGTAACCGTGAACGGGGTGAGCCTGACCGTGTGCAATCCGACAGAGGATACTTTTCAGGTGGCTATAATTCCCTATACTTATGAGCACACGAATTTCCACACGCTGGAAGTAGGCAGTGTGGTCAACATTGAGTTTGACATCATCGGCAAGTATCTGAGCCGGATGATGCAGCTGACAAAATAAGGGCCGCAGGTTTGTGCGGTGCTGCTGAAAGGCCTGCAGGAGTTTATCCTACAGGTCTTTCAGCAATACCTTGCAGGTTTTTGAATAATATTCGTTTCTTGATTCCGTCAGGATTTTCCATTCGCTGCTGAACACTTTGTCCTTGTCTATCTTGAAATTCTCAGAGCCTTTTGTATAGAGCCGATTCAGCACCATTCCGACGCTCAGCTGGTTGATGTCTATCGAAGGCTGGTAGGCCGTTTCTTCGCTTTTCTTGTCGTTTGCCACTTCATGGATGATTCCGGTTTCTTGCAGGAGGTAGAGGATTTTTCGGGTCAGCCGCAGAGGAATCTGGTTTTCTTCCGAAAGCTGGATGGCTGTATATGGCGGCTCGTTCTTTTCGAAGCGCTTGGTGATGAGCGACATGATCAGAATCACGATGAAGTCGCGGTAGCGCAGGCTGATGTTGCGCGTGTCTTGTTCAAAGTTGAAACTTTTGATGTTCTGCCCCGCATAAGTGAGTTCGGCGCCGAAGAGGCAGATGGTCCATGAGATGTGCAGCCAGAGGAGAAAGAGAGGAAGGGCTGCGAAGCTTCCGTAGATGGCGTTGTATTTCGATACCCACAGCTGGCTGTTGATATAGAGGTACTGAAACGCCTGAAAGGCGGTTCCGGCGATGATTCCGGCAACCAGCGCATGCTTGAACCTTACTTTTGTGTTGGGCATGAACACGTAAAGCCCCGTAAACATGAACCACGTAAATATATAAGGTATAAGCCGTATGAGAAACTGGAATATGGGAGCCAGCAGGGCAAAGTCTTCCATTTCTTTCAATGTCGTGGTGGTGAAGATGGAGAGTCCCGCCGAAACGACGATGAGGATCGGTGCCAGCAGTATCATTGAAAAAAAGTCGGTGATCTGCCGGTAAACCGAGCGCTGGCGTTTCACCTCCCAGATGCGGTTGAAGGTGATTTCGATTTCCATCACCAGATTGATCACCGTCCAGAAGAGCAAGACAAGTCCGAAGCCCAGGAATACGCCGCTTTTGGTTTGCGCCAGATAAGATTGTGTGAACGAAAGGATGGCTTCCGCCGCTTCCGGGCTTCCTCCGAAGTTGCTTTTGATCTGCTCTTCCATGACATTGTCGAACCCGAATCCGCGCGCGATGGCGAACAGCACGGCCAGAATCGGCACGATGGCAAGCAGGGTGCTGTAGGTAAGGGCCGAAGCCTTGTTGATAAGCCGGTCGTTGGCGAACCGGGTTATACAGATGTATACGGTCTTGATGATGTTGTAGAGTGCGTATGTGCTTTTTGTCACTTCGCTTTCCGTGATGCGCCAGATGTCATACGTCAGGAATCTCCAGATTTGGGCGATTTTCATTTTTCCGATACGTTTGGGTATTTTTCATAAAAAAAGAAGCAGACGGCCTGTAAGCCGGGTTCTGTCACCCTGCAAGCAGGGGCGTCTGTCATTTATCTACGCCTGCCGTCACCGGCAGGCTCCAGCGGTCTACCCTCCGACGTGGGGCGAGCAACCCTCGTTGATGCCGGTTTACATGACCTTACAACTCCTAAGATGCACAGCCCGCACATCGCTGTGCGGCTGGTGGGCTCTTACCCCGCCTTCTCACCCTTACCTCCCGGTTAGGAGGCGGTTGTTTTCTTCTGCATTACTCCGCCCTCGCGGACAGCTTTCTGTTAGGAAGTAGGATGCTCTGCGTTGCCCGGACTTTCCTCTTCTGCCGTAAAGGCATCAGCGACAGACCGGCCGACTGCTTCTTTGGTTCTGCAAAGGTACGCAAATAAAACGAATCGCGGACCTGACGGATGAAAAATATTTGCTGCGGCTGCGTGCTTCAGAATATCGGCTTCTGAACTTCAGACGACATCGTGGTTTATAGAATGTGTTCCGGATGTCCGTCTTTTCTCAGGTATTGTGCCGATTTGTCAGCCGGGGCAAAAATGACTGATAACGAATGTAAATTTGGCAGAATTGGCAGTTAACTGCGGTTAATCGCTTTGCGGCCTCTGTTAAAAGACGGAAAAAAGAGGCAATCAGGAGTACAACCGTATGGATTTTGTTCTACTTTAGCAAATGAAAAGTTAAAAGACTGACTAAATTAACATTTTAAACAGAATAAAAGTATGAAAACAACAACTAAATTCGCGATAGGTGCTGCGGCCGTAATTGCTGTCAGCGCAGGAGTGGCTGGAGTGACGGCATACGCTGTGATGCAGAAGAACACTTCGGCAAACGCTTCGTTTTACCAGGCTTTCGATGCGGCGATGCCGCTGCGCACGGCTGCGCTGGATGCTTCGAGCATGCAGCCTGTTGATCTGACAAAGGCCGCCGAAAGTTCTTTGAACTCGGTGGTGCACATCATGGCTGTTCAGCGAAGCAAGACGCAGGTGGTTGAGTCCCAGCCGGACATTTTCGACTTCTTTTTCGGTGACGGACGCGGACGCCAGCGTCAGATCCAGACTCCGGAGCAGCGCGGTTTCGGCTCGGGGGTAATCATCTCGAAAGACGGTTACATCGTTACGAACAATCACGTGATTGACGGGGCTGATGAAATCAACGTGAAGCTGCATGACGGCCGTGAGATGAAGGGGCGTGTGATCGGTACGGACGCAACAACCGACTTGGCTCTGGTCAAGATTGAGGGTGATGACTTCCCTGCCATTCCGGTCGGGAACTCTGATAACCTGAAGGTTGGCGAATGGGTGCTTGCCGTGGGTAATCCGTTCAATTTGGGATCTACCGTAACCGCAGGTGTGGTAAGTGCGAAAGCGCGCGGACTGGGTGCAAACGATGTGGAGTCTTTCATTCAGACTGATGCGGCTATCAATCAGGGAAACAGTGGAGGTGCGCTGGTCAATGCGCGCGGCGAGCTGATAGGCATCAACGCCATGCTGTATTCGCCTACGGGCGCTTATTCGGGCTACGGGTTTGCGATTCCGACGAGCATCATGACCAAGGTGGTGACCGATTTGAAGCAGTATGGAACTGTTCAGCGTGCGCTGTTGGGCATTGCCGGACGTGACATGGGCAAGGAAAGCTATCCGGATGAAATCCGCAAGGAACAGAAGGAACTGGGTATCGGCTATGGCGTTCAGGTAGTAGAAGTGCAGGAAGAAGGTTCGGCCGCGGGCATACTGAAGAAAAACGATGTGATCATTGCCCTCGACGGCAAGAAGATTGAAACAATGGCCAGCCTGCAAGGTATTCTTGCCGAGAAGCGTCCGGGCGATAAAGTGAAGGTAAAAGTGTTCAGAGAGCGGAATGACAAGGAATTTACGATTACGCTGAAGAACGCTCAGGGCAATACGAAGGTTGTAAAGAAAGCCGACATGCAGATTCTGGGCGCTGCCTTCCGTGCAGTTCCTGACGAACTCAAGCGTCAGTTGAACTTGGGATACGGTGTCCAGGTGACCGGAGTGAGCGACGGACGCATGAAAGAGAGCGGCATCCGTAAAGGATTCATCATATTGAAGGCAAACGGACAGCAGTTGCGTACGGTTGAAGACTTGGAAGAAGTGATGAAGCAGGCTTCTCAGTCGCCCGACCAGGTATTGTTCATGACGGGTGTCTATCCGTCAGGCAAACGTGCCAACTATGCCGTTGACCTGTCGCAGGGCGAATGACAATCGGAAGGTAAAATAGAGGATAACAGCTTCCTCCTTTGAGGGAAAACAGGCGAAGGCGTGCATGTGGTGACAGCTCACGGCACGCCTTCTGCTGCGATATGTGGAAAGGCACGGAGTTTGCAGAAGGGAAACGGCAGCTTTTTTGTGAAAAGTTTGGAAAAACTTTTGAAATAAGTCTTCCCGTTGATGAAAAAATTGTATCTTTGTACCCAAATCGTTTTATATAGAATGAGACAATTAAAGATTACCAAAAGTATCACTAACCGAGAGAGCGCATCTCTGGACAAGTACTTGCAGGAAATTGGTCGTGAAGATTTGATTACTGTAGAGGAGGAGGTAGAACTCGCTCAGCGTATCCGTAAAGGAGATCGTGTAGCATTGGAAAAACTTACGCGCGCAAACTTGCGTTTCGTCGTATCAGTAGCCAAACAGTATCAGAATCAGGGACTCAGCTTGCCTGACTTGATCAACGAAGGTAACCTTGGACTGATTAAAGCCGCTGAAAAATTTGATGAAACCCGTGGATTCAAGTTTATCAGTTATGCGGTATGGTGGATCCGCCAGTCTATCTTGCAGGCTCTGGCAGAGCAGTCGCGCATTGTGCGTCTGCCTTTGAACCAGGTAGGCTCGTTGAACAAGATCAGCAAGGCTTTCTCCAAGTTCGAGCAGGAAAATGAGCGTCGTCCGTCGCCTGAAGAGTTGGCCGACGAGCTGGAGATTCCGGTAGACAAGATCTCGGATACCCTGAAGGTGTCCGGCCGTCACATTTCGGTTGACGCTCCTTTTGTGGAAGGAGAAGACAACAGTCTGCTGGATGTGCTTGTAAACGACGATTCTCCGATGGCAGACCGTTCCTTGGTTAATGAATCACTTTCGAAGGAAATCGACAGAGCGCTTTCTACGCTGACCGAAAGGGAGAAGGAGATCATCCAGATGTTTTTCGGTATCAACACGCAGGAAATGACGTTGGAAGAAATCGGCGACAAATTCGGGCTCACACGTGAGCGTGTCCGCCAGATTAAGGAAAAAGCTATCAGAAGGTTAAGACAAAATTCTCGTAGCAAGCTGCTCAAGTCTTATTTGGGATAAGAAAGGTTCGGTTTCCGAAAAGGAATGGAGGAGGGTGCATCAAATTCATGTTCTGATGCACTCTCCTTTTATTTTGTTAATTTTCATTCCATGTTTCGGTATTTATGCATGAAATGCTTACTTTTGTAACCTGTTTTTAAATGAATTGAACTATGCGTTATACAAAGTTTCTTTGTTTCTTCTTCATGGCCTTGCTGGCAGTGTCTGCCGTAGGAAAGCAGCCGAAGGATAAGAAAAAATATGGGGTTTATCTTGCCGGAGTGTCGGCGTCGTTCACTGATTCGCTTGTCTATTTTACAGATATTCAGTATCTGGACAGTGCTTCTGTCGACGGAAGCGGAATGCTGGTGAACCGTGCGGCCTACAGCATTCAGTTGAAAGACTATCTTGAACAGAAACAGGGAGGAAAAAACCGCACCTGCTTCATGTTCTTCAACAGAAAGCAGAAAAGCCTGCAAAAAGAAATTGCCAAGCTGAAAGAAAACTACAAGAAAGGGAATTCGCTTGTGATTCTGGGAGTGGATCCTGAATTCAAATTTGAAAAGCCTGATTGGGAATGGTGAAGCTGAAGGTCTGGTCTGTCTTGTGTGTCTTGCTGGCAGGAGCGCTGACTTTCTCTTGCTCGAATGAAATTCCGGAAGGCAAGCCTGTGATGCGGAAGGGGCGCACGGTGCTGGCTTATCTGGTGGCAAACAATAACCTGAACGCTTATTTGGAGGACAATGTCGTATGGATGTATGAAGCCTTGTCGTCCATGACAGATACTTGTACGCTGCTGGTTTATTACCGTCCCCGTTCAAACGATGCGACTTTCGACGGTCCGACGCTGATGGAGTTTGTGAGTGACGGAAGCGGAAATGTGAACGGACTGCCTTCGCCGGGCGAAAATGTCAGCTTTGACGAGGTGGTGGAGATTGCCAGAAAGAAAGTGTATCCTTCAGACAATTCGTATGTGGCTGTCGATCCTCAGGTGATGCGCCAGGTGTTTCTGGACATGCAGGAAGCCGCTCCTTCCGAAAGCTACGGACTGATTTTCGGCTCTCATGCTTCAAGCTGGATAAAAGGAGGGAAGACGGTGCAGTCGAAAGCATTCGGTGACGACAATGGCTACAGCATCAATCTTCCGGAACTGGCGGATGTGCTTCTTTCCAGCTTTTCGCAGAAACTTGATTTTCTTCTTTTCGATGCCTGCATGATGGGCACCGCAGAGGTGGCTTATGAATTGCGTGAAGCGACTGATTATCTTATCGGATCGGTGATGGAAACATCTGTTTTGGGTTTTCCTTACCATCGGGTGCTGCCTTATCTTTATGGTGCAGCTTCCGGATTTTCTCAGGTTTGCACTGATTTTATTTCGTTTAACAAAGAAAACAATGCGTGGGGTACATGCGCATTGGTCGACTGTTCCAAGGCTGCGGGACTGGCGAATGCTGTGGGTGCAGGGCTGGAAACATACAAGTCGGAACTTTCGGATCTGGATTACGAAAATGACATACAGCAGTATGGAGTGAAGAGCTATAAGAATTTCTCTTTTGATGTCGGTGATTTTTTCCGTGTGCTGAACAGCGGGCAGATACCCGAAAACATTCAGTCGGCTCTCAATGAAGCTGTTGCGGCAAAAGCCTGCCTCTCGGGAGCTGCGTATGAATTTGAAGGCGTGACGGTTGACGAAAACCGTTTCTGCGGCATCGGCATGTACTTCCCCGACCGTGGAATCAAGGATTCATGGGATGAATACTATCGCACTGCGATTGCCTGGTATCAGGCCGCAGGGTGGGAGCGTTACCTTCCTTCCGCATCCGAATAAAAACGGACACTCTTTTTATTTTTGTGAACTTTGCGTATCTTCATGCTGTTTTATGGAAAAAAAGGAGATATGCTATGTGGAATATAATCAAAGAACTTAAACGGAAAGACCACCAGCGTTATCTGGGAGGTCTGGATTTCTTCAAATACATCGGTCCCGGACTGCTGGTCACCGTGGGATTTATTGATCCCGGAAACTGGGCGTCAAATTTCGCTGCGGGATCCGATTTCGGCTATTCGCTGCTCTGGGTGGTCACGTTGTCTACCGTCATGCTTATCGTGTTGCAGCATAATGTGGCGCATCTCGGCATTGTTACCGGCCTGTGCCTGAGTGAGGCTGCCACGCGCTATACGCCCAGATGGGTGTCGCGCCCCATATTGGGCAGTGCGGTGCTGGCATCCGTTTCCACTTCGTTGGCCGAGATACTGGGCGGAGCCATTGCGCTGCAGATGCTTGCCGGAATCCCGATTATGTGGGGAGCCATCCTGACCACGGTGCTTGTGGTAATTCTGCTTTTCACCAACTCATACAAGCGGATCGAGCGTTCCATCATCGGCTTTGTGTCAGTTATCGGACTTTCATTTCTTTACGAATTGTTTTTGGTTGATATCGACTGGCCGGCAGCTGTCCGTTCGTGGGTAATTCCGAGCATTCCCGAAGGAAGCCTGCTGATTATCATGAGTGTGCTGGGAGCTGTTGTGATGCCTCACAATCTTTTTCTTCATTCGGAGGTGGTGCAGAGCCGCGAGTATAACAAGCGGGATGACAGTTCCATCCGCCGCTTGCTGAAATATGAATTTTATGATACCCTCTTTTCGATGGGAGTGGGGTGGGCCATCAACAGTGCGATGATTCTGCTTGCCGCATCCACTTTCTTTGCCGGCGGTGTGCAGGTAGAAGAATTGCAGCAGGCGAAGTCGCTGCTCGACCCTTTGCTGGGGAGCCAGGCCGGCACAATCTTCGCTTTGGCTCTCCTGATGGCGGGACTGTCGTCGACCGTGACCAGCGGAATGGCTGCCGGTTCCATCTTTGCCGGAATGTTCGGCGAGTCTTACCATATAAAGGACATCCATTCGCGCGCTGGCATTCTGATTTCGTTGGGAGTGGCGCTGCTGGTCATCTTCTTTATCGGCAATCCCTTTAAAGGACTGATCATTTCGCAGATGGTACTGAGTGTCCAGCTGCCTTTTACGGTCTTTCTTCAGGTGGGCCTCACTTCATCCAGACGGGTGATGGGCGAATATGCCAATTCCCGCTGGAGTACGTTTGTGCTTTATACGATTGCGGTTGTCGTTTCGGTGCTGAACATCATGCTGCTGTTCAGCTGATTCCGGATGTGGAGGCCGCATTTTTCATCCTTGTGCGGAAGTGATAGGCCAGCATCAGTACGGCTGCTATGAAGGCGAAGAAATCAGATACGGGCATACTGAGCCACACTCCGTTCAGTTCATACCAATGCGGGAACAGCGCCAGACAGGGGAGCAGGAAAAGCAGCTGGCGGGTAAGCGAAAGGAAGATGGATATTTTCGCTTTTCCGATCGACTGAAAGAACTGGGTGATGACGATCTGTGCGCCTACCACCGGGAATGAGGCGATTCCGAAGCGGAGGGCTACGGTAGCCTGCCGGGTCAGTTCATCGTTGGTCGTGAACATTCCGACGAACACGGACGGGAAAAGCTCTCCGACCAGAAAGCCGCAGGTAGTGATGGTCACCGCGGCTGTAATTCCTATTCTGAGCGTCTGTTTCACACGTGCAAAGTGCTGCGCCCCGTAGTTGTATCCGGTGATGGGCTGCATTCCCATCGTGATTCCCATTACAATCATGATGAAGAGCATGACGATACGGTTAAGTATGCCGAATGCGCCGATAGAAAGATCGCCCCCATATTTCAGCAGGCTGTTGTTGATGAAAATCGTGATGCAGCAGGCGCACACGTTCATCACGAAAGGCGACATGCCGATGGCAAACACGTTTTCGATGATGTTTTTCCTCAGCTTGAAGCAGCGTTTCTCAAAACGGATATAACTCTTTTTGCTGAAGAAGTGAGCAAGCACCCAAATCATTCCGATGAATTGGGAAAGTATGGTGGCCAGTGCAGCCCCCCGGATCCCCCAGTCGAACCAGAAGATGAAGATCGGGGCGAAGATGACGTTGCATCCCACGGTCAGCATAGATGAGAGCATGGCCTTCTTCGGGTATCCGGTGGCGCGCATGATGTTGTTGAGTCCGATCATTACGTAAGAAATCGGCGTGCCGGCAAGAATCACCTGCATGAAGTCGCGTGCATAGGCGAGCGTGGCCTCGGTGGCTCCGAAGAAGCGCAGAATCGGGTCGAGGAAGATCAGCGAGATTCCTCCGAAAACGATGGCGTTTACCACACACATCACCGCTACGTTGCCCAGAATGTATTCGGCTCCCCTCCGGTCTTTTTGTCCCAGCCGGATGGATGAGAGGGTTGCTCCGCCCACTCCCACCAGCGTGCTGAAAGCGATGATCAGATTCATCAGCGGAAACGTGATGGCGAGGGCCGAAATAGCCAGCGCTCCCACGCCGTGCCCGATAAAGATACTGTCGATGATGTTGTATAAAGAAGTCAGGGTCATTCCGATGATAGCCGGAATGGAATATTGCCACAGCAATTTCCCGATAGGTGCTTCCCCAAGCACATGCGGATTATTGGTTTCCATTTTTTGTATTCTTTCGTTAAAATTGCGTGGCAAAGTTAGGAAGATGGGCGGATATTTATGAAATTTGCACCGTTAAATCAAACTAAATTAAACTTGAATCACATGGACATGACAAAATGCGCAGCCGCTCTTTTTGATTTTGACGGAGTGGTGATGGATACGGAGTCGCAGTACAGCATCTTTTGGAACGAGGTGGGGAAGAAGTATCATCCCGAACACGAGGAGTTCGGAAAAATCATCAAGGGACAGACTTTGAACCAGATTTACGGCCGTTATTTTGCCGGAATGGAAAAAGAGCAGGCCGAGATAACCGATGGGCTGAACCGTTTTGAGGAACAGATGAGCTATGAGTATATTCCGGGGGTGGTGGACTTCATGCGCGAACTTCATGCCCATGGAGTGAAGATTGCCATCGTGACCAGCTCGAACGAGAAGAAGATGGCTAACGTATATGCCGTTCATCCGGAGCTGAAGCAGTTGGTCGACCGCATTCTGACCGCAGAAATGTTTGCCCGTTCGAAGCCAGCACCCGACTGTTTCCTTCTCGGTGCGGAGGTTTTCGAAACCGTTCCGGAAAACTGCGTGGTATTCGAGGATTCTTTCCACGGGCTTGAGGCCGGGAATGCGGCGGGAATGACGGTGGTAGGTCTGAGCACCACCAATCCCAAGGAGGCGATAGCCGGCAAATGCGCGCTGGTCATCCCCGATTTCACCGCTTTCAGCTATCCCGAGATGATGGGCCTCCTTTTGCATTAATTGCCCGTTAAAAGTTGTTTATATCAGAGATTTGCCTTACTTTTGTCTGGCTTTTGGGGGAGGGAATCTCTTCCCGGCGTAAAAATGACGGGACATCTTGATGAAGATGACGGGACATTTTAATTGACTTGTTGGGATATTTTGATTGACTTGACGGGTTATTTTCTGAATATGCCGTGATTCCCGTTCGGAAGGTATTATGAACGTTTTTTAATTAAGTGATTTATGGCAGGATATTTGTCGAGTGATGCCCGCAAGGTCACCACTCACCGATTGATTGAAATGAAGCAGCAGGGAGAAAAGATTTCCATGCTGACAGCTTATGATTATACCGTAGCGCAGATTGTAGACGGCGCCGGTATGGATGTGATTCTGGTGGGCGATTCCGCTTCGAACGTGATGGCGGGAAATGCCACTACGCTTCCCATAACTGTCGATCAGATGATTTACCACGGCAGGTCGGTGGCACGCGGCGTGAAGCGTGCGCTGGTTGTTGTGGACATGCCCTTCGGCTCTTATCAGGCTGACCCCTATGAAGGTGTGGCGAATGCCGTGCGGATGATGAAGGAAACGGGTGCCGATGCGCTGAAACTGGAAGGCGGAGAGGAATACAGGGACGTGTTCTCCAGAATAATTGCTGCCGGAGTGCCCGTGATGGGACATTTGGGACTGATGCCCCAGTCCATCAACAAGTACGGGACGTATGGCGTGCGTGCCAAGGATGACGCTGAGGCCGAAAAGCTGGTGCGCGACGCGCATGTGCTTGAAGAAATCGGGTGCTTCGCCCTTGTGCTCGAGAAGGTTCCGGCGGCTCTTGCCGCACGTGTGGCTTCAGAGCTTTCGATTCCCGTGATTGGAATCGGTGCCGGAGGAGGCGTTGACGGACAGGTGCTTGTGGTGGCCGACATGCTGGGCATGACCAAAGGCTTCAGCCCGAAGTTCCTGCGCCGTTACGCAGACCTGAACACGGTGATGACAGATGCCATCGGACATTACGTGGCCGATGTGAAGTCGGGCGATTTTCCCAACGAAACAGAACAGTATTGATTTGAGTGAAGTGTTAAGAGTGGATAGTGAAGAATTTTCTCCCATTCTTGATGCTTCATTCTTCATTTATAAAAGTAGACTCAATGGCGACTAATCACGGCTTGTGGAACCGGAACTTCTGTCTGCTGGTGCTGGCGAACGTGTTCCTTTTCATGTCGGTCTATATGCTGTTTCCAGTCCTTCACGGTTGGATTCAGGCGGCTTTGGAATGCGACGGGCTGCATGCGGCTCTGATAACATCCGTTTTCGGAATCGCCCCATTCCTTTCCGGTCCTTTCAACGCCTATCTGGTGGACCGCTTCAAGCGGAAGCATGTGTGCGTGTACAGCATTCTCCTGTTGTCCGTAATAACGGTGTTCTATGGCTATGTGTCTGATGTCAGGTGGATGATAGCCTGGCTGCTCCTTCAGGGAGCGATGTTCGGAGTAGCCTTGATGTCGATGGGAAGCACGCTGGTCATCGATGTCACTCCCAGCCGTCATCGGGACGGGGCGAATGCCTGCTTCACGTGGGCGGGACTCGTGGGTATGCTGGCCGGAATCGTGCTGGGCATAGAAGGAGGAGGCCCCTTTGTCATTTCGTCCGACGGTGCGTTCATGCTTTCGGCATGTCTTGCGCTTGTGTCGGTAGTGCTGGTTTCCGCGGTACGAGTCTGTTTCCGTGCCCCTTTGGATGTTCCGCTGCTTTCGTTCGACCGCTTCCTGCTGTTCCGCACCTGTCTGTCCGGACTGAACATGATGACCGTACCCGTCATGCTGGGTTTTCTGCTCGGAACGGTAGGCTATGGATATACTCACTTTTATCTTTACATGGGTGCGGGATTTTTTGTATTTTTGCCGGTGAGCCGTTTCATCACGCTGAAAGTGGGCGGACGGTTGCTGAACGGTGCAGGAATGCTGCTGATGCTTGCCGCATTGGGCATACTCGGCTTCCCCGATTTCGGTCACCGTGCGTTTGGATGTGCGGGAGTTCTGGCAGGGCTGGGTTTGGGGCTTTCCCTCTACCAGTTCCTGCGGATGATGATTCTCCTTCCGCTCCATTGCGAACGGGGAACCGGTTATCACACGTTCCAGCTCCTTTGGGGAGTTGGAGTGACGGCCGGCTATTTGCTTTGCCAATGGGAATCCCGGATGAGTGTAGGCAATCCGTTTGTGACGGCTTTTGTCATCGGCGTGGCGGGATTGCTCTTTTACCAGCTCTATGTGCACCGTTATTACATCCGGAAGCTGCAAGACGCAGACATTATTTAACTAACAACCAATAAAGAATATGGCAGACGACAAGAAGATTATCTTTTCGATGGTGGGAGTGAGCAAGTCATTCCAGAACAACAGACAGGTATTGAAAGACATCTACCTATCCTTTTTCTACGGAGCGAAGATCGGTATCATCGGTTTGAACGGTTCGGGAAAGTCTACGTTGCTGAAGATTATCGCCGGACTGGACCAGAACTATCAGGGCGAAGTGGTTTTCTCTCCGGGCTATTCGGTGGGCTATCTGGCTCAGGAACCTCAGCTCGACAATGAAAAGACGGTCAAGGAGGTGGTGATGGAAGGTGTGCAGAGCACCGTGGACGCATTGGCGGAATATGAAGAAATCAACCAGAAGTTCGGGCTTCCGGAATATTATGAAAATCCGGAAAAGATGGATGCGCTTTTCGCCCGCCAGGCCGAACTGCAGGATATCATTGACGCTACAGACGCATGGAACCTGGACAGCAAGCTGGAACGTGCGATGGATGCGCTGCGCTGTCCTCCCGAAGACCAGCCGGTGAAGAACCTTTCGGGAGGTGAACGCCGCCGTGTGGCTTTGTGCCGCCTGCTGCTTCAGAAGCCGGACATCCTTCTGCTGGACGAGCCTACCAACCACCTGGATGCAGAAAGCATCGACTGGCTGGAACAGCATCTGCAGCAGTATGAAGGAACGGTAATCGCCGTGACGCACGACCGTTACTTCCTTGATCACGTGGCCGGATGGATTCTGGAACTCGACCGTGGCGAAGGTATCCCCTGGAAGGGAAACTATTCGAGCTGGCTGGAGCAGAAGACCAAACGCATGGAAATGGAAGAAAAAGTGGCAAGCAAGCGCCGCAAAACGCTGGAACGCGAGCTGGAATGGGTGCGCATGGCTCCCAAGGCCCGTCAGGCAAAGGGAAAGGCCCGTCTGAACTCTTACGACAAGCTGCTGAACGAGGATGTGAAGGAGAAGGAAGAGAAGCTGGAAATCTTCATCCCGAACGGTCCGCGTCTGGGAAACAAGGTTATCGAAGCCAAGCATGTGGCGAAGGCTTATGGCGACAAGCTGCTGTTTGACGACCTCAACTTCATGCTTCCTCCCAACGGCATCGTGGGTGTTATCGGTCCGAACGGTGCGGGCAAGACAACGCTGTTCCGCCTGATTATGGGACTTGAAAAGCCGGACAGGGGAGAGTTTGAAGTGGGCGAAACGGTGAAGGTTGCCTATGTCGACCAGCAGCACAAGGATATCGACCCGAACAAGACTGTCTATCAGGTGATCAGCGGCGGAAACGAACTGCTCCGTATGGGTAACCGCGACATCAATGCGCGCGCCTATCTGAGCCGTTTCAACTTCTCCGGCTCCGATCAGGAAAAGCTCTGCGGCATGCTTTCGGGAGGTGAACGCAACCGTCTGCATCTGGCCATGGCGCTGAAGGAGGAAGGAAACGTGCTGCTGCTCGATGAGCCTACCAATGACATTGACGTGAATACCCTGCGTGCCTTGGAAGAAGGTCTGGAGGATTTTGCAGGCTGTGCCGTGGTCATCAGCCACGACCGCTGGTTCCTCGACCGTATTTGTACGCATATCCTTGCGTTCGAGGGCAATAGTGAAGTGTTCTATTTTGAAGGTTCGTATACCGAATACGAGGAGAACAAGATGAAGCGCATGGGCAACGTAGAGCCGAAGCGTGTGCGTTATCGCAAGCTGATGGAAGACTGATTTCTTATTAACGAGGCAGGGTCGTGTTGCGGCTCTGCCTTTTGCTTTTAAACGAACCTTGAAATCTATATAGGGGTTTGAAAAAAGTGGCGATGCTCTGCTTTTAGTTAATTCCGTTAAAGGTTAATAACAATAACAGTTATTGTTCACCTTTTTGAAGAAAAATGCTTTTATTTATAGCGATACGATATTCTAATCCACTTGTACTATGAAACAGTTTAAGTTTTTTTTGATGGCTGCTTTATGCAGTGTGTTCGTGCTGTCGTCATGCAGTGATGATGACAGCTTGTCCGGAACTCCGCCTAGCGAAATCGTCAAGGCGTTTAACGAAATGTTTCCCAACGCGACCAACGTCTCTTGGACGACCATCGATGACTACGATGTCGCTCGTTTCTATGATGCAGGTACGCGGGCCGAAATGATGCAACCCAACTGCACTGCGTGGTTTTCACGCACGAGCAATCGTTGGAGCATGACCGACCGTGAAATACCGTTCAGCAGTCTCCCGGCAGCTGTGCGCAGCGCCTTTGAGTCCAGCGTCTACGCCCAATCGCCTTGGACAGTGGACGATGAAGCCAATGTGTTGGAACGCGCAGGATCTGAAACGTTTTATGTCATCGAGGTAGACAAGAATGAGAACGGAACGGAGACCGACGTTGATCTCTATTATACTTTGGAGGGCAAACTTGTTGATGAAGTTATCGGTGCGCCCGAAGACGATAACCATATCGACTTCGTTCCTGAACAGCAGCCGATGACTCCCAGAGAATTTATCGCAGACCGATACCCCGGCGCGCGCATTGAAGACAGCGATTGGGAAGACGGTTTCATGGAGTTTGAAATCCGTCATGAAGGCTATGAAAAAGAAGTTTACTTCAACTTCCGGAACGAGTGGGTTGGCACTTGGTGGGAAGAGCCTAGATTCAGCAGTCTGCCCGATAACTTGTGGAGCAATTTATGGTCAAAAGGCTACCATGACATCGATGATGACGACATTGACGTGCTTGATTCCCGCCGGGGCATATTTTATGCCATTGAGGCCGAACGCCACGACGACGATTGGCTGGTCATTGTCGATCAAGACGGAAACATTGTGAAAGAGTTTCCTGAAGACTGGGAAGACGGCTGGTGGAGTGATCTTTGGGACGAGTGGACGTAACGTAACTGTCTTTGTCATCAGGAACAGGCCTTTCGGGGATTTTTCCTGCTTTTGTGAGGAGAGAGGCAGGCTGTCTGATAAAGAAAAAGAGAGGAACAGATAAAAAAGAAAGAGGATGTGCCGTAATTAAGGAACTGAGTGCAGAGTCACAGAGTATATACATTTTATTATCAAATAAATAAAAATTTGTGTCTCTGTGCCTCTGTGTTCAAAGAACAATTTCGACACACCCTCTTTCTTTCTGAGTGTACAAAATGAATTGATATAATGAAAAACGCAGATTTACGCGGATTAACTCAGATTGGATTAATAGTTAAATTATTATCTGCGTTTATCCGCGTGAATCTGCGTTTTCAAATAGACACGTTAATATAAGCTAATTTTGATCGGTTGCTTATAATAAATCCGTATTTATCAGAAAGTCAGTCTTACGCCAACCTGTGCGTGCCAGCGTGAAGCGATATCGTTTTTCTCGATTTCTGCTCTGTTGTATGAATACGCCGGAGTTCTTTCTCCGTTTTCTGTTGTTGTCATGTATTCTACGGAAATCGGCGACAAATTATAGGCTGAGCTGTAGCTTGCTCCCCATTTCTTGTTCAGCATGTTGGCAAAGTTGATGATGTCGAAAGTCAGTTCCAACTTGCCTGCACCCTTGATGTTATAAATGGTCTGGGCCAGATGCAGGTCAATTTCGTGTTCCCACTTGCTCAGATTTGAGTTGCGTTCTGCATACTGTCCGCGGTGATTCTTGGCATAACTGTCGTTTGCAATCCATTCCTTGAAAGCTTTGCGGCTTTCTTCTGCCGTCATGCTCAGTGCTTCTCCGTCTTTGTCAACGCCGGTAAAGATCATCTTATCAATTTCTGCATCTGTCGGAATGTAGAGGAGAGAGTTTCCAGAGAAGCCGTCACCGTTGAAGTCCTGAACTTCGTTCATAGTCAAGCAGTATCTACCTCCCGAGAAGCCGTTGTAGATGACAGCTACAGTGGTACTCATCCAGTTGTTCCAATATTTCGGACTGGTATAAGAAGCCTGAACCATTACGCGGTGAGGGATGTCAAACTTGGAGAATCCCAGTTCGTTGTCTGAATTAGTGTCACGCGAATAGTTGTATTTCCAGTTAGAGTATGCAACGGAACTTGTACCGTCGTTTACAGACTTCGCGTGTCCGAAAGTGTAAGAAGCCGACAGGTCAAGACCAAAGTTGAAGCTCTTTTCCAGCAGGGCCGATACGGCATACGTATAGCCTTTGTTTGTATTTTTCAGGTTGATGATGCTGTAATAGTCGCTTCGTTCGTTGCTGTAGCGCGGAGCGGAGGACGCTTCCACACCGGGAACAGCATACACCTTTTCTCCATTGTTTGTGATGGCCAAGTTCTCAAAGAACACGTTGTTCATTGTTTTTGAGTAGATACCCTCCAGAGTAAGTTTCACATCTCCCGGAAGACGCTGTTCCAAAGCCAGGTTTGCGCGGAATACTTGCGGGTATTTGAAATCCTTGTCCACTGTAACGATGTCCGGACGTGATGCAGAACCTTTCTGCGAATTGGCAGCAGCCATTGGGTCATGAGCATAGTCGCCTAGTTTCGGCGCTGTGTTCGTATAGTTCTTGTCTGCATCTTGCGGCGAAATCGTTGTTCCCTTGCTTTCCATACCGGTGTTGTTGAAGGCATTCGACAGCCATACGAACGGTACACGGCCCGTAAAGATTCCTACGCCTCCTCTCAGCAGCGTGTTGTGAGACTCATTCAGGAACCAGCGGAAACCTACGCGCGGAGAGAACAGCACTTTTGCACTCGGGTTCTGGCCGACACGAACGTCAAATCCTCTTTTGGCTGCATAGTCATTGAATGTCGGGTTTTCCGTGGGGTCATTGAAAACAACCGGGATATCTATGCGCAAGCCGTAGGTCAGATTGAAGTTGTTGTTGACATCCCATTTATCCTGGGCATAGAAACCGAACTGGCCTGCCTTCATGGCCGGAGCCCAGCGGGTATCTCCTCCGGTCAGTGTCGGGTCGGTATACTTATATGAAAACTGATAGGGTTCGTCGTTCAGGAACAGGTCGAGGCTGTTGTAGTACCATGACCCGTTTATTGCCTGGATGAACAGATTCTTCATCCGGTATATTTCGTTGTGCGTACCGAAAGTCAGTGTATGGTCGCCAAGATACCATGAGAGATTGTCTTCAAATGTATAAATGTCCTGATCCAGGTAATTGGCGCCTGAAGAATATTCAGTACCGATGTTGGCCGTGATTCTGGTTTTTCCGTCTGCGGCATAAATATTCTTTATCTGTACGGTAGGACCTTGGTAAGCTGTTTCGCGGTGGTCACGGATAAAGCTGGCCGAGGCACGGAGCTCGTTGTAGAGATTCTGTCCGAGGTGAGAATTCAGTTCGGCAACGACAGAGTTGGTCTTGTTGTTCATGCGGTATCCGCTGTTGTTGAACATATAGCTTGTCGCGCTCACTCCGTAATTGTCGTCATACGAATTGTTGTGCTGGTAGCGGATAGCCAGTTTATGGTTCTGGTTGATGTTCCAGTCGACACGTGCCAGTAATCCGAACGATTTGTTGTCAACGTTCCGCTGTCCGTATCCTTCGTTGAATCCGGTCAGCTCCTGGTATTTCTGTGCAATTTTCTGTGCGTCGCCGGCGGTGAGGTAATTGTTTGTATATCCCGGGTAGATGCTTGACGGATACGATTCTTTCTTGCCTTCTGCGCTGACAAAGTAGAACAGCTTGTCCTTGATGATGGCTCCTCCCAGTGTTCCTCCGTACGTGCGTGTGTATTGCTGTGCCATCGGAGATTTCTCGTAGCCGCGGATGGCACTGTACTTGCCATACATGTTCTGGTTGTTGAAATAAGTGTAGGCCGATCCGTGTGTGGTATTTGTTCCCTGCTTGGTGATGGCGTTGATTCCGCCGCCGGTGAATCCGCTCTGCCGTACGTCGAATGGGGCAACTACTACCTGGATTTCCTGGATGGCATCCATCGAAATCGGATTAGCTCCTGTCTGGCCTCCGTTTGTTCCTGAAGCTGCAAGTCCGAATACGTCGTTGCTCACCGTACCGTCAATCTGGAAACTGTTGTATCTGTTGTTTGAACCGGCAAATGTGATGCCTCCGTTTTTTGAGGTCATGGCCATCGGCATATTCTTTACAATGTCGTACACATTGCGGTCTACCGTCGGCGTATTTTCGATGGAAGACGTTGAGAAGTTCTTTGAAGCTCCTCCGTTCGGTCTTGCATCAGCCACTACCACAACTTCATCAAGCAGTTCGGAAGCCGGTTTCATATCTCCGTTCAGGGAGAATGTATTTCCCAGTTCAAGATAGATGCCTGTATAAGTTGCTTTCTGATAGCCGATGTAGGTGATTTCTACCTTGTACGGTCCGCCGGTACGCATACCTTGAATCGTGTAACGTCCGTCAATGTTGGTGACGGCTCCATAGAGAGTACCTGATGGTTCATGCACGGCTGTCACTGTGGCACCGATAACAGGCTCGTTCATTTCGTCGATGATTTTTCCGCTGATGGCAGATGTAGTTACTTGCGCACTTGCGGCAATAGTCAAGGCTGATGCCATTACCGTCGCGGAGAAGACTTTGATTTGTTGTACCATAAAAATAAATTGTTAGTAAAAGCTATTTTTAGTTTCTATCCAGTAGTTTTCTGATTGGTAGTCTTTCGTTTAGTTTTTATCGGTTTCCTGTTTGTCTTTTCTGGTGCAAATTTAGGAATAATAAACAAAAAGTCGTTGCTTTTTGTAAATTTGTTGCAAAAATATTTTGCCGGGTTCGGAACAGGCATGTGTTTGTAACCGGATTTTTTCATAAATGTAATCTGGGGAAGGAAGAGTTTCGTTTTTCTCCGTATTTTTGCATCAGAAAACTAAAAGTGAAAATGAAACAAAAATTGGTTGAGAATGGCGGTGTCCCCGCTTCATTGCTTTGGCTGCTTGCCGTGATTGCGGCACTGTCTGTCGCAAATCTGTATTACAACCAGCCTTTGCTGAACCGTATAAGCGCTGATCTGGGTGTGTCGGAGTTTACGGCGAACCTTATTCCGATGACTACACAAATCGGGTACGCCTTGGGCTTGTTGTTCATCATTCCTTTGGGCGACCTTTATAGCCGGCGGAAAATCATAGTCGTCAATTTTTTGCTGCTGACTGCGGCAACTTGCTGCATAGCGGTTTCTCCCGGCATCCATTATATATTGGCGGCTTCGCTGGTCACCGGAATCTGTTCGGTCATACCGCAGATATTTATTCCGCTGGTGTCGCAGTTCTCGGTTCCGCAGAACAAGGCGCGCAATGTGGGGCTTATGCTTAGCGGACTGTTGACCGGCATTCTGGGCTCCCGTGTTGTCAGCGGTATTGTCGGAGAGTATTTCGGATGGCGTACCATGTATTATGTGGCTGCCGTCATCATGTTTCTGTGCATCTTTGTCATCCTGCGTGCCTTGCCTGATATGCCTTCCAATTTCAAGGGAACTTATGCCGGACTGATGAAGTCGCTCGGAACGCTCTATGCCGCCAGGCCTACGCTGCGGCTCGTGTCTGTCCGGGCGGGCCTCTGTTTCGGCAGTTTCCTGGCTTTGTGGGCTTGTCTGGCTTTCAAGCTGAGCGGCGAGCCTTTTCACGCGGGCAACAATGTTATCGGCATGCTTGGTCTTTGCGGCATAGCTGGTGCGTTGACCGCGTCGGTTGTGGGAGCTTACGTCCGCAGGATGGGCGTCCGTTTCTTCAATTATCTGGGAGCTTCGCTGATGATTCTTGCATGGGTGTTCATGTACTTTCTTCAGGATTGTTACGCCGGATATATTGTTGGAATTGTCGTGATTGATATCGGTATGCAATGTGTCCAAATCAGCAATCAGACTTGTGCGCTTTCGCTTGACATGCATGCGTCCAACCGTATCAACACCATATTCATGACTACTTATTTTGTCGGCGGTGCCTTGGGAACATTGTTTGCCGGAACCTTCTGGCACTCATTCGGTTGGGCGGGCGTAACCTGCACAGGCATTTGTCTGGCCGGCATTTCGTTGGTTATTACTCTATTTACAAAACATTGAATGATGATGAATTATGAAGAAACAGTACATTTTTCTGAATGACTGGCTGGACATACATCCGTATGTCAGTGCCTTGCCTTCAGACTTTTATTTTGTAAAACTCGCCAACCGTCTGTTCGGAGAATTGGATGAGCATGTCCCTGAAGATGTCCGTATAGACATTGGGCTTTTTGTGGCAGCATATCTGGAAGATGTCATATCCGGTTTGGGATTGTGGAATGCTTTTGTCGAAGAGCATCGGCGGCTTTACGGGCGTAATCTTCCTTTCTATGATACAGACGAAAGCTATGAATGCGGCTGCATCAACGTGGAGGATGTGCGTTTCATTATTTGGTATACATATCAGAAAAAGATGAAGCGCGGGCTTTACCTGGATCCGCTCTCAGTTGAAATCTTGGCAGAGGCAGACAAGTTGTATGGCATATTGGACGAGGTATATGATGATGCTCCGGAAAATCCGTTGCTGGAAAACTTTTTTGGAAGCTTTGAGGGAGAGGAAGATGCGGTCCGGAAATTGGAATGGCTCTTCGGGCTGACCTATTTGACCAACCCGTCAATGTCTGCATATGTTGATGACATTTCTTTTGCTGAACAGCTGATTGTGCCTGCAGGACCGCTGGCCTTGTTCCTTCATGAGTGGATTGACTTGCTGGCAGGCGAAAACAATGCGGTGTGGAAACAGGTTGAGGGACTTTATTGGAAAGAGCCGGAAGTGCCCGAAGATGTTCGTGCAAGAAATGAAGAGATGTACCGCAATTTCATGGAAGGTACAAACGGCAGGCGCATCGTTTATCTGGATGGTTATGACAACTTGAAAACTTTCTTGACAGGAGTGCTGAAATGGCCGGATGACGAAGGGCATACATTGCCTCAGATGAAGCAGAACCGGAACTTTGTACTGATGGCAGAACCGGAAAAGGGTATTCTGCTGGCCAAGGATGTGTGCGAATATATTGCTGACCCGCTGAATCCTTTATATAATAAGGTAGAGGCAGAACATCACGCCTTCCGTTTGCTGGTGGAGGAAACACTGTGTCCGCCTGACCTTCTGGCTTATTGCATCGAGAACGGCTATCTTTCTGATGCGAGCTATCCCAAGACAGGACGGAAAGAACTTGTGGCTGAAAATGCCGATTTCATAGCCCGTTGTTTTCTGCTGTACTATTATCGTGGTGACTGATACGGTGAGACGGGAAGCTTTGGGCGGTATGTGAAAAGATAGGAACCGGATTTTCTTTTGTTGTTCAGGGGAGTGAGGAATCTCGCATACATTATCTTATGTTGTCGAGATCCTACTCCCTTGAGTATTTTTTGCAGATGGCTGGACTGCATTAAGAACTCTCAGCTTGCCCGTTTGAGAGACGTGTCATTCTCCGTACATGCGTGCACGCATTTCCTTGATGTGGTCGGACGTGATGTATTCATCGTATTCCATCATCTTGTCAATGATGCCATTGGGAGTCAGTTCGATGATCCGGTTGGCAACGGTTTCGATGAATTCATGGTCGTGCGAAGAGAACAGTACGTTTCCTTTGTACGTTTTCAGATTGTTGTTGAATGCCTGTATTGACTCCAGGTCCAGGTGGTTGGTCGGAGTGTCCAGAATCAGGCAGTTGGCGTTCCGGAGTTGCATGCGCGCAATCATGCACCGCATTTTTTCGCCTCCTGAAAGCACGTTCACTTTCTTGAGCACTTCCTCGCCGGAGAACAGCATGCGGCCGAGGAAGCCTTTCATGTATACTTCATTTCCGTCACCGTATTGGCTCAGCCAGTCTACGAGGTTCAGATCGCTGTTGAAATAATCCGTATTGTCAAGCGGCAGATAAGCCGTTGTGATAGTTACCCCCCAGCTGTAGTGTCCTGCCTGCGGCTTGCGGTTGCCGTTGATGATTTCAAACAGGGCCGTCATGGCGCGCGGATCCCGGCTCAGGAAAACGATCTTGTCACCTTTTTCCACATTGAAGTTCACGTCGTTGAAGAGAACAACGCCGTCATCCGTTACGGCACGCAGTCCCGAAACCTCCAGAATCTGGTTTCCCGGTTCGCGGTCCATTGTGAAAATGATGCCCGGATATTTGCGTGATGAAGGCTTGATTTCGTCCACGTTCAGTTTTTCCAGCATCTTCTTGCGGCTGGTAGTCTGTTTTGATTTAGCTACGTTGGCCGAGAAACGGCGGATAAATTCTTCCAGTTCCTTGCGCTTTTCTTCCGCTTTGGCTTTCTGGTTTTGCTGCTGGCGGAGCGCAAGCTGGCTCGATTCGTACCAGAAGCTGTAGTTTCCGGCAAAGAGGTTCACTTTTCCGAAATCGATGTCTACCGTATGCGTACATACGGAGTCGAGGAAGTGACGGTCGTGGCTTACCACCAGCACGGTATGTTCAAAGTTCGAGAGATATTCTTCCAGCCATGTCACCGTGTCCATGTCGAGGTCGTTTGTCGGCTCGTCAAGCAGCAGATTGTCCGGATTTCCGAACAGGGCCTGTGCCAGCATCACGCGGACCTTTTCTTTTCCGCTGAGATCGCCCATCAGCATCTGGTGCTTGTCTTCCTTGATGCCCAGTCCGCTCAGCAGGATGGCTGCGTCGCTTTCCGCGTTCCATCCTTCCATTTCAGCAAACTTTTCTTCCAGTTCGGCCGCCTTGATTCCGTCTTCATCGGTGAAGTCTTCTTTTGCATACAAGGCTTCGCGCTGTTTCATGATGTCCCACAGTACGGTATGTCCCATGAGTACGGTATCGAGTACGGTATGTGCGTCGAATTTGAAGTGGTCCTGACTCAGTACAGACAAGCGTTCGCCCGGTCCCAGTGTGACAGTTCCTTTGGTCGGTTCCAGTTCTCCGGATATGACTTTCAGAAATGTTGATTTTCCGGCCCCGTTTGCACCGATGACACCATAAATGTTTCCGTTGGTGAACTTCATGTTCACATCGTTGTATAAAATCCTTTTACCAAATTGAACGGCTACGTTTGAAACTGTAATCATTTGATTTTCTATTGAGTTGTTTGTTATTATCCTTTCAGGTGGCAAAGATACGATAAAAAACGAAATACTGCCCCATCTTTCCATTGCAAAACGTGGCCGGTCACTCAAAGTTGCCTGGCGGAAATGGCGAATGCCATTGTATGCAGGTCATGGCAGATACTTTTTCCGTGATTTTTTGGGGGCAAGAAGCCGTAACAAACGTTTCCGGCGGACATGAAAAAACAATCTCCAGCTTAAGGATACATATCTTCAGGTTAAAGATGTGCATCTTCAGGCTGGAGATTTATATCTCTAGGCTAGAGATATAGAATTTCACGCAGCGTCATGCGTCTGATGACGGCACTCCGCTGTTTTTTGAGGCATTGCGCCTTTGCGTTTTAACGGCTAGTCCATAAGGTATCAGAGCAGTCTGTGTGTTTTTCAGATGACTGCGTCATTCCGACAAATGTACGTTTGTCACCCGTTCCAGCCAGAACATGTCTTTATTGAAATGGAATGGGGGATAGGCGGTGTTTTTCCGGATGATGTTCCGGCGGAACCATAGGCCGTCTACCGATTTGGCATAGAGCAGCGGTGCGTCAAACATGTCGAACTCGTTGTCTTCGATGACGATTCCTTTGCCTTTGCCTCCATGAAAATATTGCTGCTGTTTGTCCAGTTCCGGTATTTCAGGGTAAATGGAGATAACGGCATTGGTGAACTGGTACAGGCTGGTAAGTGCGTTTACAAAACGGTTCCGCCGGATCAGGACGTCGCGGCAGGCTCCCGTTTCATACCAGCCGTTGCAGTCGCCGCAAAGCAGGATGGCGGTGCCCGAAGTGTGGTCGAAGAAGTTATCTTCCACTGTTGTGCGGCGCGGTGTGCTGAACAGTGCGCCCCGGGCGCGGTTGTTGCGTATGGTATTCCGTGCGAAAAGCACTTCCGGCGTCCATGTCAGGTTCTCGATACCGTAAGCGCCGTTTTCGCTGATTTCGTTGGCTATGGGATTGCGGAATGTAATCAGAAATTCCCGTGCGCCTTTTTCCGTTGCCCGGTCGTAGGGGCGGATAGAGTCGATCCGGTTGACGTTGCCGGTCAGTTCCATGGTATTGGCCCGGATAAACTGCACCGAGTCGCCTGGTTCTCCCCAGCGGAATCCCCAACTCTGGTCGTGCATGTAACGCCCGACTAAAGTGCGGTCATCTATGCGGCGTATAACTTTCAGGTATGTGCCATGCACATTGATTGCATCGTCCATCATTCCTTCATATAAGCCGTCGCACGAATTGATTACTCCCTTGCAGCCTGAAAAATGTGTGGCATCGGCTTGTGTAGTGAAGCATCGCGCATCGTCTTCCCCTTTCAAGCATACGTTGAATTTATTCAGGGTGATATTTTGGCAAAGTTGTGCCAGCAGTCCCATGCCTTCGGCATAATGCACTTGTATGTTTTCCAGATGCGTGTCCGTATTGCCGTAAAGAAAGATGCCGGGTGCCGGGCGTCCCCATCCCCGCATGACAAAGCGCATGCCGGGTTTCAGTGCCGCATCTTTCCAATGCGGTGCATGCACGTATCCTGAGGCGGTCAGATAAGCTCCTTTCGTAGGGCAGGAACGGTCGCCTGTATTATATACCAGCCGTTTGGTGTTTGCTTCGAATACTACCCCCCAACTGTGCTTGACGGTCCATCCGCGGCCGTAGGCTTCGAATGCCGAGTCTGGTGTGATACGCCAGCGCACCCATTTTTCAGGTGCAAAGGTGGTGCCTCGCACGGTGTCGCTTTCTATGATGCGCACTTGGGCTATATGGGGATTCTCGAAGTCGATGCTGAAGTTTTTCAAGGTACATTTCTCCGAGTGCAAGAGGGATACCGGAAGCATCCGTCCGTGAAAGACGAACCGGGCGCCCCCTCCATCCAGAGTCACTCTTTTCAGTTCTTCAAGCGGAATTCCCACCCGTTTGGGGTTATCCTGATCATGATTGGATATGTAATATTCCCGTTCGGCGGCTTTGTCCGGGTAGAAGTCGTACCTTCCCGGAGCGAAGCGGATGATGATTTCTTCTTCTCCTTTATCTGCCAGTCTGCGGACTTGTTTCAATAATTTCTGCACGCGGGGCGATACGTCGGAATGAGTGTCCGGACGGATGCCATAGCGGGTCGCGTCAATAGTCTGTTGAGCATACAGCCCTGTGCAGAAGAGCATCAGGGCGATGGATGTGCGTAGTCTTTTTATCATAACAGTGCATTTTTAGTAAGGAATGCAAATAAAACGTTTTTTTGAGAACATATCTTCTTTTTGAGCGAAAAAGAAAGACGGATGGCCGCGGATATTTTATGGCAATCTGTGGTCATCCGTCTTTTCAGCATATATTATGTTGCGGATTGGTCTGTATCAGTATCCAGGATTCTGTTCCAGCAGCGGGTTATAGTCCATGGCGCTGGTGGGGATAGGCAGCAGCATTCCGCGGTCATTCCATTGTTTGTCTACGATTGTGTATTTTCCGCCGCCGGGCGATCCGGGAGCGTAGGAAGGACCTGTCATCACTTGTTTGCAATAGTCGTTACCATAGCGGCGCATATCGGCAAAGCGTTGTCCTTCGCCTGCCAGTTCGATGCGGCGTTCGTTGCGGATAAAATTGAGGGCTTCGTCCTTTGATGCGAAGGATGCGGGTACGTCAGGCATGCCGCAACGTTCGCGCAGTTGATTTAGCCAGCCTGTGACTGTAGCATCGTAGCCTGTGTTCTGAACGTGGGCTTCGGCAGCCGTCAGCAGAACTTCAGCGTAACGCAATACGGGGAAATCGTCATAGCTGTAGTTCTCGCTTCCTGAGTCATATCCGCGCAATGCTACCAGTTTCCGCCAGCTGAATCCTGTCCATGATTCATTGCCGTCTTCACTTCCAGCCTTTTCCGGGAACCATCGGTAGTAGAACGTGCCGAAGTCTGTGACATGCCATCCCTTGAACGGCAACAGAATGGAAGCGTACAGTCGGCTGTCACGATTCCGGAATTGTTGTATATACGCTTCTGACTTCAGATCTAATGTGGGTACTTTCTCGATGTATTCCTGCTGGCTGATGGAAGATCCGTTGTTTTGCACTTTTGCGTAGAGAGCTGCATAGTTGGAAGCGTCCGTGTCGGGGTCTACTTTGTCCGGCAGTGTCTTTCCGTCACTTTTCCAGTAAGCCTGTACCAGATCGGGCAGCGGTTCGTAGGATGAATAGCCGCGGACTAACTGTGACGGGCGGGCATATTGGTATCTGGCCAAGTCGGTGACATTGGAGTCATACATGTGTTCGTGGCTGAGCAGGACTTCGGGATTGTTGCGTACGGCTCCGTTGTCATCCTGCCAGATGCCTTCGTAACTGAAAATACCTTTCATGAAATTCGTTTTGTCGATTCCCAGTGTATTGAAGTCAACCCATTGTTCCATTTCATCGGCTTCTTGCTGTTGGGCACTGTTCAGTTCCGTCACCTTGAACAGGGAATGGTGTCCTTCGTTGATGACGGCACTGGCTGAGGCTTCAGCTTCTGGATAATTGCCTCCATAAAGAGCTGCTCGTGCGCGCAAGGCTAAAGCGGCTGCCCGGCTCACACGTCCGGTTTCATACATTTCTCCGCCGTCATAACTGTCCGGCAGTATGTCGGCTACTTCTTGCAGTTCTGTCAATATGAATGTACGTACAGTTTCTATGTCGTCCCGTTTGACATTAGGAGCATCGTAGGCAAGTACCGTTGTTACTAAAGGTACGCCGCCGAACTTGACAATCATTTCCTGATAAGCCCATGCACGGAAAAATCTGGCTTCTGCTTTCATGCGTTTGCGCAGGTTGTCGTCCATTTCGCAGTTGTCGGCTTTTTCCAGAAAGTCGTTAACAAGGCGAATGACGCTGTAATCGTAGCCGCTGGATTGCCCGGCTGTGATTCCTCCTTGTTGGAATGCTTCCCAGGCCCCTTCCCACGGCTTGTGGCTGTGGGCGTTGTCGGTATACATTTCATAACTCATGCCGTCTATGAAGTCGGGCATGCGGGCATATATTTCATTGAGGGCGTACCAAGCGTTCTTTTCTGTCTTCCAGAAACTTTCGGAAGCCATAGAATCAGGTGGTATGACATCCAGGTCGCAGGACGAAACGGACACGGAGAATAAGCCCACCCAGGCGATTGATTTAATGATATTTATTTTCATAATGTAATCCTTTTGTTAAAATGTGAGGTTAGAAAGATAAGTTGACGCCGAAAGCAACAGATTTTGTTCCGAAGGCGTTTACCGAACGTCCGGATACAGACTCGGGATCAAAATCCTTCATCTTATGGTCTTCGCGGAAAGTAAACAGGTTCTCGCCTGTAACGAAGAACTTCAGTGCGCTGATTCCCCATCTGTTGATGATGTCTTTGGGGAGCTGATAGCCCAAAGTGATGGTCTTGATGCGGAAATAGTCGGCATCGAATATCTGGAAGTCAGAGAAGTTCTGGTTGTAGTCGTCAAGCGAGGAGCCTCCGTAGATGCGCGGATAAAGCGAATTGGGATTGGGGTTGCTTTCAGTCCAGCGGTTCAAGTGGTACTTGCGCGGATTGGAGTTCAGGAAAAATGCCCATACCTGTTCTGATTCGAAAGCCACATTGGTTCCTGATGTTCCCTGACCGAACAATGAGAGTTCAAAGTCTTTGTAATTTAGATTCAGATTGATTCCATACGTAAACTTCGGAACATCGCAGCCTATAATGGTCCGGTCATCGTCCGTGATGGGATCTCCCCATTTAACTCCTTCGCGCTGAGGTACGTACTTGATGTCACCAGCATTAGGCACGCGGCCAAACGTATAATAATGTCCGGCATCAATCTCTTCTTGCGTGTAGAGTCCGTCGGTTTTGAAGCCATAATATGAACCGATGGCTTCTCCTTCTTTCAGTATATATCTTATTTTGTCGCCTCCGGATTGAATCATGTTGTCCGAACCGGCAAGGTCGGTAATTTCATTGTTGTTGAAAGCGATGTTTCCTCCAATGCTGAAATGGAAGTCGCTGCCGATCTTGTCCCGATAGGTCAAGGCCAGTTCGAAACCCTTGTTGCGTACCTTACCGAGATTTTGGGAAGGCGCAGTGGAGATTCCGGTTTCGGCGGGCACATTATATGCCAGCAGGATGTCACTGGTGTTTTTGATATAATAGTCGGCTACCAGGCTTAATCGTCCGTTGAACAGGTCTGCGTCCAATCCGATGTCAGTGATGGCCACCCGTTCCCAACTCAACTCCGTATTGGCGGGGCGTGACTCATAGATGCCGGAAACTAACGATTCGTCAAATGTGTAGTAACTGCCGATGTCGTAGAGCTGGAAATAGTCATAGTAGCCTACGTTGTTGATGTTTCCCAGGGTTCCGTATGAAGCGCGGATTTTCAGGTTGTCTACCCATGTGAGCTTGTCCATAAAGGATTCTTCACTGATTCTCCAGCCTGCCGAGAATGATGGAAATACGCCCCAGCGATTGTCTGGATGGAATCGTGAAGAGCCGTCAGCGCGAACGTTGGCTTCAAAGAGGTAACGGTCTTTAAAACTGTAGTTTAGACGTGCGAAATAGGACATCATCTTGTATTCGCTCATGGCAGATCCGTTGGTGATGTCTGTGCCGGCAGCTGAGCCGCCGCTCATATCCTGAAACGAGTCAGAAGGGAAATTCTTGCGGCTTCCGTTTAGCGACTGGCCTTGATAGTGCTCGTATGAAGTACCGGCAAGCAGCGTGAAGTCATGTTCGTCATATGTATAATCATAATGCGCTGTCAGTTGGGTTTGCAGTACAGAACTGCTGTTCCAGCTCATGCTCATCTGGTTGACGGCATTGCCTGTGCCGCTGATCAGATCACCGGATCCGAAAAGAGGCACTTCATCCTGTAAGGCTGTATATGACTTGTATTTGTATTCATACCGCTTGTAGCTTCCGGCTCCGGTGATGGTCAGTCCTTTTACCGGCTTGATGTCGATGCTCAGGTTATACATGGAATTTTCAAAGGAAGAATTGTTCCAGTTGTCCGAGTTCATGGCGCGCAGAGGATTGCCTCTGATGAATGAAATTGTGGCTTGCTTTCCGCCAGCGATACTGCCCCAGTTTCCGTCAGACTGCTGTGCTACCATGGTGGAAGGCACCAGCAGGTAGTTTATGATAGAAGGTACGCCATGTTCTGTCTTGTTTTCGTTGCGGATATACTTCATTCCTCCGGAAACGGACAGCCAGTCTGTTACGTCTGAGGTGACATTCATGTTCAGGTTATAACGTCGGCTGTCTTGTCCGCGTGTGAACTTGTCGTCATACAGATAGCCTCCTCCGATATAATAGCGCAGTTTCTTTGTTCCTCCACTTACATTGATGGAGTGCTGCGTGGTAAGTACATGCTTGTCCATAGTTAAGTCAATCCAGTCTGTATTCGGATAGTAGTCCGGGCGGCTTCCGTCGCGGAACCAGCCGATTTCTTCATCTGTGTATGCTTGGTTCCATCCTCCCGAAGGGTTGCGGTTGTACATTGCTTCATTCAATAGAGTAGCATATTCTGCCGAGTTGACAAGGTCTGGCAGATATGTAGGCATCTTTACGCCTACGAAGCCGCTGTAAGAAACACTGGTCTTTTCTTCCTTGCCTGCTTTGGTCGTGACCAAGACAACACCGTAGGCAGCACGCGAACCGTAGATGGCCGATGAAGCTGCGTCTTTTAAAAAGGATATGGATTCGATGCTGTTGGGGTCAAGGTTGGAGAAGAAGGTTGCGTCGGCAATGGCTCCGTCTATTACATAGAGCGGCTCCGAAGTGCCTAAATTGCCTCGGCCTCGGAAATTGATGCTGGGTGTTGATCCCGGTCGTGAGATGATAGTGACTCCGGGCACTGTACCTTGTATGGATGAAAGGACATCGGTCTGTACACGGTCTTTGATCTCGTCCGTACTGATGGAGGCCACAGATCCGGTCAGGTTTACCTTTTTCTGTGTGCCATAGCCTACCACCACCACTTCATCCAGCATTTTATTGTCCTCTTCCAGAGTGATGTTGTAGTTGCTTGTATCGTCTTTGACACGGAATGTTTTGTCTGCAAATCCGATATAGCTGACTTGCACTTCGCTTCCGCTCGATACAGTCAGCTTGAAATTTCCATCCATATCTGTAATGACACCGTTATTTGTTCCTGCTTCGCGGACATTAGCTCCGATAACGGCTTCTCCGTTGGCGTCAGTCACTTTTCCTTGTATCACTTTTTTCTGCTGGGTTGTCGATTGACTTTCCGCTTTGTTGGACAGAATGATTTTTTTGTCAAGCACTGTATAATGCACATCTGTGTTGGCGAACACTTCATCAAGTACTGTGAAGATATCACTGTTTTTTGCAGAAATGGAAACGCTGCGTTCCAGATCTACGTGCGCATTGTTGTAGAAAAAGTTGAAATCTGAGTTTTCTTCGATTTGCTTGAGCACTTCGGCTACTGTTGCTTCTTCTGCTTCAAGCGTGATTTGGGCACTTTGGGCATAACTTCCTGCCGCTGGTAGAATGCCTGCGGAACAGAACAGATAGAAGAAGAGCAGTTTCATTGCTAAAGGAATTTTTTGGCCGGAAGTGTGCGGCGATCTTCCTTTCATGTGTAGATTACGATTGTTTTTCATGATGTTATTACGGAATTAAGTGTAAATGAGTTTTTCTGTACGATTTTTTCATGGAGAAGGCTTAGCTTTCCCGCATTTCATTATGGTGGTTTGTATTCCATGGCAATGATATTTAGGGTTAATAATCTCAAAGGAGTATTTAATAAATCTCTATTGTCTTTTTCTTTTGGCTGGCATCCTTCTTATTCAAATACCGCCAATGAATTTCCGAGGATATTTCAAAATGTTTCAGAATCTTTTCTATCTGTTCTGTGCTGAAAGAACCGGTAAATCTGTTGTTGCATAGGTCCGGGTTTGTCACGATGAAGTCTGTCCCGAACCGTTTGCTGAGCATATGCAGAGCCTCTTGCAAAGGGGTGTTGTCGAAGATAATTTTTCCCTCAGTCCAGGCTAGTTCGGAGATGCCTGAGGTTGGGTGACGCGATACTTCTTGGGTGGCCGTATTGTAGATTGCCTTTTGTCCCGGATTCAATGGCATGTATTTCACTTCCGTTCCTTCCTGATAGCGGAATTTGATGCTGCCTTCGGTCAGCGTGGCTGTAATGAGCGGAGCATTGGGGTAGGCTTCGACATTGAAGTGGGTTCCGTAGACTTCTACTGCGGTTTGTTGTGGAGTGTGTACAATGAAACGGCGGTTCGGATCTTTAGCCACTTCAAAGTAGGCCTCTCCGGACAGATAGACTGATCGGGTACCTTTTACAAAGCGGGAAGGATATTTTAAGGTTGATTCCGAATTCAGGCAGACATATGTAGAATCGGGTAGTGTCAGCCGTATTGTCATTCCGGAAACTGTTTGGACTTCAATTATTTCTGCTGTCGTGTCTTGGTCATTTGACTGGGGATGCCGCCATAGCATGAAAACAGTTAGCAGTATAAGTAAGGCAGCGGCAGACCGCTGTGTCCACCGCAGCCAAATTGTTCTTCGTTTGTTCTTTATCTTATTTTTGGTTTTCGCCAGTGCTTCTTCAGTGTTTGTCTTTTTGTGCATGCGTTGTACCTCTATGGCTAACATAAAGGAGAATATACGGCGCGCTGTCTGGCGATTCTCTTCAGAAGCGTTAATCCATGACTCAATTTTACGCCGTTGTTCTTCGTTGAGTTTGTTGTTGTAGTAATCAATTAACTGTTGTTCCAAGTCTGACATTTGTCTGTTCATAAGCTGTTTTTCTTAAATGACAGCCCGGAAAGGAAACTCACTAAGAAACTGTTTTGAATTTCTCCAAAAAGTTTTTCTTGGCTTGATGTATTCGTTTTCGTGTGTGCTTTGGGCTATTTTTTGGTCTTTTCCGCTTCTGTTCTTCGTCAGATAGCCCGCTATCTTCCTCATCACACAAACGGAAATGCCTCAAAAACTCATCCCAAATCAGCACACGATAAATTCAAAACAGTTTCTAAAGGAAACTAAGAGTTTAAACTTAATTAACACACGGTCGGTTTGGTAATTGCCGATGAAATAAGATTTGAAAAGAAAAATCTCTTTTTAGAATTAAAAAGATTATTTTTGCCGCAATAAATGTGAATAAAGTGTTAGCATATAATGGATTCGATTCTGCTGGACAGGTTGAAAAGAGGGGATATGAAGGCTTTTGACGCTCTCTTCCGAAAATACTATCCTCTGCTTTGTGCTTACGGTTGCAAATTCGTTCGTGAGGAAATTGCCGAAGAGATAGCTCAAGACACTATGCTGTGGCTGTGGGAGCACCGTGAAGAGAATATTATCCGTTTTTCATTGGTAAAATATTTGTTGCGGACGGTTTATCGGAAGTCGCTGAACCGTATTGAGCAAGAACAGGTGAAGCTGAATGCAGAAACTTGTTTTTATCAGGAAATTTGTGAGAATGTTTTGGAAGAATCTGATTTGTGCGAAATAAATGATTTGAGTCGTAAATTGAGGGAGGCTATTCGTAATCTGCCAGACAATTATAGGGAGTCTTTTGTTATGCATCGTTTCAAGGATATGACTTACAAAGAAATTGCCGGAGAATTGAATGTTTCTGTACAGACAGTGAATTACCGTATCGGACAAGCGCTGAAGTTATTATACGCAGCATTGAAAGACTATCTTCCCGTTCTTTTTTTGCTGCTTCCCGCAAAATGAAGATGACATCATGAAGCGTGTTCTCCATCATCTTGTTTCAATTGGTGCAACAGGGCTGCAACAAAGCGGATGTCCTGTTTTTATGTCAGTGTGACAGAATTTTATTATTTTTGCCGCATTTTTGGGGACATCTCCTCTTGAGGCACGGAATTTGTTGTGCGGAGGATAAACATTAAATCAGATATAAAAAAGCTATAGATATGGATAAGGAAAATCAGAAACAGAACGAAGAGGAACTGAAGTCACAGACTCAGGAAGCAGAAACTGCCAATGCTGATATGGAAGAAGCAAAGGCGAAGGTCGAGGAACAGGAAGAAGAAAAGAGAGAACTGACTCCGGAAGAAAAACTGACGGAAGAGCTGGAAAAGGCGCAGCGTGCCATTGAAGAACAAAAGGACAAGTATTTGCGCCTTTCCGCCGAGTTTGACAATTTCCGCAAGCGTACGATGAAGGAAAAGGCCGAACTGATAAAGAATGGAGGTGAAAAGGCTATCAATGCTGTGCTTCCGGTGCTGGATGATTTGGAACGGGCCTTGCAGAATATGGAGAAGACGGAGGATGTGAAAGCAATATATGACGGAGTGAATCTGATTTATCAGAAGTTTTTGAAAAACCTTCATCAGGAAGGCTTGGAGAAGATGGAGCCTGTAGGTGCGGACTTTGATACCGATTATCACGAGGCTATAGCCTTGGTTCCGGCACAGAGTGAAGAACAGAAGGGAAAGGTGCTCGACTGTGTGCAGACGGGGTATAAGCTGAATGATAAAGTGATTCGTCACGCGAAAGTAGTTGTAGGACAGTAATTAAGGTAGAAAGTCTAAATCTGTATAGTTATGGCGAAAAGAGATTACTATGAGGTGTTGGGCGTGGAAAAGACCGCCACAGCAGATGAGATAAAGAAGGCGTACCGCAAGAAAGCCATTCAGTATCATCCGGACAGAAATCCGGGAGACAAGGAGGCCGAAGAAAAGTTCAAGGAAGCGGCAGAAGCGTACGAAGTGTTGAGCAATCCTGACAAACGTGCCAGATACGACCAGTTTGGGTTTGCCGGCGTTGACGGAGCGGCAGGCTCCGGAGGGTTCGGCGGCTTCGGCGGAGCAGGAATGTCAATGGATGATATATTCTCGATGTTTGGCGATATATTCGGCGGTCATGGAGGATTTGGCGGTTTCGGCGGCGGAGGCGCTCAGGCGCGTCAGCGCAAGTTCCGCGGTTCTGATTTACGCGTGAAAGTAAAGCTGACACTGAAAGAAATCTCTACGGGAGTAGAAAAGAAGTTCAAACTGAAAAAATATGTACCCTGTTCTCACTGTCATGGCACCGGAGCTGAAGGCGACGGAGCCATTGAAACGTGTCCTACTTGTCATGGAACGGGCAGTGTGACACGCACACAGCACAGCATATTCGGTATGGTGCAGACTCAGACCGTGTGCCCGCAGTGTGGGGGAGAAGGCAAGATTATCAAGAACAAATGTAAGGAATGCAACGGTGAGGGCATCGTTTATGGCGAAGAAGTTGTGACAGTGAAGATTCCTGCGGGAGTGGCTGAAGGCATGCAGGTCACTATCAACGGAAAGGGAAACGCCGGCAAGCACAACGGCGTTTCGGGCGACTTGCTGGTGCTGATTGAAGAAGAGAATCATCCGGAACTGATTCGTGACGAAAGTGATTTGATCTACAATTTGTTGCTGAGTGTGCCGACCGCAGCATTGGGAGGTACTGTTGAGATACCCACTATAGAAGGCAAGGCAAAGATAAAGATTGAACCGGGAACACAGCCCGGCAAGGTGCTCCGTCTGCGCGGAAAAGGACTGCCGAACATAAACAGTTACGGTTACAGTACAGGGAAAGGTGACTTGCTGGTAAATGTAAGCGTATATATTCCTGAAAACCTGACGAAAGAAGAACGTCAGGCTCTTGAAAAATGGCAGGAAGCTGAGAATTTTAAGCCGAATATGAGTCTGAAGGAAAAGATATTCAAAAAGTTCAAAAGCTTGTTCGATTGAGAACGGAAAGAGTCTTAAATGTTTGAACGAATATAGAGCGAAAAACCGCCTGAACCTTGGTGCAAAAGCCGAGATTGTTCAGGCGGTTTCTGTTTATGTGCAGATTCCGTATTTATTGTCGCAGGCTCCGGCTCCGTTGAATAATATTAAAATGCCGGATGCAGAAAAACATCATTGGGGAATATTTCGTATCTTTGAAAAGTGTTACAAAACCTGTTTTATGAGAACGTTTTTATTGATGGCTGTCATTTCTTCGTTTGCGGTTTGTCTGAATGCGCAGGAATCCGTTACGCGTGTGAAGGCAGATTCCTTGCCCGCTCGGGAAAGATTGGAAAGCGATACGCTCAGTGTTCCTCTGAAAGCGCCTGTTTTGTCCGCAGGGACTGTTCCGTTCAGCATGTACGGTATAACTCCTTTTGATTATGCTTATACGGCATGGGAGCTTCATAAAGGCTTCAATGCTTCCGTCGGGCTGAATGTAACGTTCAGTCCCAGCAGATATGCACCGTCCGGTGCCGGTTTCGGCCAGAACGCGGCGTTTATGTATGCCGTTCCCGTGACGGACAGACTGAGTGTGGCGGCAGGTATTTATGCCAACAATTTCAATTGGGGCTTCATTGATTACCGCAACGTGGGCTTTGCGGCAGTGGCGGCCTTTAAGGTGAACGAGCGCGTCAGCCTTTATGCTTATGGAAACAAGTCGTTCATGCCCAAACGATCAGCATTGTATTATCCGCTGCCTGATTTTGCTCCCGACCGCTTAGGCGGCATGGTCAATTTCAAGTTGGGTGAAAGCAGTTCCATTAGCTTTGGCGTGGAGGGTGTAAGGTATCCGAACGGTTATTATTGGTGGTAATTTCATTTTTTTGTTGTATGAAGGGAATCGTCTGGTTGCTGCTGGTTTTTGTGTCTGTTTCATCTTTCTCTCAATCTGCAGACGAGCGCATTGGAGTCATATTGAACCGCTCGGATTGGTTTGAGTTGGAAAAAACTTATCCGGCAGTGAAGGATTCTATGCAGGCTGATTTCTTGAAACTGATGTCGGAAGCCTTCATCGGATATTATTTTAATCGTCCGGCTGAGGCTTTGGAAAGTATCGAAAAATTGCTGGTGAGCCATCAGCCTGAGATTGGAGGTCAGAATGCCGTTAATATGGCTGTCCTGTCTTGCATGTTAAAAGGAATGGAAGGAATGTATGCTGAGGCAGCACAAGATGCGCAGGATATTATGGGACAGCTTAAACGGCAGGGCGGTGGAGAAGAAATGTGTACAGCGCTTGAAAGCATTCATTCTTTTTATAGTCGGTTGAAAGACGTGCCTCCTCCAAGCATATCCCGTCCGCAAGAAGATGTAGTAATTCCTGTCGGCATTGAAAGGGTGATGTTGCCGGATGATTTTGAGCCTGAGGGATGGCGGGGCACAATTATTCTGATGCCGGTTGTGGTTAATGGGAAAACTTATCGTTTTATATTTGATACGGGAGCAGGGACCAGTGCCGTGTCTGAGCATATGGCAAAAGAAATGGGAGTGCGTGTTCTGAATGATTCGGTGATGATAAATCCCGATGTTCCAGGCTCCATGGTTGGAAAAATGGGAGTGCTGGACAGCATGAAGATAGGAGAAATGAGTTTTTACAATTCGCTTGTTACCTTATTGCCGCCTAATGCGTTGGATTCTGTCTTGAGAGTGGATGCCGTTCTGGGTATGGATTTTATAGGATTGTTTGACGAGATTCGGATTTGTCCGAAGAGGAAAGAGGTCGTTTTTCCTGCCATTGCGTCTGATTTGCCTTCTTCTGGCCGTAATCTGATAAAGATGGACCGGACATTGAAATTAAAAGCAGGAAAAAACGGCGAGGAATTGTTGCTCCATTTTGACACTGGCTGCTCAACTGCCGGGCTGAACTATTTATATTACGAAACTCATAAGTCTGCGCTTGAATCTGCCGGCAAGCGTGAAACGGTTACAGGCGGCAGCTTCAATCGTCTAAACAAGAGGGAGGTGTTGCGTATTCCCGCTTTTGAAATAAAGGTCGGGGGCAAACCTGTGACATTGACTGATTTGATTGTGGATGTTAAGAATCATGGCACGAAGCCGGCAGAAGACATGGGCATTATCGGGATGGATCTGATTAATCCGTTTGACTGTGTGGTTATTAATCTGAAAGACATGTTTCTGAAACTCGAATAGAAATAAATGGTTTATAGCTTCATGTTTTTATTGTTTGTATCAATGGTGTTTTGACTTAATCAACTTACATAATGAACTATCAGGAAACAATCGCTTATCTATATAATAGCGCGCCGCTTTTTCAGCAGGTCGGGAAGGCGGCTTATAAGGAAGGACTGGAAAATACGTTTGCTCTTGACGAGCATTTGGGACATCCTCATGCTCGGTTCCACACCATTCATGTGGCGGGGACGAACGGTAAAGGTTCTTGTTCGCATACGTTGGCGGCCATTCTTCAAGCTGCCGGTTACAAGACTGGACTTTATACTTCGCCGCATTTGGTAGACTTCCGTGAGCGCATCCGTGTAAACGGCAGGCCGGTAGAAGAAGAATTTGTGGTGGATTTCGTGGAAAAGCATCGTAGCTTTTTCGAGCCTTTGCACCCTTCTTTCTTTGAACTGACTACTGCCATGGCATTCGATTATTTTGCCCGCGAGAAAGTAGACGTGGCTGTAATCGAAGTGGGGTTGGGTGGAAGACTGGACTGCACGAATATTATTCGTCCCGACTTATGTGTCATTACCAATATCAGTTTCGACCATATGCAGTTCTTGGGAGATACACTGCCCAAGATTGCTGCGGAAAAGGCAGGAATAATCAAGACGGGGATTCCCGTAGTAATAGGGGAAACGACACCTGAAACAAGGCCGGTTTTCGAAGAAAAAGCCAGAGCGGTCGAGGCTCCTGTTTTTTTTGCGGAAGACGAGCAGCTTTTGGAAAAGACGGAGCGTGCCGATGACGGTGCTTATCTGTATCAGACCAGATATTATAAGAATCTGAAGGGAGAGCTTCGCGGATTATGTCAGGAAAAGAATACGAATACCTTGCTGGCAGCTTTGCGCCTGCTCATCAAGTCGGGCTATCGGATCGGTGATGCGGATGTCAGGAAGGGTTTCTCGCAGGTTTGCGAGCTGACGGGGCTGATGGGGCGTTGGCAGAAGTTGCGTGAGCAGCCCGCTGTGGTGTGTGACACCGGTCATAATGTGGGCGGCATATCTTATGTGGTGAAACAGCTTGCCATGCAGCGTTGTCGTACGTTGCGCATTGTGATAGGGATGGTAAATGATAAAGACATTACCGGAGTGCTGTCGATGCTTCCCAGGAATGCGCAGTATTATTTTACGCAGGCCAGTGTGAAAAGAGCGCTTCCGGCTGAAAAGGTTGAAGAGTTGGCTTCCGGATACGGATTGAAGGGAAACGTTTTTTCAGATGTCGGGAGTGCATACAGTGCGGCGCTTGCAGAGGCAGCTCCGGATGACTTCATTTTTGTCGGAGGAAGCAGTTTTATTGTGGCCGATTTACTTTCTTTAAACAAATAACCGTTCATCTTTTAGTAGAAAAGTTTGGGTTTTATGAAGAAAATCTTTTTATTTGCATAGTGTTTTGGATATGTGAATAAAAGATTTTTAATATATGAATGACACATTTTACAAAGAAGACAATTTAAGCGGTTTAAAAAGGTCTGATTTTCAAAAAGTAATAGAGGGAAAGGAAACAGACTTGTTTATCTTGTCGAACAATTCGGGGGCTGAGGTCGCCGTTACGAATTATGGGGGTGCACTGCTGGCGGTAATGGTGCCTGATAAAGACGGCAAGCTGGCGAATGTAGTTCAAGGACATGACAGCATTGATCATGTCATCAACAGTCATGAGCCTTTTTTGAGTACGCTTATCGGACGTTACGGCAACCGCATTGCCAAGGGAAAGTTTACTCTTGACGGAAAAGAATATCAGTTGGCTATTAACAACGGTCCCAATTCGCTGCATGGCGGACCGACCGGCTTTCACAGCCGGGTGTGGGATGCCGAACAGACCAGCCGGCAAAGCCTTACGCTGCATTACCTTTCAAAAGACGGGGAAGAAGGTTTTCCGGGAAATTTGGATGTGACTGTGACTTATACGTTCACCGACGAGAATGAACTGATACTGACCTACAATGCCACAACAGACAAAAAGACGATTGTAAACCTGACACATCATGCGTTCTTTAGTCTTGCTGGTTTGGCGAATCCTACTCCTACTGTAGACAATAATCTCCTCACTTTGAATGCGGACTTCTATACGCCGATGGATGAAGTTTCCATTACGACCGGCGAGATTGCAAAGGTGGAAGGTATGCCGATGGATTTCCGCACGCCGCATACGGTAGGAAGCCGCATCAATGAACCTTTCCAGCAACTGGTGTTCGGAGCGGGGTATGACCATTGCTATGTCTTGAATAAAAAAGAACCGGGTGAACTGGTCTTTGCTGCAAAATGTGTGGAGCCTGTGAGCGGGCGTTCGCTGGAGGTGTTCACAACCGAACCGGGAGTGCAGGTATATACGGCGAACTGGCATAATGGCTTTGAAGGCTATCACGGGGCCACTTTCCCGGCGCGCAGTGCAATCTGTTTCGAAGCGCAGCATTTTCCGGACTCGCCAAATAAAGGACATTTCCCTTCCGTTGTTCTTGACGCCGGGGATATGTACCATCAGGTAACCGTCTATAAATTCGGAGTTGAAAAATAATTTCCTTTTGATTATAAAACAAAATTCATTACACTTAAATTCTTAAACAAATCATGAATCAACAAAAGCAAAATGGCAAGGTCATCGCAATCGTCACTATGATTTTCCTTTTCGGTATGATTGCATTTGTTACTAATCTTGCTGCCCCAATGGGAATCGTATTGAAAAATCAGTTTTCTGTATCCAACGCGCTTGGAATGTTGGGTAATTTAGGTAACTTCATTGCATATGCGGTAATGGGAATCCCCAGCGGTATTTTATTGACAAAGGTGGGGTATAAGAAGACCGCCCTCATTGCAGTTGCCGTCGGCTTTATCGGTGTGGGCATACAGTATCTTTCCGGACATGCCAGCCCGTCTTCCGCTTTTGCCGTTTATTTGATAGGAGCTTTTGTGTCGGGATTTTCCATGTGCTTGCTCAATACGGTTGTAAATCCGATGCTGAACAAACTGGGCGGTGAAGGAAACAAGGGTAACCAGCTCATTCAGGTCGGAGGATCGTTCAACTCTGTAATGGCTACCATCACTCCGATGTTCGTAGGTATTCTGATTGCCGGTTCGGTTGAAAAGGCTACCATTTCTCAGATTTTCCCTGTCATGTATACGGCGATGGCGGTATTCGCGTTTGCTTTCTTCGTTCTTCTGTTTGTGAAGATTCCCGAACCGAAGACGTCTGAATCATCCGAGCCTATCGGCGTGCTGATAAAAGGAGTGCTTAGATTCCGTCATTTTGTGCTGGGTGCCATTGCCATCTTCGTGTATGTCGGAATTGAAGTTGGCGTGCCGGGCACATTGAACCTGTTCCTTACGGACCCTGTAGAAAAAGGAGGAGCTGGAATCAGTTCCACAATATCCGGTTTTGTTGTCGGCACGTATTGGTTGCTGATGCTTGTCGGCCGTCTTCTGGGAGCTTCATTGGGAGCTAAGGTGTCGAGCCGCGTTATGATGATCTTCACTTCCGGATTAGGTCTGATATTGGTATTCCTTGCCATATTCTCTTCTACCGCTTCATTGGTGAATTTGCCGGTGTTGCAGCAAAGCTCAACGGGAGGCTTGTCGTTCGGTATGGCTGAAGTTCCTATCAACGCGATGTTCCTGGTGCTTGTTGGCTTGTGTACTTCCATCATGTGGGGAGGAATATTCAACCTTGCGGTTGAAGGATTGGGCAAATACCTTGCTGCAGCTTCCGGAGTGTTTATGGTGTTGGTTTGCGGCGGCGGTATACTTCCTGTCATTCAGGGATGGCTGGCTGATATGGCCGGTTTCATGAACAGCTATTGGGTAATCATTTTTGCATTGGCTTACTTGTTGTTCTACGGACTGGTGGGATGCAAGAATGTGAACAAAGACATACCGGTGGATTGAAAAATATGAAATGATGGGGGACGGACGGTTATTCCGGACTCCGTCATTTTGTTTTATATGAAATATTAACCTTTAATTTTTTATCATTATGGACATAGAATATGTAAGAAGTCGTTTTATCAAACATTTCGACGGCACGACGGGTTCAGTATACACATCTCCGGGACGTATTAATCTGATTGGTGAGCATACTGACTATAACGGTGGCTTCGTTTTTCCGGGAGCAGTGGACAAAGGCATGGTTGCTGAAATCAAGCCGAACGGAACAGACAAAGTTCGTGCTTATTCAATCGACCTGAAGGATTATGTTGAGTTCGGACTGAATGAGGAAGACGCTCCCAACGCAAGCTGGGCACGCTACATCTTTGGCGTGTGCCGTGAAATGATCAAGCGCGGAGTAGATGTGAAGGGATTCAATACAGCATTCTCCGGTGATGTGCCTCTGGGTGCGGGAATGTCTTCGTCTGCCGCTTTGGAATCGACTTATGCTTATGCCTTGAACGATCTGTTCGGTGACAATAAGATTGATAAATTTGAACTGGCTAAGGTGGGACAGGCTACAGAGCATAACTATTGTGGTGTAAACTGTGGCATTATGGATCAGTTTGCTTCTGTATTCGGCAAGGAAGGCCATTTGATCCGTTTGGACTGCCGTTCGTTGGAATATCAGTATTTCCCGTTTAAACCGGATGGCTACCGTTTGGTTCTGGTTGACTCTGTAGTGAAACATGAGTTGGCTTCGTCTGCCTACAACAAACGCCGTCAGAGCTGTGAAAATGTCGTTGCTGCCGTGCAGAAGATTCATCCGCATGTAGAGTATCTGAGAGATTGCAACATGGAGATGCTGAATGAGGTGAAAGCCCAGATCTCGGAAGAGGATTATATGCGTGCTGAATATGTGATTGAAGAAATTCAGCGTGTGCTCGATGTTTGTGATGCATTGGAAAGAGGCGACTATGAAACGGTCGGACAAAAAATGTATGAAACGCATCATGGCATGAGCAAACTGTATGAAGTGAGCTGTGAAGAACTTGACTTCTTGAATGATGTTGCTTTTGATTGCGGTGTAACCGGATCGCGCGTAATGGGCGGCGGCTTCGGTGGTTGTACAATCAATCTCGTGAAGAACGAACTGTATGAAACATTCATTTCTACGGCTAAAGAAAGATATAAAGAAAAATTCGGCCGCAGTCCGAAAGTTTATGATGTGGTCATCAGCGACGGTTCTCGCAAACTCTGTTAATTGTAAACATAATTTTAGTGGAGGTGCGCCAGGTGTGAAGGCGCACCTCTTTTTTATTCCTGTATCAGCGGAAGTTGTTCGAGCATTTGTTTGATGCGTATGGCTGTGCGTGGCATGGGTTCGGCTACGGTGAGTCCGACCACTTCTTTTTCCTTCGCAATGTCATTTATGACGCGCACCACTTCCGTCATTTTCATTCCGCCGGGTATAATGCCTACTGCCGCGACAATTTCTGCCGGGTCGAGCACATCCATGTCAAAATGGATGACGATTTTGGATGCGTTGCACGCATTCAGCCATTTGCGTATTTCATCGCTGTTCTCTTTCGTTTCTTCCGGTGTGAGGTGTTTGATGCCGTATTGCTTTTGTCTTTCTTTTATTTCGTCCCTTTCCCAGTCGCGGAGTCCGACAAACAGGATTTTTGACGGGCTTATCTGAGCCGGAAGTCTGGAAAGAATTTTCCGGTCACCGATTCCCATGCATGCGGTTACGGCCATGGCATGGTATCCCGAGTAGGCGTCCCCTGGGAGTGTGATGTCGGGATGTGCGTCGATCCAGATCATGGCTACGTCGTTGGGGTATTTGTTTGCCAGGTAAGTGAATGGTACAACGCTTGCCGAGCACTCTCCTCCAAGTGTGACAATTTTGTCGGGATTCTGAATGTTCAGGATATCGAGAGCGGCCTGTGTCTGTATGGAGATAATGTCACGGTCCATTATGCCTTCTGTCACTTTTCGCTCAATGAGTTCAGTTGTTACGGGAACGGTAAACGTTTCTTGTTTTTGTCCTGGAACGAGAAAATCCAATATCTGCGCACCCAGAAAATAACCGCGTGCCGCAAGGCCGGGATCGCTTATTTCCGGAATCCAGCGGGTGATATCTCCTCCTTGCCATTGTGGATAGATCAGACGGATTGTTTTCATGTTTTGACTATTTTATATACAAACTTAGTTGGTTTAAATTTTTCTGTTACGTAAGAGCCGTTGTTTTAAATTTTCCAATAACCTGAGCGGCATTTAAACGGACAGGCTCTAATGCTGCCGGCTTTCCTTTGTGTTTGTGGAATTATGTATGCAAAGATAGGATTTTGTTTCTTAACTTCACTGACTGTCGGCAGTCTGTCATATCCGTTTTCTGTTTCTGTAATCGGTTGGCGAAACTCCGCAGTGTTTCTTGAAATAGCGTCCGAAGACCGACTGGTCGGGAAAGTGCAGCTGATAGGCAATTTCCTTGATGCTGAGTCTGGTCTGCAGCAAGTAGTGTTGTGCTTGCAGCAGGGTGAATGTTTCTATCCACTGAATAGCGGTGCGTCCTGACTGATTTTTGACAATTGTGGAAAGATAGTTGGGCGAGAGGTGCTGCTCTCTTGCATAAAAGGTTACGGAACGCTCTTCATTGCAGTTGCGGAAGACAGACATAAGAAAGCGGTTGAATATCTTTTCTTCACGGTTTTGGGGAAGTTCTTCTATTGTCGTGCAGTTGAAATAAATTTCGAGCACCTCAAGGCAAAGGGCTTGCAGCAGAGCCTGCACCAGTGTATGAAGCAATCGGACAGAACGCGGCTTCTCGGCTTTCCGAAGCAGTTCGGTGCGTGCAGTCAGCATCTCCACAGCCTGCTCCAGCCTTTGACATTCGGCCGTTCCCAGTTTCACGCAGGGATGAGAGCGGATGGCGAAACGTTCTGCCGCGGGTATGTTTGACAAGGCAGACTGAATTGTATCCAGCTCTCCTTCCATGAGGCATCCTTCGATATTATCCGTATGGCGTATGATGCGTATAAATGTATAAGGGGTGTAGAGGCACAGTACGCCTGCTTCAATGTGAAAGCTGTGATTGTCCAGCAGTATGTCGGCTTCTCCTTTCCGGCATAAGAAGAAGCCGTATTTGTTTTGCGATACGGTAGCATCATTTGCCAAAAGCTGTCCTATGTCCAGCATCTGATAGGCTGTCTGTTCCATGACGATTTTTTTTATTTGTACGCAAATTAACCAATAAGATTGATATATCCGTTATTTTTCATCGTTTATATTTTCTTTTATCGTTGAAATTGCACAATTGCTCCCATAAATTGCACCTCCTTGCAGCTGTAAACCGGACTAACTTTGCCTGCAAACAACAAGAAAATGTAAAGTCATGAAGTATCTGCTTTTATTGGTATGTTTGTTCTTTTGTTTGCCGGATGTTTACGGGCAGACAAAGACGTATTTGTTGAAAGAATGTGTGGAAACAGGGATCCGCAACAACCTTTCGTTGAAAAACAGCCGGTTGTCTGTGCTGAAAAGCAAAACGGCTTTAACCCAAAGCCGTTCCCGGCTGCTCCCTGTATTGTCTGCTGATTTTCGAATGGCGGACTACCTGATGAAACCTGCCAATGTGACCACCGGCACACTGCTGGGCAATGATTTTCCCGACGATCCGACGTGGCAGAAAATCCAGAGTATGCAGTATGCCATGACAGCAGGGATTCAGTTCGGTATGCCTCTCTATAACCAGACGGTGCTTTCAGCCGCGAAGGTTGCCCGTACGGTTCAGGAAATCAGTACCTTGTCGTACGAGAAAGCCGTGGAAGACCTGACCGTACAAGATTGGCAATGTTTATTATTTGGCGCAAGCTTCCTTGGAACAGCAAAATCTGCTGGACGAAAATATCCGCCGGATGGAGAAGCTTTGCACCATTGCTGAAGAACTGTATAAGGGCGGAGTTGTGCTGGAGGTAGATTTGACTCGTGTGCAAATCAGTCTGAAAAGCCTTGCGGCGCAGCACGACCAGTGCGTTACGCTTCACGAACAGCAATTGAATCTGCTCCGTTTCCTGCTCGACCTTCCTCCCGAGGCGCCGCTGGAGGTCAGTTCCATGCCTTCTGAGGTGGTCTTGCTTCATACGGCGGGCATCAGCCGTTCCCTGCCGGAACTGCGGTTGCTGTCTGCCAGGCAAAAACTGGCGGATCGGCAAATCAAGGCGGTACGTGCCGGATATATCCCTTCCATCTCGTTGGGCGGACAGTTGGGAGCAGTAGGCTATCAGGAAAAGCTTCACCATTATTTTCATACGTCGGGCGAAACCCACAACTGGTTCGGCAACACGTACCTTGCTCTGTCGGTGCACATCCCAATATTCGACGCCAATGACAAACGGCTGAAAGTGCGCCAGTACCGGTACGACAGGCAGCAGGCGGAAACTTCCTTTGATATGCAGCGCAAGCAGCTGGAGAAGGAATACGCTGACGCATCGCGGCTGCTCCGTCATAACCTGGAGGTTTTCCGCACCCAAAAAGACAGTTACCGTCAGGCGGAAGATGTATATGCCGTTACTAAAGAAAAATACAGGGAAGGAGTGGCGTCCATGACGGAACTGCTGCAAGACGAGATGCGGCTCCATGCCGCACAGTCGGCCTGTGTGCAGGCGCATTGTCAGTGTAACATGGCCCAGCTTGCCCTGCTGAAACTCGCTGGAAGTCTGGACTGTCTTACCCGGTGAGGCGGCAAAATATTGGATGTTCTGAAAACAAAACAAATAGATACGATTTATATGGAAACAACAGCGAATACCCGAAAACAAGAATCCGGAAAAAGATTCACGATGAAAAAGGCGGCCGGCATTGCAGGACTTTGCCTCGCGGCCTGGGGATTATGGACAATCATCTCCCTTTTTGCAGATTATAAATCCAGCGAAACAACTGACGACGCTCAGGTGGAACAATATCTTTCGCCTGTCAATATCCGTGTGTCGGGGTATATCAGGAAGATTTACTTTACCGAGCATCAGCATGTGTGTAAGGGAGATACCCTTGTTGTTCTGGAAGACGATGAATACCGTATCCGCCTGAAACAGGCGGAGGCAGCCTTGATGGACGCGCGGAGCGGACGCAAGGTGGCGGCAAATACATTGAACACGGCTTCCAGCTCAGCTTCTGCATACGACGCTTCCATTGCCGAGGCGCAATATCGTGTTGCGCAGTTGGAAAAAGATTACCAGAGATACAGTGCTCTGCTGGAGAAAAACGCCGCGCCCCCCGTCGCGGTAGAACAGTATCAGACGCAGTTGGAAATGGCGCGTGCCCGTGTGGCGGCCTTGAAGCGGCAGCGCGAAGCCGCCCGCTCGTCCGTAACCGAAGTGGACCAGCGTCAGGAAAATGCTGAAGCTGCCGTCAAGCGCGCCGAAGCTGCAATGGAGCTGGCCGGGCTGAACTTGTCGTACACGGTGGTGACAGCTCCCTGCGACGGCTGTCTGGGGCGGCGTTCCATCGAAGAGGGGCAGCTGGTCAATGCCGGACAGACCCTCACTTCCATTATTCCCGATACCCGCAAATGGGTGGTTGCCAATTATAAGGAAACCCAAATATCTTCGTTGGCCGTGGGACAGGAAGTGGAAGTCGCGGTAGATGCTTTCGAAGGAAAGACATTTAAGGGACGTATCGCCGCCATCAGTTCCGCCACCGGTTCAAAATACTCGATGGTTCCTACGGACAACTCGGCGGGAAACTTTGTAAAAATCCAGCAGCGTGTTCCGGTGCGTATCGAACTGACGGACATTTCCGATGAAGATAATGCACGGCTGGCTGCCGGGATGATGTGTGTGGTGAAGGCAAACCTCTGACTTCTTTCGCTTTGTGATTATGAAAACAAATTATCCTTTTTACGGTTGGATGCCCAGGCCGCTCGGCGTGCTTGTGCTGCTGATGTTGTTTGTTCCGCTGTTTTTTTCGGGCGGAACATACCTGAGCAACATAAACGAAATGGCGGGCGGCATGGGTGTGCTGACCGAGAATTTCCAGTTCCTTAGCCTGTGTGCAAGCATCGGCATGTCGATGGTGTTTCCTTTCATGCTGCCTTATTTGCAGGCACGCAACGTGAAGCACGTCTACTTGGGAGGATACATCCTGCTGGCATTGCTCAACGGAGTGTGTGCCATTGTCCAGAGCATTCCGCTGCTGGCGGTGTGCTGTTTTCTGATAGGATTCATCCGCGTGGCACTGGTTTTGAATACCACTTTTGTCATAGCTCCTTACCTGCTGGGCATACAGACACTCGACATGTTTCTGTATGAGCCGGATTCGCCGGAGAACGCCTTTAAAAACGACCATGCCCGGACGTTGCTGATGCCTGTGCTCTACTGCTACATCCTCTGCATCGTGCAGTTCAGCAACTACGTGTCGGCATGGATGGCATACGAGTTCCGCTGGGAGTACACCTATCTGCTGGTGGCAGGCATGATGCTGGCCGCCGTATTTCTGGTGTCGTTCACCTTTTGTCCGGCTCCTACGCACCGCTATCATTTGCCGTGGCGTTTGCTGCCGGACGCTCTGTTGCTGACGGTGGCGATGGGAGCGTTCTGCTATATCATGGTATTCGGAAAAACCTATGACTGGTTCGATCACCGGTCGATGCGCGTGGCATGGGCAGTGATGCTTGTCGGCGGAGGTGCGTTCTTGTGGCTTTCTGCGGCTGTGCGTCAGAAACGGGTGCTGGAGCTGGGCATCTTCCGCTACCGTTACACGTGGTACGGCATCGGCATTTTTCTCCTGCTGATGCTGGTCAACAGCAGCACCCTGTTCGTTACCGCCTATCTGAAAATGTCTACCGCTTCCGGCAACCTGGGGAGTGCCGCTGTTTCCTGCTGGGCGATTCCGGGCTGCGTGGCGGGACTCGTCTTTACGCTGGTATGCGTGTTCCGGGGCGTGCATTTCCGTTACATCTATGCAGCAGGTTTTCTGCTGATGCTGGGTGCCAATCTGTATATGTATTTCCATTACCAGACGATGGGCGTGTACGGACATATCATACCTCCGACACTGCTTCATTACTCCGGTATGCTTGTGCTGTATTCCGTGACCTGCGCTTTTGCCATGAAGCATCTGCCCGTACGCTATTTCGCTACGTGGCTGTTTCTGATGGTGGCGGTACGCAATGTGGCAGCTCCAGCTGTCGGAACTTCTGTGTATGGCAACTGGCTTCAGGAACGGCAGCAGCACTATATCACTCGCCTGGCACAGGATGTCCGGAGCGATAGTCCGCAGTTCGCTGCCCGGTTCATGCAGGCATCCCGTTTGGGGAAACAGCAAGGGAAAGACGAGGTAGAAGCTTCCCGCCTGGCATCCGTTCTGATGAAGGGGCAGGTTTCGCTGCAAGCCACGCTGGTGGCTATGAAAGACATCACCGGATCTACGATATGGATTTGTTTGGGCAGCACCTTTGCGGGGCTGCTGATGTCTTATCACCAAAAAGAAAGAACATAAACTACAGTGTATGGACAATCAATCATATAAAAAAATGGAACAGAAGAAACAGACGGTTCTCGATGCGATACAGAAAAGCGAAGGGAACATTGATTTTTATGGTCTGAAAGAAACGACCGGGATGGAAGCCATCGAATTGTTTTCTGTCGTTGAAGCCTTGGCGAAAGAAAACCGCATACTGATGCGCCTGAATCATCTGGACGAAGGGACATACTGTTATAAGTCCAGCGGTGACGTTCTGTATGAACGCTTCATGGATTTGCTGTTTGCCCATCACGGGAAAAGACGCAGCGTGGCGTTCTATGCCTCACGGTTGTGTATCACTCCCAAATACTTGTGCTGCATCGTCAAGAAGACGAGCGGAAAAACACCGACAGAGTGGATAAACGAAACGACCGTAAGGGAAATAGAATACATGCTCTGTCATACCCGGGCTTCCATCAAAGAAATTGTCTACGAATTGGGATTCTCGAACCTTTCGAACTTCGGCAAATTCTTTAAGGCGCATAAAGGCATGTCGCCCAGAATCTATCGCATGGTGCACTGCAATGTAGGATCTTTTTGATAGCATAGCTTATGGATAAAAGTACGATTGGAGAAAATGCAGGTATTGTATGGCGTACACTGCATGACAATACGTTTTCTTGGGAAGAACTTCTGAGGCATACGGGCTTGAATCCGCTCGAACTGGCGTGTGCTGTCGGCTGGCTGGCCCGTGAAGACAAAATAACCGTTTCTTATCGGAACGGAATCTTGCACTTCGGCACGTATCACGAAACATACTACTGAAAAGCTGTTGCCTGATTCGGAGGCAAGGCGCAGTGCGGCATTGCGGCAAGCGGCATGAAGCATTGTGTCTGCTTTTGTGCCGTTTCTTGCGGGCTGCCGTGTCCGGAATATGCCTTTGTGGGGACCGATTCCTTATCTCCAGACTGGAGATTTATATCTTTAGCCTGGAGATGCAAATCTTCAGCCTGAAGATGCATGTCTTCAAGCTGAAGACAGATAATTGTACCGGACGTTTTAAGTTTGTCTGCCCGTAAAGCAGCCTGCACTCTTCTGCGAAATCGGATCTGTTGAATGTCAGCGGTTTCAGTCCGCTTTAATTTGCCTGCTTCAATTTGTGCGTTTTTTTCGTTTATTCCGGAGAAATATTGTAACTTTGCGCATCAATCGTGAATTATATAAAACGTTACAGATATGAACATTTCTTATAATTGGCTGAAAGAGTACGTCGATTTTGACCTGACTCCCGATGAAGTGGCAGCCGCTCTTACATCCATCGGTCTGGAAACCGGCGGGGTAGAAGAAATACAATCAATAAAAGGAGGTCTGGAGGGCCTTGTGGTCGGAGAAGTTCTGACTTGTGTGCCGCATCCCAATTCTGACCACATGCACATTACAACCGTTAACCTGGGTGGGGGAGAGCCTGTCCAGATCGTGTGCGGAGCTGCGAATGTGGCTGCCGGACAGAAGGTTGTCGTTGCTACAATCGGGACCAAGCTTTACGACGGCGATGAATGCTTCACCATCAAAAAGTCCAAGCTGCGCGGCGTGGAGTCAAACGGAATGATCTGTGCCGAGGATGAAATAGGAGTGGGCACGAGCCACGAAGGTATCATCGTGCTTCCGGAAGACGTTGTTCCGGGAACGCCGGCCAAAGATTACTATAACATAAAAAGCGACTACGTGCTGGAGGTGGATATCACGCCGAACCGTGCCGATGCCTGCTCGCATTACGGCGTGGCCCGCGACCTGTATGCCTGGCTGATTCAGAACGGGCGTCAGGCTACGTTGAAACGCCCGTCGGTGGATACCTTCAAGGTAGACAGCCATGACATGGATATCGACATTGTTGTAGAAAATGCCGAAGCCTGTCCGAGATATGCCGGAGTCGCCATTAAAAACGTTACGGTGAAGGAAAGTCCGGAGTGGCTGCAGACGAAATTGCGTACAATCGGTTTGCGTCCGATCAACAACATTGTGGACATCACAAACTATATTCTGCATGCCTACGGACAGCCGATGCACTGTTTTGACGCCGACAAGATAAAAGGCGGCAAGATTGTTGTCAAGACCGTTCCCCAAGGAACCAAGTTCGTTACGCTGGACGAGGTGGAGCGGACGCTTTCCGACCGTGACCTGATGATATGCAACGCGGAAGAGCCGATGTGCATCGCCGGAGTTTTCGGCGGACTGGATTCGGGCACGACCGAACAGACTAAAGATGTGTTCCTCGAAAGTGCCTATTTCCATCCTACCTGGGTGCGTAAGACCGCCCGCCGTCATGGACTGAGCACCGACTCTTCGTTCCGCTTTGAGCGCGGCATCGATCCTAACGCCACGATTTATGCCCTGAAGGAGGCAGCTCTGCTGGTGAAAGAACTGGCGGGAGGAGAAATCGCCTCTGAAATCAAGGACAATTATCCGGCTCCGATTGCCGACTTCCCCGTAGAGCTGACATATGCCTATGTAAACGGGTTGATCGGTAAAGATATTCCGAAAGATACGGTCAAACGTATCGTATCGAGCCTTGAGATGAAAATTGCCGGGGAAACGGAAGAGGGCTTGTCGTTGTTGGTTCCTCCTTACCGTGTAGACGTAAACCGCCCTTGCGATGTGGTTGAAGATATTCTGCGTATCTATGGATATAACAACGTGGAGATTCCGACTGCGTTGAAGTCGAGCCTGAACGTAAAAGGCGAATACGACAAGTCAAACAAGCTGCAGAACCTGATTTCGGAACAGCTTGTCGGTTGCGGCTTCAATGAGATTCTGAACAACTCGCTGACGGCTTCCGCTTATTATGAGGGTCTGGAAACTTACAGTCCGGAAAACCTGGTTCATGTGATGAATCCGCTGAGCAATGACCTGAACGTGCTGCGCGCTACCCTTCTTTTCGGCGGACTGGAAAGCATCTGCCATAACGCGAACCGCAAGAATGCGGACCTGAAGTTCTTCGAGTTTGGAAACTGCTACCATTATCATGCAGAGAAAAGGAATTCTGAAAAGGCATTGGCTCCTTATTCTGAAGAATTCCATCTCGGCCTGTGGGTGACCGGCAAGCGGGTTAGCAATTCGTGGGCTCATCCGGACGAAGATTCTTCAGTATACGAACTGAAGGCTTATGTGCTGAACATCTTCCGCCGTTTGGGTGTAAACTTCGGAACTGTGGTGTTCGGCAATCTGGCGGATGATATCTATTCGGCTGCCTTGTCCGTGCATACGCGCGGAGGAAAGCTGCTCGCTACGCTGGGCGTGCTCCACAAGAAGATACAGAAGAAGTTCGACATCGACAACGAAGTATATTATGCCGACCTGAACTGGACGGAACTGATGAAGGCTGTCAGAAACAATGCGGTTGCTTATAAGGAAATATCCAAATTCCCGGCCGTGAAACGTGACCTGGCCCTGCTGATCGACAAGAAAACGCAATTTGCGGAGATCGAGAAGATTGCTTACGAAACCGACAGGAAGCTGCTGAAGAGCGTGGAACTGTTTGACGTTTATGAGGGCAAGAATCTGGAAGCGGGCAAGAAGAGCTATGCCGTAAGTTTCGTGCTTCAGGACGAAAATGCGACTCTGAACGACAAGCAGATCGACAAGTTCATGCAGAAACTGGTTCAGAATCTTGAAAATAAGCTGGATGCCAAACTGAGATAAACGGTGGCCCGCAGCTGAAACAACCGGAAGAAACTATAACTTCAAAAAATAATAAAAAATAAAATCCAATGGGAAGAGCGTTTGAATATAGAAAAGCTACAAAACTGAAAAGATGGGGCCACATGGCCAAAACATTTACTCGTCTGGGCAAGCAAATCGCTATTGCAGTGAAGGCTGGAGGACCGGAACCGGAAAACAATCCGACTTTGCGTTCGGTTATCGCCACTTGCAAGCGCGAGAATATGCCGAAGGACAACATTGAGCGTGCCATCAAGAATGCGATGGGCAAGGATCAGAGCGAATACAAAGGAATGACTTACGAAGGGTACGGCCCTCACGGTGTGGCTGTGTTTGTTGATACGCTGACAGACAACACGACACGTACGGTTGCCGATGTGCGTTCTGTATTCAACAAGTTCGGCGGAAACCTGGGTACCACAGGTTCTTTGGCTTTCCTGTTCGACCATAAGTGTGTGTTCACTTTCAAGAAGAAGGAAGGCATTGATATGGAAGAACTGATTCTGGACCTGATCGATTACGGCGTTGAGGATGAATATGACGAGGATCCGGAAGAAGGCACTATCACGATCTACGGCGATCCGAAGAGTTATGCTGCCATACAGAAGCATCTCGAGGAAAGCGGTTTTGAGGATGTCGGCGGTGAGTTTACGTACATTCCCAATGACCAGAAAGATGTGACTCCGGAACAGCGCGAAACAATCAATAAGATGGTTGAACGCCTGGAAGAGTTTGATGATGTGCAGACTGTTTATACAAACATGAAGCCGGAAGAAGACGAAGAGTGATTTTTGTTGGATAACCGATAGGCAGGAGCTGTTTCAAATGCGTGAAAATGATTTGAAGCAGCTTTTGTCATATTCCGGTTCGTGATTGGCAAAGACAAATGTTGAATCGTATAATTGGCAGAGATGAAGATAAGCTATAAAACTCAGGGAACTTGCAGCACATGCATTGATGTGGAAGTAGAAAACGGCATCGTGAAGGATGTCCGTTATACGGGAGGCTGCAATGGAAATCTGAAAGGAATAAGTGAGCTGGTCAAAGGGATGCCTGTAGATGAAGTGGTCAGGCGCCTGGATGGGATTCGTTGCGGAAACAAAGAAACTTCATGCCCCGACCAGCTTTGCAAGGCTTTGCGCCAGTGTGCATTGGACGAAGGCCGGTGACGCAGGTGAGGCTTTCGGACACAAGGGCACAAAGTTCGGCGTATTTTTACTGGAACAGCTTGTTTGCGTTTCCTGCGGCTTTGTGCCTTTGCGTTCGTTTTTATGTGTTCTGATGGTTTGTCTGAAGAAGGATGTATCAGCCGATCTTGCTTATTTTTTTCAGCTTTTCTTCATCGATGATTTTTATTTTACGGCCGTCGATGGTGATGAGCTTTTCCGACGCAAAGTTCGACAAGGTGCGTATGGCGTTGGACGTTGTCATGTTCGACAGGTTGGCGAGATCTTCTCTTGAGAGGTAGATGCTGAGCGTGCATTGGTCTTCTTCTACACCGTATGTTTCTTTCAGGAACAGCAGCGATTCAGCCAGACGTCCGCGAATGTGTTTTTGGGTAAGGTTGACTGTCCGTTCGTCAGAAATGCCCAAATCTTTCGACAGTTGTTTGATGAAGAACATGGCCAGCTGGGCATTGTCGAGTATGAGTTCGACAATGACAGGCATAGGAATCAGACAGATGGTGCACGGCTCGAATGCAGCCGCGGCAGTTACGAAATTTTCTTTGGCAAAATACGCCCGATAGGCGAAATACTCCTTGTTCTTGATGACGCGGATAATCTGGCTTCTCCCGCCTACTCCGTCTTTGTATATTTTTACTTTTCCGCTCAGCAGGCACATCAAGTTTTCCGGCGTTTCCCCCTCGCAATAAATCGTTTCGTTTTTTTTGTATTTTTGAATTGTAAAGTTCTTTGCGAGCAACTCTTTTTGAGCTTGCGTCAAAGGTTGCCATAAATCGGGTATGCTTTCGGCAATTTCAGTTTCTGTTAGTTCCTTTTTTACCATAAGATGTTACAAAACCATGTTATATGGCACAAAGGTAGTAAGAATATCTTTAAAATATTCTTTTTTCATTGTAAAAAATGCCTTTAAAATGTGGCTTTGTTATATATTTGTCACTGATTATGTGCCGAATCAGAATTTTTAACATATTGGCTTTGGTGGCAGCGCTGGCGTTTGGCTTCATTGCCGTTCCGGCGAGAGGGGGAACGTTTGGCAGCGGGAACAATAATTCCCGGATTACACCCGATTCGGTGTTGAACCATATATTTGACGCCGCTGCGGAACATGCCTCGAAGGTGAAAAGCTATAAGAGCGAGTTGTATCTTAAAGGCAACCTGAAAGTGCATAAGCAGAATCGGATAATCAAATATTTGCCGTCGATGTTCCGCCTTGAAAAGGGCGTGAAGGAGTATCTTTATGAATCGGTCAGCGACCTGCATTTCACGGCTCCGAATATTATAGACCGGAAGGTGAGGGCCGTGTCTACCACGTTTCCCAGCGTGCGCGGAGAGGCTTTTGACATCATCGACTATATGCGCTTCAATATCTATGCGCCTTCGCTTATGGGCGACCGCCTTATATCGCCGTTCAATCGTGAAGCGCGGATGCATTATCGCTATGCGTTGGAGGATGTGGTGTATCAGGCTGGCGGACCTGTCTACAAGATCAGGGTTACTCCGCGGTACAAGAGCACGCAGCTGGTTGAAGGGGTGATATGGGTTTCGTCGGCCGACTGGACCATCCGTTATCTGGATTTGTCGGGGAAATATGATCTGGTTGGATTTCGGGTAGCGATGCAAATGGGCAATACGGAAAAGACCAGGTATCTGCCGGCTGTGATGGATCTTGACCTGCATTTCAAGTTTCTCCGCAATCACCTTGAAATGCGCTATACGGGATGGATGAAATATACGGAGGTAGTGTTCCGCAAGCCGGGCGAAGAAATTATACCGCGGAAAAACAAAAGTGATTATGACTTGACCGCTTCTTACACGCTGACTTCTGACACCAGCAGTCTGGTCATGTCGAGAGATTCGTTCGACCGTATCCGTCCCATTCCTTTGGAAGCGGCGGAGGATTCGCTGTACAAAAGCCTGGATTACAGGCTGCGGACGCACAAGGCTGATTCCTCTAAAGCCGAAGGGCCGCTGAAGAAAAGTTTTGTATTCTGGGGACAGATCGGAGATGCCCTCATCAGCAGCTATAACGTAGACCTCTCGAAGGTGGGCAACATATCCTGTTCGCCTATCATCAATCCCCTGCTCGTGAGCTACAGCCACCGCAATGGAATCTCCTACCGGCAAGTGTTTAAGTACAATAAACTGTTTCATGACGGCAAGCTTCTGCGTATTGCTCCGCAAATAGGCTTCAACTTTACGAAGAAGGAATTGTATGGAAAGGTGGATGTGGAGTATGTGTACAATCCGGCAAGACACGGTGCCTTTGAGCTTCATGCCGGAAACGGTAACCGGATTTACAGCAGTGTGGTGCTTGACCAGCTGGAGCAGATGCCTGACAGTACGTTTTCTTTTGACGGACTTGAACTTGACTATTTCAAGGACATCTATGTGGACGTGTCGCACAACTTCGAGATTGTCAACGGCCTTCGTCTGTGGACCGGACTTTCGATGCACTGGCGTTATACGAAAAGCACGCCGGAAGTGGAAACGCGGGTCCGTTCCAAATACAACAGTTTCGCTCCCCGCATCCGTGTGGAATGGACTCCGGGCATGTATTACTATATGAACGGAAAGCGGAAAATCAATGTCGGCTCTCTTTATCCGACTTTCATGCTGGACTATGAAAGGGGCATCCGTCTGTTGAAGAACTCGGGAACATACGAGCGGATAGAACTTTCCATTGAGCAGAATATCCGTTTGCGCAATGTGCGCTCACTTTCGTATCATGTAGGTGGGGGTATGTTTACAGACCAGTCGGATATGTATTTCGTCGATTATGCGCATTTCTCCAATCTGAATCTTCCTCAGGGGTGGAATGATGACATCGGAGGAACTTTTCAGACGCTTGATGGCCGCTGGTATAACGCTTCAAGCCATTATATACGGGGAAACTTTACTTATGAGGCTCCGTTTATTCTTCTTTATCCAGTGAGCAAGCTGCTTTCGTTTGTGCAGAAGGAGCGCATCTATGCGGGCGTTCTTTTCATGCCTCATCTGAATCCTTATTTGGAATTCGGATACGGCTTTGCCACGCATATATTCGATGCCGGTATCTTTATCGGAAATGAAAAAGGTAAATTTACATCTGTAGGATGCAAATTTACCTTTGAACTGTTCAATGACAATAACAGATGATGCCGGGATTATACCAGTTCATCGGATGTATAGCTTTGAGGCAGCGGGCGGCAGTTGTATCCTGATGCCATGATTTCCCCGTAGGCACCGGCCGAGCGGATGGCGAAAAGGTCGCCGCGGCGGGCCTTGTTCAGGTCGATGGCCTTTCCGAATACATCGGATGATTCGCAGATCGGCCCCACGACATCGTATGCCTCTGCGGGCTCTTCCGATGTGATGTTTTCGATTTTATGGTATGCCTGGTACAGTGCCGGGCGGATGAGGTCCGTCATGCCTGCATCAACGATGGCAAACTGTTTGTTTGTCCCTTGCTTTACGTAGATTACTTTTGTAATCAGGCTTCCGCATTGGCCTACAACCGATCGTCCCAGTTCGAAGTGCAGCGTCTGTTGCGGACGCAGCCGCAGGTGTTTGTGGTATGTTTCGAAATATTCGGCAAAAGCAGGGACAGCCTGTCGGTTCGGATGCATATAGTCGATACCCAGACCTCCTCCCACATTGATGTGTTCTACAATGATCTGGCGTGCATAAAGCTTCTCCTGAAGTTCGTTTATGCGGTTGCAGAGAGCGATGAAATCCCCCATATCCATGATTTGCGAGCCAATATGGAAGTGCAGCCCGCAGAATTTGACGTTCTTCATTTCCAGCGCACGGTCGATGACGTAATCCATGTCTTTCATGCTGATTCCGAACTTGTTTTCCGCCAGTCCGGTTGTGATGTTGGCATGTGTGTGTGCTCCTACGTCCGGATTGATCCGGAAAGCGATGCGCGCCGTCTTGTTTTTAGCTGCTGCAAGTTCGTTGATGACTTCCAGTTCGGGAACAGACTCTACGTTGAAGCAGAAGATATCGTAATCAAGTGCAAGGTTAATCTCCTTGTCTGTTTTGCCCACTCCGGCAAAGACAATCTTGCCGGCAGGGAATCCGGCTTTGATGGCCGCCTTGATTTCTCCTCCGCTTACGCAGTCGGCACCCAGTCCGCTTTCGCGTATGATGCTAAGGATTTTTGGATTTGCGTTTGCTTTCACGGCATAATGCACGTGATATTTGCCATATTTCCCGGCTTCGGAACTGATGGTCTTGAGCGTATTGCGCAGCAAGTTCGTGTCGTAGTAATAAAACGGAGTTTCCAGTTCGCGGAATTTGTTTACGGGGAATGTTCCTTTCATATGTCTTTAAATTTACTTGTTTTGTATAATGTATTGCTATAAGTCAGAACGCGTTGCCGCTTGTTCGCAGTAAAACGGATGTTTTATTGGCTCCGTTGCTTTGTGTCTGGTCCGGCGTAATTTCTAGCCGTTGAAAAGGAGGCTTTGCAAAAAGAGCGGATGATGCGGCAGTCAACCGTTTCATCCGCTCCGCATGTCACATCATGTGAGTGGTTTATTTGTGATTGAAAAGCACGTCGCTTAATGACTGGAGTGCACGTTGCTTGTCCGACTCACGGATCAGGAACGAAATATTGTAGTTGCTACCTCCGTATGAAATCATGCGCACCGGAATATCGCGCATGGCATCAAGCGCTTTGGCTTCGAAGCCGACATTTTCCCATTCTAAATCACCCACGACGCAGACAATGCACATGTCATCGTCTACCGTAACTGTTCCGTATTTTTTCAGGTCGTTTACGATTTCATTCAGGTGTTTGGTGTTGTCTATCGACATCGACACACCCACCTCGGAAGTGCAGACCATATCAATGGCTGTCTGGTAGCTTTCGAATATCTCAAAGACCTTGCGGAGGAATCCGTGTGCAAGCAGCATACGGCTTGACTTGATTTTAATTGCCGTGATGTTGTCCTTGGCGGCAACAGCCTTGATCTTTCCCTTTTCTGTGTCGTTTGAAATCAGCGTTCCCGGAGCCGACGGTTCCATCGTGTTGAGCAGGCGTACAGGGATATTTGCATATTTGGCTGGCTGTACACAAGTGGGATGCAGGATTTTTGCTCCGAAATAGGCCAGTTCTGCAGCTTCTTCAAAATGAAGCTGGCGTACCGGCGACGTTTTGTCCACGATACGCGGATCGTTGTCATGCATGCCGTCGATGTCAGTCCAGATCTGGATTTCAGAAGCATTGATTGCCGCTCCGATAAGTGAGGCGGTATAGTCGCTTCCGCCGCGCTGCAGGTTGTCGATTTCTCCATAAGCGTTGCGGCAGATGAATCCTTGTGTAATGTATATTTCATATCCGGCGTTCGCTTCTAGCTGCGCGTCAAGCTTTTCGCGGATATAAGTCAGGTCAGGTTCGCCGTTCTTGTCCGTGCGCATGAACTCAAGCGCCGGAATCAGTACGGCTTTCACTCCCTGTTCGCACAGGTAGTTGGTAACCATGTTCGTAGAGATTATTTCTCCTTGAGCCAGGATTACTTTTTCTTCGAACAAAGTGAAGATATCTTTGGTGTATGAGCGAATATAGTCGAATACAGCTTTGACAAATTCCAGGGTCTTCTGTTTATATTCTTCCGTAGAATATAACTCATCAATATGCTGTTTGTATTTGGCCTCCAGTCTGTTGATGATTTCATTCGCGCCCTCTGGATTTTTCTTGTACAGATAATCCGAAATTTCAACTAGTGTGTTGGTTGTTCCCGACATGGCGGAAAGAACTACAATTTTCTGTTCGCCGTCAGTAATTAATTTGGCAACATCTTTCATTCTTTGTGCAGAACCTACCGATGTTCCTCCAAACTTTAAAACTTTCATTTTACGTTTCGAATTTAATTGTTTGTGAATATAATTTGCCGCAAATTTACGAATAAATTGCTGATTGCCGGTTTTTTCGGGTAAAAATCATTTCCTGCTTTGTCTTTTTTATGAATTGTGCATTGGATTGAAGCGGTGTTGTTCGCACCGGTATACTTTCCCTGGAAATTCGTTCAGCAGATTCAGGTTGTGGGTCGTCATGATGATGGCCGATCCCTGGCTGCATATTTCTTTCAGCAGTTCCACGATTTTCCGTCCGGTTTCCGCATCCAGATTGCCGGTCGGTTCATCAGCGAGAATAATGTCCGGCCTGTTGAGTATCGCCCGCGCAATGACAATGCGCTGCTGTTCTCCTCCCGACAGCTCGTTTGGCATTTTGTATCCTTTGGTTTCCATGCCTACTTGTGTCAGCACTTCCTGAATCCGGTTTTCGATTTCCATCTTGTTTTTCCATCCGGTCGCTTTCAGAACGAACTTCAGGTTTTCATACACAGTCCGGTCTGTCAGCAGTTGGAAATCCTGGAAAACGATTCCCAGCCTTCTTCGGAGGGAGGGGATGTCTTTTTGTCTGATGCTCTGCATGTCGTGTCCCAGCACGTTGGCCTCGCCCTGCTTTATCTCTACTTCTCCATAGATGGTTTTGAGGAATGTAGACTTTCCGCTTCCCACTTTTCCGATCAGATAGACGAATTCTCCTTGTTTCAGTTCGAAGTCGATTCCTGTCAGGATAATCTGGCCTTGAAGTTCGATTTCTACATTTTTATACGATATGATTGTCTGGTTCTCCATATTCACACCCGAATCAATGTTTTTTCCAGGTTGCACTGTGGCGTTCTTTCAGTTCCCGTGCCAGGTCTTCGATGCGGTAGCCTTTCGAGGTGAGCAGCACGATCAGGTGGTAAAGCAGATCTGCTCCTTCATAAATAAGCCGTTCGTCTGTGCCGTTGCATGCTTCGATGATTGTTTCCACGGCTTCTTCGCCAACTTTCTGTGCCATTTTGTTTACGCCCGACTTGAAAAGGCTGGTTGTGTATGAGTTTTCAGGCATTTCTTCGTGGCGTTTGTCTATGAAGTCTTGCAGTTCTTTCAGAAACATGATGTCCTGCTCATTTTTTTCTCCCCAGCATGTATCCGTTCCCTTGTGGCAGACCGGTCCGCACGGATTTGCCATGACCAGCAGGGTGTCGTTGTCGCAGTCGGCTTTGATGGACACGACGTTCAGAAAGTTTCCGCTTTCTTCCCCCTTGGTCCAGAGGCGTTTTTTCGTGCGGCTGAAAAAGGTTACTTTGCCTGTTTCGACAGTCTTTTCGTAAGCTTCTTTATTCATGAATCCCAGCATCAGTACTTTCTGTGTGCTGTTGTCCTGGATTATGGCCGGAATCAGGCCGTCCATTTTATCGAAATCTAGTTCCATCATATATGTTCTGTTTTTTAATTATATTCTTATGTTGATGCCTTCACGGCAAAGATACTTTTTTAGTTCGGGTATTGGAATTTCTCCGAAGTGAAAAACGCTTGCAGCCAGTGCCGCATCGGCTTTTCCTTTTGAGAAAGCGTCGCGGAAGTGTTCCATTTTTCCGGCTCCTCCTGATGCGATGACAGGTATTGTGAGCAAATCAGAAAGTTTTGCCAAGGCTTCGTTGGCGTATCCTGTTTTCACTCCGTCATGGTCCATGCTGGTGAAAAGTATTTCTCCAGCCCCGCGGTCGTTGGCTTCGTGCGCCCATTCGAAAAGCTGCCGTTCGGTTTCAACCCGTCCCCCGTTGAGGTAACATTTCCATCCTTGTGGGGTTTGTCGGGCATCAATGGCCACGACGCACACTTGCGAGCCGAAATGTTTGGCGATTTCGTCTATAAGCTGCGGAGAACGGATAGCGGCTGAATTGACCGATACTTTGTCGGCTCCGGCATTCAGAAGCCGGTCTACGTCGGCAAGTTCGTTAATCCCTCCTCCTACGGTGAACGGGATGTCAATTTCCGAAGCGATCCGTTTGACCAGTTCCGTGAAGGTCTTTCTGCCTTCATGACTGGCTGTTATGTCCAGATAAACCAGTTCGTCGGCACCTTGTGCGCTGTAAGCTTTTCCGAGTTCCACCGGATCGCCTGCCTGGCGCAGATTGACGAAGTTGGTCCCTTTCACTGTCTGTCCATCCTTGATGTCCAGGCATGGGATAATGCGTTTTGCTAGCATGGCCGGTTTTATATTATAATAGGAGAGAGGTCAGTTCCTTCAGCCGGATCCGTCCCTCATAAATTGCTTTTCCGAACACGACGGCAGGGATTCCCGCCTCGTCCAGTCTGTATATATCATCAATGTTGCTCACTCCGCCGCTTGCTATCAGGTGGATGTCAGGATGAGCTTGCATGATTTCGCGGTAGAGGTCGGTTGCGGGGCCTTCCATCATGCCGTCCCGGCTGATATCTGTGCAAAGGACCTTGCTTACTCCTTTGGTGATGTACCGGGCAAGAAAATCCATCAGTTCCGTTTCGCTTTCCTCTTTCCATCCGCTTACGGCAATTTTGCCGTTTTTTGCATCTGCTCCCAAGATAATGCGTTCGTTTCCGTATGTCTTGAGCCATCTTTCAAAGAGTTCCGGGTTCTTTATGGCAATGCTTCCAAGCGTGACCATTTGTGCTCCCGAATCGAAAGCGATGTGCAGGTCGTCATCGGTTTTGATTCCTCCTCCAAAGTCGATAGTCAGTGACGTGTGTCCGGCCAATTGTTCCAGTGTCCGGTAGTTGACTATATGTTTTGAGGCGGCTCCGTCCAGATCTACCACGTGAAGACGTTTCAGGCCGTTCGCTTCAAATTCTTTTGCCACTTCCAGCGGATTTTCGTTGTAGACTTTTTTTGAGTCGTATTCTCCTTTGGAAAGGCGGACGCATTTTCCGTCGATGATGTCAATGGCAGGTATCAGTTCAATCATGTTGTGCGGATTTTAGGTGGTTGTTTAAAGATTCAGAAAGTTGGCCAATATTCTTGCCCCCGCCGTCCCGCTCTTTTCCGGATGAAATTGGGTGGCATAGAAATTGTCCTTGTGCAATGCGGCGCTGAATGGAAGGATGTATTGGGTGGTTGCAGCCGTATATGCGTTGAGCGGTACATAATAGCTGTGCACGAAATATACAAACTCTTCTTTGTCGAAGCCTTTGAACAAATCGCTGCCTGTGTCTTGAATCGTGTTCCATCCCATGTGCGGAACTTTATCTTCGTGTCTTTGCGACTGGAACTTTTTCACGTCAATGTCGAACAGCCCCAAGCAGTCTGTGTTTCCTTCCTCTGAGTGCCGGCAAAGCAGCTGCATGCCCAGGCATATTCCCAGTACCGGTTGTTTCAAGTCTTTGATGAGCTGATCCAGTCCGGTTGCCTTCAAATGCTTCATGGTTGTTTCTGCTTCACCTACTCCGGGAAAAATCACTTTGTCTGCTCCTCGCAGCGTTTCTTTGTCTGCTGTAATCGTTGGTTCTATGCCCAGTCTTTTCAGCGCATAGTCTACAGAAAACAGATTTCCGGCATTGTATTTTATGATAGCTACCTTCATAGTTGGTCGACTTTCCTTATTAAAATAAATATGGTTGCAAAAATAACGAATTATAATTAATGTGCTAATATTTATGACATAAAGTTTGATTTAAATCCGTTTGTTTTGACAAAAAAGCTGGCTTGCTGTTTGCGGGAAGAAAGAAAAGAGTGATTTTCCGGAAAAAATAATGCCAAAAATATTGCAGATACGAAAAATAGTTGTACCTTTGCAACCGCAATCGAGAGAGAAAGCAGCAAAATCAAAACTTAATGGTGCGTTAGTTCAGTTGGTTAGAATACATGCCTGTCACGCATGGGGTCACGGGTTCGAGTCCCGTACGCACCGCAATAAACATTGAAAATCAATGTTTTACAGAATAAACGCCCGATTTTACGCCCAAAAATGTAAAGTCGGGCGTTTTCTTATTTAAAGGATTATGGGCTAATCCCCCTGCTTTTATACATTTCGTCTATTTTGTCTAATAATGAAATGTTTGCCTTTCGTTGCTCCATTTTGCTTCTCAATGATTTTGCCTTTTTCGTTTTTCCTGTCGCAAGACACAACACATACAAGCCGATTGGAGTAGCCCAAAAGACTTTTTGTTTAGACCTGACATGAAACAGTTCAATCAGAAAACTGTGCATTGATTGATTGTCCTTTATTAAATCCCATAAATCATTCAAGCATTTGATGTCGTTTAATAATGGCAGGACTTTCTCCTTTATTGTGGAGCAAATCAAGTCTTTTACCGGTGAACAATTCTGATAGGGGCGCAATGTGAACCAATAATCACCTTTACCTATAATAGTCCCTATACGAGCTCTTATCGGACAATAACCTTCCAAAGGGAAATCACTGACTTTGTTAAACAAGCAGATTGCATAATCGCTCCAAGTTACACCAATATTGATTGTAAAATCCCATTGATTGAAATAACGATTAAATCCCCACCCGTCTTTTTGTATATTGATACACCAATCTAATTCTCCTGCATGAGCATGAAAATTATTGCCTTTCTTCCTAAACCCTGCGGATTTCAAAAGAGGAGCGATGCCGTTTTTGACAATGTAATTGAATTGTTCCTTAATATTTATCTTTTCTTCTTCTGTCATATCAACCGTAGATTTTATTTATTTTTCCATGTGCCGGTCGAGCAGTTGCAGGTCTTCCGGAGTGAGGCTGCCGCTTGCCACATATCCGTCGAACCCGTATTCTTCCCTGAGCTAACATTCAAGCGTGCGTCCCCAGCGCGGGTCGCGCACCACGTCGAGGATGGATGCGTATACATTGGTATAGCCCAGCGTTGGATGGCGTTGATGGCTTTGGTATGATTGCCGTTCTTGTTGAGGTCTGTCCATCCGTCGTGATAGATGTTCTTGCGGCTTGTCTGCGCTGAGCCTGCCGTTCCGAGCAATAGCAGCAGCATTTCTGTCCGATATCCTGTTCTCATAGTGTCGGTCTTCTTTTGTATCTGCAAAGATAGAATAAGTCCGCTGAAACCGGACTTCCGTCGAAGAATTACGGGTGGGGAAAGGAAAAGCCTCTGTGCGGTGCGGAATGCTGGATTGACTTTTGGTCGGGTAATTGTGCCCTGTGCTTTCTTTTTGTCCGGTTATTGCTCTTTCTGACGACCGGCCTTGTTTCCGTTCCGTTCCTTCCGGAGGGTGCTGAAGCCTGATTTTCGTTGGTTTTCCCCCTTCGTGACCAGTCAAAAAGAGGAAATCGGCCGGAAAATGACGGCTTGTTTTGCCAAGAATGAGCTGTTATTTTGCATGGAATGTCCCGTCATGCGATTGAAAATGTCCCGTCATCCGCTGGAATCGGTGAGGGAAACGGGTTTTCGGACGGCATTCTGCGGCGGATTTTTTCCAGTTGTCTTCTGTCTGCCGTCATCTTCCGCCTGTCTTTTTGTCGGGATGAAGAGGACAGGAGGAAACAGTGTTCCGTAACGGGGAGGTAGCTCTGCCGTTTGTCTGCCTGCGCTGCCGGAATGCTTGCATTTCGCTTTCGGGCAGATTGCCGTGAGCGTGTTTTTTAGGGTGGAGGCGGACGCCGCTCCTGAATATCCGATTCTCATCCGGCCGGAAAATCAAAATGTCAGATTGATATGTGATGGGATTTATAAACTTTCTTTGTATCTTTGTGTTTCAGAAACGCATAAAAATCAAAAGTGGCATATGAAACGTGTAATCAAACTTCTGATCTATTATCTTGCATATACTTTCGGCATCGGGTGGTTGTTTTATGGCGGATACATGATAGCGCACCGCACGCTTGAAATGCCTCCGGTCACGGACCCTGCTTTCTTCAATCTGAGCGTGTGGGCCCAGCTGCTCGCAACGCTGGCGGTGGGGATCCATCTGCTGGTGTGGGGCTATGTGAGGAGCGATGACCTGAAGCTGAACTTCCCCAATGCAGGCAAGGTGATGCTGGTTGCAGCCGTATTCATTGTCGGCATGGGGTTCTGGACGAATTATCTCACCGAACTGACCCGGCTTCCCGACAATCTGAAGGCTGTGTTTGAAATGTCGATGAACCATCCGGCGGGCATCGTTTCGATTGTTTTCCTGGCGCCGGTGGTCGAAGAGCTTCTGCTCCGTGGAGCCATACAGGGGCATCTTATGCGGATATGGAAGAATCCGGCGTGGGCGATCGTGCTTTCGTCGCTGATATTCGGACTGATGCACGGCAATCCGGTGCAGATTTTCTTTGCGTTTCTCACGGGAGTTGCGCTGGGATGGATGTACTGCCGCACGGGAAGCCTCTTGCCGGGGATGCTGATGCACTTCATCAACAACGGCTCGTCGGTGCTGCTCTATCACCTTTCGGGCGGTTCGGACGAAACCATGGCCGAGTCGCTCGGGACTTATGGGGCTGCGGGACTTGCGCTGGCGGGGGTAGCGCTGACCGTTCTCTGCGTCTGGCTTGTCAAGGCGCGTCTGGTGCCGCGTCAGATGACATGGCATGCCGCGGCTGGCACTGAAAAGAACAAGGAAGAAAATGAACTGACCCTGTAAAATATTCCGAGGCTTATGGAACCGAAAAGCAATTATTCGAAAGTGATGGCGGCGGTTTATCTGGTAATGTCCTATCTCGCCGCACTGGTGGTGCTGGAGCTTGTATGTTTCCTCACGTTCTATCCGCTGCTTGAAGGACACAGAGGATGGCAGTTGTTTTGCAGCATCGTCTGGCTCTATGCCGGGACGTATGTCTTCTACAGGCTGACCCGCCGCTATACCAAATGGTGGAAGAAGCTGGAGGGCAGGAAAAACGGATGAACGGAAATGTTTTTTGATTTCCGGGGCGATGCGTTATATAATATTTTCTTATATTTGCGGTTGTTAGTCAGAAAAAGATTTTATTATGAAAAATATTCGGTTCAAGGCGGCAGCGGCTTTTTTCCTGATGTCCGTTTCCTTGCCTTCTGTTTCAGCCCAGTCGCTCAAATCCCTGATGCGGATGCCGTTTGATGTTGTCGAGTCTAAATGGGAAATCAACAGCATCAACGGCAATCAGGAACTGAACTATTACAACAAGGATTTTTGTGACTACTATCTGTATCGCCAGCAGGACACGTCGTATGACTTGTCGCCGGGGAAAAACACCATCTTCACAATCCGCGAAAACGAAGCGTTCGACAATCCCTTCAAGAATGCCACCTACTATTCCTATTTCCGCGGGCGTTTCCCGAAAAAGTTCAACGTAGCCTTTCCATACGCGCTTCCGGTAAAGAACGGGGCGGAGGTGTCGTGGAAAACGGATCTGCGCGAGCCGTTCAAGACGCTGAACTTTTCCGTCCGTCAGGGAGATACCGTCTATGCCGTTCGCGGCGGAACGGTGTGCATGACCAACAACGAACGGCAGGTGCTGGTGTATCATTCCGACTATACCTTTGCCGCCTATCTGATGCTGGAGAAGAAGCTTGTGGATCCCGGTACGGAAGTCCTTGCCGGAGAGCCTGTCGGGGTGGCCGGACCAAGCGGCGTATCGGTTTCTTTCTTCTTTCTCGACGAGAACAAGTTTGAAGGGGGACTGGCATCGGGCTATCCTTACTCGCATTATATGCCGGTGTTCCGGACAAGCGAAGGAGATGTCCGCATGGAAGAAAACAAGACCTACAAGGCGGTCACCGACGATGCCCTTATCATGCAGGAGATGAGCAAGCGCGAGCAGAAGAAATACTTGAAGAACAAGAAATGAAACCTTTCCGAATCTTTATGAAAACGAACCGGGTATGGCTGCTGTGCTTTTTCCTCCTGGCTTCTTCTGCCAGAGCGCAATACATCCATGTGGATTATGCAGGCGACCCGCTTGAGGAGAAGGAACAGAAAGAGATTGAAGCGTTTTTGAAGTGTGAGGTGGCTTTTTATAGCCGTTTCGGGCTGCCCGATACACTGTCCATGAAACTTACGGTATTCGAACGCCGCAAAGATGCCATGAAATACGCTGCCAGCATAGGCATGTCTCCGAAGATGCCCTTGCAGAGCGTGAACGGAGTGTATAGCAAGAAGCGGAAAGAAGCAATCTTGTTTGGCAGGGAGAAGGGAAAGAAGCGCAGCCTGTCTGTCATTTACCACGAACTGAGCCATCACCTCACGCTGCAGGTGACGGACAACCGTCCGCCGGCATGGCTTATGGAAGGGCTTGCCGAGTATTTCGAACATTGCGAAATCAAGAAAGGCAGGCTGAAGCATGCGCTTACGTCTTATGAAATTGGCAGGATACGCACCATGTATATGCTGGGCGAAGTGACGCTGAAAGATTTTGTGGACTGCAATCTCAGCATGTTCATGAAAAGCCAGATGACAGACGAAGGCTATGCCTACATTCTGGCTCATGCGCTGACAACCTTCTGGGTAGAGAAAGTCCCTGAAGAATTGTTCGGCCAACTCATCAGGGACTTGCGTAACCGGGCAGACAAATCATCGGTGTTTGACAAGATCAATCGTATCTATCCCGGAGGGTTCAATAAGTTCGAGCAGGATTTTGCTCAGGAATTCATTGCCGGATAGCATTGTCGAACTCCCGGTGGAATACCGTTACGGCCTCAATTCCTTTCCGGAAGATGTCGAGCGGAAAGTTTTCGTTGGGAGAGTGGATGGCATTGCTCTCCAGGCCGAATCCCATCAGGATGGTCTTGATGCCCAGAATGTGCTCAAAGTCGCTGATGATGGGGATGCTTCCTCCGCGGCGCACGGCCAGCGGTTTCTTCCCGAAAGCCTGTGCGAATCCTTTTTCCGCAGCGCGGTAAGCCGGGTGGCTGATCGGGCAGACGTAGCCTTCGCCTCCATGCATGGGAGTTACGCTTACGGTTACAGATTCAGGAGCGATCGAGCGTATATGTTCGGCAAACAGCTTTGATATCTTTTCGTGCTCCTGATGGGGAACCAGCCGGCACGATACTTTGGCATACGCCTTCGAGGGAAGCACGGTCTTGGAACCTTCTCCCGTGTATCCTCCCCATATTCCGCACACGTCGAACGACGGGCGGCAGCTGTTCCGTTCCAGCGTGGAATAGCCTTTTTCACCTTTCAGAGCCTTTACTCCGATAGCGTCCATGTATTTCTGCTCATCGAAGGGAATGCTGGCAATCATTTCGCGTTCGGCTTCGGACACTTCCTCCACATCGTCGTAAAAATGAGGGACAGTGATGCGTCCGTCTTCGTCCGTAATCTGATCTATCAGTCCGCACAGTACATTGATGGGGTTGGCTACGGCGCCTCCGAAATGTCCCGAGTGCAGGTCGCGGTTCGGCCCTGTCACTTCAATCTCCCAGTAGGCGAGTCCGCGAAGCCCTGTGGTCAGCGACGGCAGGTCGGCTCCCAGCATGCTTGTGTCTGATACCAGGATTACGTCGGCCTTCAGCATGTCCTTATGTTCATGCAGAAAAGCGTTGAGGCTCGGCGATCCGATTTCTTCTTCTCCTTCAAGGATGAATTTCACATTGTGTCTGAGCAGGTTTTCGCGGACCAGGTATTCGAACGCCTTTGCCTGTATCATCGACTGCCCCTTGTCGTCATCGGCTCCCCGCGCCCATATATGCCCGTCACGCACTTCCGGTTCAAAAGGCCGGCTCTTCCAAAGTTCCAGCGGTTCGGCGGGCATCACGTCGTAATGTCCGTAGATGAGTACGGTCGGCGCGTCGGGGCTTACCCGCTTTTCGGCATATACCAGCGGATTTCCTTGCGAAGGCATGACCATCGCCTCGTCCGCTCCGGCTTCAAGCAAGAGTTGGCGCCAGCGCTCGGCGCACGCCAGCATATCTTCTTTGTGTTTGGGTTCGGCACTGACGCTCGGAATGCGGATGAGGCTGAAAAGCTCGTCCAGAAACCGGCTTTCGTTTTCTCTGATGTATTCTTTGATGTCCATGGTAATTATAGATGTGTGGTCTTGTTCAGCAGGTAGAAGTCGAGCAGAGTCATGGCAGTCATGGCTTCCACGATGGGCACTGCGCGTGGCAGCACGCACGGGTCATGGCGTCCGCGGGCCTTCAGTATGGTTTCGTTTCCGTTGATGTCTACTGTTGGCTGTTCCATCAGTACGGTTGCCACGGGCTTGAATGCTACGCGGAAATAGATGTCTTCTCCGTTGCTGATGCCTCCCTGGATACCTCCCGAGCGGTTGGTGCGCAGCCTGATATGCCCGTTGTCGTTATAGAATATGTCGTTCTGTTCGCTGCCCTTCATCTCCATGTCGCCGAATCCCCGGCCATACTCGAATCCCTTGACCGCATTGATGCTCAGCATGGCTTGTCCCAGAGCGGCGTGGAGTTTTCCGAACACCGGTTCGCCCAGTCCTATGGGACATCCTTTCACTACACAGCTGACAACTCCTCCAATGGTGTTTCCTTCCCCTTTGATCTTGAAGATATAGTCTGCCATTTCTTTCGCCAGCTCCTGGTCAGGGCAGCGCACCGGATTGTCTTCAATCCGTTCGAGGTCGTAGGCCGTGTAGTCTTTGTCGAGCTTGAACGGACCCACTTGTGAGGTGAATGCTGTAATGCGGATGCCCAACTGCCTGAGGGCAAGTTTGGCCAACGCTCCGCCAACGACCCTCGCGATGGTTTCGCGTGCCGACGAGCGTCCTCCGCCCCGATGGTCACGGATTCCATATTTCTGCGTATAGGTATAGTCGGAATGCGAAGGGCGGAACACCTCCTTCATGTTGTCGTAGTCGTTTGAGTGCTGGTTTGTGTTCCATACCACGAAACCGATGGGGCATCCTGTAGATACGCCCTCGTATATGCCGGAAAGAAACTCTACGGCATCTGCTTCCTTGCGTGCCGTGGTGATGGCTGATTGTCCCGGACGCCGGCGCGCCAGTTCGTTTTGGATAAAATCCATGTCAATGGCTATTCCCGCGGGGAATCCGTCGATAACGCCTCCTATTGCTTTTCCGTGTGATTCGCCGAAGCTGGTCAGACGGAATATATTTCCAAATGTATTCACGTTTTTAAAGTTGTTTGTAGTAATAATGTTTATCTGCTTTCCTTTCAGAACCGGCTTCCGGCTCCTCCTCCTCCGAAGTCGCCTCCTCCGAAACTTCCTCCTCCAAAGCTTCCTCCGCTGCCGCGTCCGCCTCCGAAACCTCCGAAGAACGGGCCTCCGATAAACGGACCGCCCCCGCCTCCACGGTGGCCGAGGTCATTGTCGTCTTTCTGCTCCTGTACCCGGTGTATGTATCCGCAGTGGGCGCAGCGGTATACTGTTTCTACTGTCCTTATTCCGGCGATGCGCGAAACGGTGCGCGAAGACACCTGGCGCAGCTTGTAATGACGGCATTTCGGACATTTCCTGCGCTGGCGGATAGTAAACCACAGCAGGATGGGAACGCCGGCAAAGCAGAATGCTAAAGCGACAAGCAGCAGCACGTTGTCAGAATTTTCTTCGGCAGGAGTCGGTGCGCCTTCTTCGTCTGGCAGCACCTGCCTCACGGCCTGTATGCCTGCAACCATTCCTTCGTCCCAGTCGCCTTTGCCGAATGCCGGCAGCATGTAGCGGTCTTGGATGCGTTTGCAGAGAGCATCAGGGAGAATTCCTTCCAGTCCGTAGCCGGTGGCGAACTGGATGCAGCGTTCGCCGGTGACCAGGAGCACCACCAGTCCGTTGTCTTTTCCTTTTTGTCCTACACCGTTGGTGCGTCCTAATTGGTAGGCGAACTCAAAGCAGTCGCCTCCCGCTATCTGTTCTACGGCCACTGCAAGCACTTGGATGCCTGTCTGTTGTTCCAGGGCATAGAGCATGGTGTCCATGACGGCCACAGCATGATCCGACAATACGCGGTCGGGGTTGCTGACGTAGCGCATCTTGTTCTGCAGATGCACCATCGGTATCTCCTTTACCGTATATTCTTTTGCGGCAAGAGGAAGGCAGCACCACACGCACAGGCAGCACCACAGTCCGATGAATGTCAACCGTTTCATAATCCCTGCTGGTTAGAACTTCACTTCGGGGGCTTTCTCGCTTCCTTCTTCTGCTTCAAAATAAGGATGCTTTTCAAATCCGAACATGCCTGCAATGATGTTTTTGGGGAAGTGTCTGATGGTGGTGTTGAATCCGCGTGCCGCTTCGTTGAATTTCCGACGTTCTACACTGATGCGGTTTTCAGTTCCTTCCAGTTGCGCCTGAAGTTCCTTGAAGTTTTCGTTCGCTTTCAGGTCCGGATACTTCTCCACGGTGACGAGCAGACGGCTCAGCGCACTTCCTACCGCGCCTTGCGCTTGTTGGTAGGCTGCCATGCTTTCAGGCGTGAGATTGTCTATGTCGATGTGTGTCTGTGTGGCTTTGGCACGCGCAGACACCACAGCGTCAAGCGTTTCCTTTTCGTGTGCGGCATATCCCTTTACTGTGTTCACCAGGTTGGGAATAAGGTCAGAACGCCGCTGGTACTGATTTTCCACGTTGCTCCATGCCGTGTTGACAACCTCTTCCTGGGTGACGAGCGAATTATAGGCAGACGCACACCACGCAACCAGCATGATGAGGACTGCTGCGATAATGATAGGGGTAATCCATTTCTTTTTCATATGTATGAATATTAGTTTCGTTGGCAAACATACATAAAAATCTCATTTTTTTCATACCTTTGCCGCTAAAATTAGAATGTTGCTATACTATATATGAAGAATATAAGGAATTTTTGCATTATTGCCCATATTGATCATGGCAAGTCGACGTTGGCCGACCGTTTGCTGGAGTACACGAAAACGATTAAGATAACCGAAGGTCAGATGCTCGACGACATGGATCTGGAGCGCGAGCGAGGCATCACAATCAAAAGTCATGCCATTCAGATGGAATATACCTACAACGGTGAAAAGTACATTCTGAATCTGATCGATACTCCGGGGCATGTGGACTTTTCGTATGAGGTTTCACGCTCGATAGCGGCCTGTGAAGGCGCATTGCTTGTGGTTGATGCTTCGCAGGGTGTGCAGGCTCAGACCATCTCGAATCTTTATATGGCACTTGAGCACGATCTGGAAATCATTCCGGTGATGAACAAGTGTGACATGGACAGTGCGATGCCCGATGAGGTGGAGGACGAAATCATCGACTTGCTGGGCTGCAAGAGGGAAGACATTATCCGTGCTTCCGGAAAGACAGGAATGGGGGTGGAAGACATATTGAAAGCTGTTGTGGAACGCATCCCTTGTCCGACGGGGGACGAGAATGCTCCGTTACAGGCATTGATCTTTGATTCGGTCTTCAATTCGTTCCGCGGAATCATCGCATATTTTAAGGTAGAAAACGGAGTCATCCGCACAGGCGACCATGTGAAGTTTTTCAACACGGGCAAGGAATATGATGCTGATGAGGTGGGCGTGCTAAAGATGGACATGGTTCCGCGGAAGGAGTTGCGTACGGGGGACGTAGGTTATATCATTTCGGGTATCAAAAGCTCGAGGGAAGTGAAGGTGGGCGATACGATTACGCACGTCGACCGTCCGTGTGCGGAAGCAATCGCCGGATTTGAAGAGGTGAAGCCGATGGTGTTTGCCGGTCTTTATCCGATAGAGGCGGATGATTACGAGAATCTTCGGGCTTCGCTTGAGAAACTCCAGTTGAACGATGCTTCATTGACTTTCCAGCCGGAATCGTCCTTGGCTTTGGGATTCGGTTTCCGCTGCGGCTTTTTGGGACTGCTTCATATGGAGATCATTCAGGAGCGTCTTGACCGTGAATTCGACATGAGTGTCATTACTACCGTGCCGAACGTGTCGTATATGGTGTATGACAAGCAGGGCGGCGTGCAGGAAGTGCATAATCCGGGCGGAATGCCAGACCCGACATTGATAGACCGTATCGAGGAACCTTATATCGACGCTTCCATCATCACGACTACCGACTACATCGGGCCTATCATGACGCTGTGTCTGGGCAAACGCGGCGAACTGGTCCGTCAGGACTATATTTCGGGCAACCGTGTGGAACTGCACTATAAGATGCCGCTGGGAGAAATTGTCATTGACTTCTACGACAAGCTGAAAAGCATCTCAAAGGGATACGCCTCATTCGACTATCATCAGGCTGGTTTCCGTCCGTCGAAGCTGGTCAAGCTCGATATCCTGCTCAACGGCGAATCGGTAGATGCGCTTTCTACGCTTACTCATTTTGACAATGCCTATGATTTGGGACGCAAGATGTGTGAAAAACTGAAAGAACTGATACCGCGCCAGCAGTTTGAGATTGCTATTCAGGCGGCCATCGGCTCGAAAATCATTGCCCGCGAAACCATCAAGGCTGTGCGTAAGGACGTGACGGCCAAATGTTACGGAGGCGACGTAAGCCGCAAGCGCAAGTTGCTCGAAAAGCAGAAGCGCGGAAAGAAGCGCATGAAGCAGATCGGTACGGTGGAGGTGCCTCAAAAGGCGTTCTTGGCGGTGCTGAAGCTGGATTAGTCGTTTGATAAAAAAGTGCGTGAAACGCTTCTTAAGCGTAAAAGGCATAAAATACAGGGTTGCCCGTTGGTGGAGTTAAATGAATGCGTATTTAACTCTGCCGGCGGGTTTCTTGTTTTTCAATGTCTGGTACGGAATCTTGTTGGCTTTGAATCAATGCAGATAATTCAGGATGCGCACAATCATTGCAGCATTGAGGTTGCTGTCTTTATGGGCAGCGGTGTGCTGTGAGGAATTGCGGGTAGAGTGTTGCGCCTCTGCCCTTTTGGAAGAGTAGCGCTCCGGCTTTTCTCTTCGTGGAGAACTTCGGTGGAATTAGCTCAGCATGAGGATGCTGTTTCCCTTTTTTAAACATTCTGCCGCCTGTTTGGGCATAAATTGTATTTTCGTAAAATATATTAATATTTCTTTGTTGTTGTTCACAATGAAAATTGTCTGCTTCCTATGTTATATTTTTGTGGACTTTTTAATAAAACTAAAGATATGAGAGTTTGTAAGGTAGTAATTTTAATGCTGGTCGTTGGCATGGCGGAAGGATTTGCATTTCCTTCCACAGTTGCAGCCGGTCAGTTGGGATGGTTTAAGAAGAAAAAGAAGGAGTCGACGGAACAGGTACAGAAGGCATCTCCCTACGAGGATCTTGTGAAAGGCAGCAAGGTTTCAAAAGGAATGTTTTCGGTGTACCAGAAAGGGAATGACTATTATTTTGAAGTCCCGGTTTCCTTGCTCGGAAAAGAAATGCTGGTGGTGAACAAATTGCAGCGTGTGCCTTCTGAGTTGAATGAGGCGGGTGTGAATCGTGGAGTGAACTATGAAAATCAAATGGTAAGTATCGAGTGGAATAAGGCGGACAATAAGCTTATGTTTCGCCAGCGCCGTCCGCTTCCTCTTGTTTCTCCCGAAGATGCGATCAGCCAGTCTGTGAAAGACAATTTTATTTCTCCGCTGATTGCGGGCTTTAAGGTTGAAGCTGTCAATGAAGATTCTACAGCGGTGGTCATTAAGGTGAATGATATTTACGACGGCACGGAAACCAGCATCAACAATGTGTTTACCAATATTAATCTGGGAACTTCTGCCATCAAGAATCTTTCGCGGATCTTGTCGATCAAGTCGTTTGCGAACAATGTGGTCGCCACATCCGAACTGACAACCAAGGTGACCGAGGGGACAACCAGTGTTTATGTGACGGTTGAGGTAAGTTCGTCGTTGATGTTATTGCCGGATGTGCCGATGCAGGGACGTTTTGACAATCAGAAGGTGGGGTATTTCACAAATCCGCTGTTGAGTTTCAGCGACCGCCAGCAGGGAACGGACAAAAAGCATTTCATCACTCGCTGGCGGCTGGAGCCGAAGCCGGAAGACCGCGAGGCTTATCTTTCCGGCCAGTTGGTGGAGCCGGCCAGACCGATTGTTTTTTATATTGACAATTCTACGCCTTATCAGTGGCGTCCTTATATAAAGAAAGGAATCGAGGAGTGGCAGGCTGCTTTTGAGCAGGCAGGATTCAAGAATGCGATTCAGGCCAGGGAGATGTCAGACAGCATTGCTATTGACGCAGATGATGTGAACTACTCTGTGGTGACATACGCGGCATCTGAAAAGAAGAATGCGATGGGACCGTCGATACTGGACCCGCGTTCGGGAGAGATTCTTGAAGCTGACATTATGTGGTGGCATAATGTGTTGTCGATGGTGCGCGAATGGATAACGGTGCAGACAGGAGCCGTTTGTCCGGCAGCGAGAAACGTACAGTTGCCGGACTCGCTGATGGGCGACGCTATCCGTTTTGTGGCTTGTCATGAAGTGGGCCACTCTTTGGGACTGCGTCATAACATGATGGCGTCGGCTGCCTTCCCGACCGATTCTTTGCGGTCTGCCACATTCACTTCGCGGATGAACTCAACATCTTCTTCCATCATGGACTACGCCCGTTTCAATTATGTGGCGCAGCCGGGAGATGGCGTAAAGGTGCTTTCGCCTCATATCGGTCCTTATGACAAGTTTGCGATAGAGTATGGTTACCGCTGGTACGGGAAGAACTCTCCGGAAGAGGAAAAAGACCTCTTGTATGACCTGTTGGGCAAATATAGTGGAAAACTCTACAAATACAGCGAAGCACAGGACGTGAGGGATGCAGTAGATCCCCGTGCGCAGAATGAAGACTTGGGAGATGATCCGGTGCGTTCTTCTTTGTATGGAATCGCTAACCTGAAACGAATCGTTCCGGAGATATTGAAATGGACGACTACCGGAGAGAAGGGCCAGACATACGAGGATGCTTCCCGGCTTTATTATGCCGTCATAAACCAATGGAACAATTATTTGTATCATGTGCTGGCCAATATCGGCGGCATCTATATCGAGAACACGACGGTAGGCGACGGAGTGAAGACGTATACGTTTGTGGAGAAAAGCCGTCAGAAAGAGGCGCTTCGTTTTCTGATTGATCAGGTGCTGACTTATCCGGCATGGCTCTTTGACACGGAAGTGGGGCAATATACCTACCTGCTTCGTGACACGCCGAACGGAGTGCAGGAAAACGCGCCCGCACAGATTCTGAAGAATGCCCAGGCATATATTCTTTGGGACTTGCTGGGGAATAACAGGCTGATGCGTATGATTGAGAATGAGTATGAAAACGGAAAGGATGCGTTTACCGTGGTTGAAATGATGGATGAACTTCATAGAAGCTTGTTTGGAGTGACTGAGAGAGGGGGAAATCCGGATGTGATGGAACGTTCGTTGCAGAAGAATTTCCTCGATGCCCTGATGACTGCCGCCGCCGAACCGGAGGCCGTGAAAATCAACAAGAAGCTGGCTGGAGGCCACTGCCTGTTTGCTTGCGGTGAAGCAGAGTGTTCAAATGGAGAGAGCGATGAACGGATGGGTGCTCCCCGCGTGCTTAATTTCTACGGAAGCCAGCTTACGCGGATCTCGGATGCGATATCGGTGAAGCGCGGAGAATTGCTGCGCATCAGGAAACTGTTGCAGAAACGCCTTGGAACATCGGATATGGCGGTGCGCTATCATTATGAGGATATGATTCTGCGCATCAATACGGCGTTGGGTATCAACTGATTATTTTTTTTCTTTAACTGCTTGATAAATTTATGACTAAAAAACTTTTTGGCATTTCATTATGCCTTCTGATCAACTTGTTCGCCAGGGCGTATGCCGGCGACCGTATTGTGACCGGAGTGGTGATTTCCGGTGAGGATGACCAGCCGCTGGTAGGTGCATCTGTTTATGTGCCTGCAGAGGAGCTGAAGAGAGTGGGTGATAACCGGACGGTTGTAGCTACTATAACCGATATTGACGGAAAGTTTTCTCTGTCTGTGCCGGATAAGGTGACTGGATTAGGTTTCAAGTATATCGGATTTGAAGATCTGCATATAAAGCTGAAGGAAGACAAAAACGATTATCGGGTAATCTTGCAGCCAATGTCGCACATGTTGGAAGACGTTGTGGTTACGGGATACCAAGAGTTGGAACGGCGCAAACTGACGGCCGCCATTTCAAAGGTGGAAGTGACCGAGTCGATGGTGGGAGCTTCTACAAGCATTGACCAGGCACTGGCCGGTCAGATTGCCGGTGTGTCGGTGACCAGCGTTTCGGGCGCTCCGGGAGCGCCGGCCCGCATACGTATCCGCGGTACGGCCTCGCTGAACGGAACCCAAGACCCGCTTTGGGTGTTGGACGGCATTCCGCTGGAAGGAACGGACATCCCGGCCATGGACGCGAACAATGCCAACGATATTGTCAATATCGGCCAGTCGTCTGTTGCCGGCTTGAGCCCGAACGACATCGAGAACATCACTATCTTGAAAGATGCAGCCGCTACGGCCATTTATGGAGCGCGTGCGGCAAACGGTGTCATCATAATCACGACGAAGAGAGGACGGACCGGCAAGCCTGTCGTCAACTTCAATACCAAGCTGACCTATACGCCGAATCTCGACACTTCGCGATTGAATCTGCTGAATGCCGATGAAAAGGTAAATCTGGAGCTGCAGCTTATGAAAGAAAAACCTTTCCTGATGTGGGACATTATAGAATATCCCGTATTCAGGGAAAAGGGCGAGGTGGCCGCTATCCTGAAGGCGAACGACGAGCTTGCGCTCTACCGCGAACAGGGATGGGACGCGCTGAGCCCTGAAACGCAGGAGGCGATCAACCGGCTGAGGGGAATAAACACAGACTGGAACGACATCCTTTTCCGTGATGCCGTTACGCAGGAATATAACTTCAGCATTTCGGGCGGAACCGAAAAGGTGACGTATTATAACTCGCTGGGATATACCATAGAGAACGGAAATGTGCCGGGCGTGAGCATGAAGCGTTTCAATCTGACCAGCAAGACTTCCTATCAGGTGAACAAGATCTTGAGGCTGGGAATCTCGGTGTTTGCCAACCGGCGGAAAAACACTTCTTTCGTGTCGGATACGTACGGACTGATCAATCCGGTGTATTATTCGCGTATAGCCAGCCCTTATTTCCAGCCGTTCGACAAGGAAGGAAATTATCTGTACGACTACGATGTGCTGGAGGGCAGCGAGCGTGACGAGAAGCAAGGATTCAATATCTTTGAGGAGCGGGCCAATACCGGAAACGAGTCGGTGACTACTGCCATCAACTCGATCTTCAATGTAGACTTGCGCTTCAATGACCAGTGGAAGGTGTCGTCGCAGGTAGGCGTTCAGTGGGACCAGCTTGCGAAAGAGGAGTATGTGGGCAAAAATACATACAACATGCGCAACCAGCGTGAAAACAACACTTACTATAAGAACGGGACGCGCATCTACCTCATACCGGAAGGAGGAATGCTGCGGAATACATCCAGCACGACTTCGCAGATTACCTGGAAGCTTCAGGGAGAATACAAGAATACGTTCGGAAACATTCATGACGTGCAGGTGATGGCCGGTTCGGAAATCCGCAAGAACTGGCTGGAGAACACGGCATCAACCGGGTATGGCTATGATCCGAAGACGTTGACGTTCCAGAACATCGTGTTCCCCGACGAGAGCCGTGCAAACGACTGGAAGCTGAAAAGCAAAAGCTATCAGGAGAATGCTTTCGCTTCGTTCTACGCCAATGGTTCGTATACGCTCATGAACCGCTATACGTTCGGGGCCAGCGTCCGTCTGGATGGCTCTGACCTCTTCGGGGTGGACAAGAAGTATCGCTTCCTTCCCATCTATTCGGCCAGTGCTCTGTGGAGAATCTCCAACGAAACTTTCATGCAGGAAGCGAAATGGCTGGACAATCTGGCCCTGCGCTTTTCATACGGTCTGCAGGGAAACATCGACAAGAACACGTCGCCTTTCCTTGTGGGCATTTACGACAATGTGAGTCTGCTGCCCGGATTTGGAAGCGAGCAGTCCATTGCCATCAACAGTGCGCCGAACAGCAAGCTGAGATGGGAAAAGACCGCCACGTATAATGTGGGGCTGGACTTCTCTGTGCTGAACCAGGCGATCAACCTGAGCGTAGACTATTATCACCGGAAAGGAACGGATCTGATCGGATCGAAAATGCTGCCTCTTGAAAACGGGTTCAGCACCATGACCATAAACTGGGCAAGTATGCGCAACGAAGGTGTGGAAGTGAACCTGCAGACACGGAACATTGCAACGAAAGACTTCTCATGGTACACGACCTTCAACTTCGCATACAACCAGAACGAGGTGCTGAAAGTGATTACGGAGAAAGATCAGACAACGCCGAGTCTGGAAGGCTATCCGGTAGGAGCGATTTTTGCCTTGAAAACGAAAGGAATCGACAAGGAAACAGGGCAGATTCTGCTGGAAGACAAGCAGGGAAATGCCGTGACCGTGGAAGAAATGTTCAAGATGACGGATACCGGAGCGGGTGACGCTTCATACAACATTGGAGCTACCGTGGAAGAGCAGAGGGATATGTATACCTATGCAGGAACGACAGACGCGCCGTATACGGGCGGATTCCTGAATACATTGTCGTACAAGAACTGGGAGCTGAACATCAACTTCTCGTTCAACTTCGGGGCGCATGTACGCACTTCTCCCAGCTATTCCATCACAGACTTTGACCTGGGGCGCAACGTAAACCGGGATATTCTCGACCGCTGGACGCCGGAAAATCCGAACGGCACGCTGCCTGCGCTGGCAACACAAAGAACGAATCCGGCCGACTATTACCTGTTCAATTCGAGAAGGGACATCTATAATTCGCTGGATATCTGGGTGAAGAAACTGAACTACGCCCGCTTGCAGAACCTGCGCCTGGCTTACCGCCTTCCTTCCGAATGGACTCACAAGCTGCGCATCGGCGATGCAACCGTTGCGATCGAGGCGCGCAACCTGTTTGTCATCAGCAGTGACTACAGCAATTATATGGATCCGGAATCGATGGGCAACCTGTATTCCACACCGATACCGAAGTCTGTGACTTTTAATTTGAATCTTAACTTTTAACGTATGATCATTATGATGAAGAAACTATACCAGACAGCATTCTTGGCCGGATGCCTGTTTTCATTGCCTGCCTGCGACTCTTATCTTGATATACAGCCGGTAGGGAAGGTCATTCCGAGCACGCTCGAAGATTACCGTGCGCTGCTTGCCACGGCTTACGACAAGAAAATGAGCGACCGGGGCGTTTGTGAGCTGCGCACTGATGCCGCTTTCGTATCTGCCAGCAGCAGTTATGATGTCAATATCTACCAGGATATCGAAATTTGGAACGATGTGAATCCGGGAGCAAGCACCCGCCAGTTCGGCTGGTCGGATTATTACAGCAACATCTATTATGCGAATGCAATCATTTCCAAGCAGGACGAAATTGCTGACGGAAGCCCTGAAGACGTGAACCAGCTGGTGGGAGAAGCCTATATGATGCGCGGATACATGCATTTCCTGCTGGTCAATCTTTACGGAGAGCCTTATACGAAAGCGGGAGGACCCGAAAGCAAGGCCGTTCCCTTGAAGTGGGACATGGATCTGGAGGGAACGCCCGGACGTGTCACGGTGAAAGAAATCTATGATGCGGTGCTTTCGGACATAGCGCGCGCGAAGACGCTGATGAGCAAGGATATATGGGAAACCCAGTATATTTACCGCTTTTCTTCGCTGGCGGCCGAGGCTCTTGAATCGAGGGTATACCTTTATATGGGCGAATGGGAAAAAGCATACCAGGCTGCGGAACAGGTGCTGAAAGTGAAGGCTGACCTGGTTGACCTGAACGCTTCGGGCGGAGAAACGCCGAAGCTTCCCGGCGAATTTGATTCGGCCGAAATGATCAACGCCTACGAGATTATCTGCGGCGAATCGAATGCTCCTTCAATAAAGGTGGCTCCTGCTTTTGTGGAGCGGTATGAAAACGGGAAGGATCTCCGCCGGGCAACGTACTTCTCGCAAAACGATAACGGCAATTACATCTCGGTGAGGGGAGGAAAATCGCAGTACAAATGCTCTTTCCGCACCGGCGAGCTTTATCTGAATGCGGCTGAAGCGGCTGCGCGCCTTGGCAAGTTGCCCGAAGCCCGCGAACGCTTGCTCCAGCTGGTGAAGAACCGCTACACGCAGGCCGGCTATGAAGAGAAAGCGAAGGCGGCAGAAGCGATGGGCCAGGAGGAGCTGGTTCAGGAAATACTGGACGAGCGCATGCGTGAACTCGCTTTCGAAGGCCATTATTGGTTTGACCTGCGACGCACTTCGCGCCCGAGGATTGAAAAGGAAATCGGCGGCAAATCGTATGTGCTGGAGGAGAACGACTCGCGCTATACGCTGCGCATTCCCCAAGACGCCATCGATGCCAATCCGGGACTTCAGAACTGAATGTCTTTCCGCTGAAGAGCCGTACAAGTCTTTTTAGGGGAGCGACGTAGTTGAAAGGCCAGGTCCGGGAACCGTGTGTTCAGCTTTTGTGCATGAACGCTGTGTCCCCGCGCCTGGCTTTTTGAATGCCGCCGCTCCCTTTTTTATGCCTGCTTTCCTTCTGCTCCGGGAGCCTTTACATAAATCCGGTGGGAGCCTTTCCCTTTGGTTCCGATGTCTTTTCTGTTTGTTTCGAGCCATTTGCGCAGTTCCTTGCTGGCTGTGGTCCGGCTCAGCCCCACCAGTCTGGCATAGTCGCTTACGGTCATCATGGCATGTTCGGAGAGAAACCGCTTCGCCATATCCAGCCGTTGCTCGGGCGTATATTCAGAAACATGGAGCTTCGACTTCTTCGGCGCCCGTTCCAGTCGGCAGTGCAGGCTTGTTTCTTGAACCAGTTCTTTTGCCGGCCTGAAGTTTACCGACCTTATTTCAATGCTTTCCGCATTTCTTCGTGTCCCTTCTCCATCGGGCGTTTCCCTTTCCTTGCCTTTTTTCAGAGTCAGCGAGGGAGTGAACGTGCCGATTCCTTCGAGTTTCACCGCGTGTCCGCCAGCCATTTCTCTGGCCATTCTCTGGGCAAGCTGGCCGATGATTCCCCGTATCTCTCCCGTGCTGAACGTGGTTTCTCCGGCTATCATTCTGGCCAGTTCGTCGGTTCCGCAGCAATCCTGCATGACCATTTTCGGATAAAGCAAGGTTTCTCCTTCTTTCCTGAGATTCTTCATCTCCTGCATCGTATACTTCGCTGCCATGGTGTTTTGTTTGTTTTTTCTTGTTGGACAATATGTTTTGCAATGCGGTTTCTGCATTCCGCGGTGTGGTTTGTATAAACGGCATCGTGGTTTCTGCATTCCACATTGTGGTTTCCAGTTTCGTTTGTGCAAGGACCGGCTTTGCGCCGGAAAGGCAGAGATTCTGTCTGGCTTTTGTCCGGTTTCTGCTTGGAACTGCCGGCGTATTAAGCGGGGCCTGTATTTCTGCCGATTCCATATTTAAGTAATCTGCTGTTTGGCATATTGTCCATCGTGTTCCGCTTGTTTTAGCAGTTTTTAATTCGATTTTCTCCGTGAACGTTACCAACGAAACAATTTTTATGTTACATTTGCTCCTGCATTGTAATGTACGGTTTGCAAAATGGCTGACAAGATAAAACATCTCGGTATTGTGGAAAACATAAATGGCTCTTGCCTGAAGGTAAGAATCGTGCATACATCTGCGTGCGGATCATGCGGCGTGAGAGGGCATTGCAGCGCGGCCGATGCGAAAGAGAAGTCGGTCGACGTTATCAATGACAAGCAGATGGAATGTCGTGTAGGCCAGCAGGTTATGATTGAAGGAGCGTCGTCGCTGGGACTGAAGGCTGTGGCATGGGCTTTTGTCTGTCCTTTTCTGGTTATGCTTGTTTCGCTGTTTGCGGCCATGAATTTCAGTGGAGGCAATGAGCCGTTGTCGGCTTTGGTGGCTTTGGGGATGCTTGCACCTTATTATGCAGGGCTTTATTTCTTCCGGAACCGTCTGAAGCGGACTTTCGTTTTTACCTTAGAGTCAATAATCAATTAATAAACTAACTATCTATGAATCTGATTTTGGTGGCAGTGATTTCATTGGGCGCTATAGGACTGGTTTCTGCGGTCGTCTTGTATGTGGCTTCCAAGAAGTTTGCCGTGTATGAAGATCCTCGAATAGGCAAGGTTGCTGAAGTGTTGCCGCAGGCCAATTGTGGCGGATGCGGCTATCCGGGATGTTCCGGATTCGCTTCAGCTTGTGTGAAGGCCGGTTCGCTGGAGGGAAAACTGTGTCCGGTCGGAGGGCAGGCTACAATGGAGAAGGTTGCGGCTATCCTCGGACTGGAAGCTGTGGCCGCAGAAGCCAAGGTGGCTGTAGTGAGGTGTAACGGGACATGTGCCAACCGTCCCAGGCTGACGGTATATGACGGTGTGCGCTCGTGTGCGGTGGCCAGCTCGACTTACGGCGGGGAAACCGGATGCACGTTCGGCTGTTTGGGATGCGGCGATTGCGTTGCGGCATGCCAGTTCGGAGCCATCCGGATGAACGCTGAAACGGGCTTGCCCGAAGTGGACGAAGCGAAGTGCACCGCTTGCGGAGCCTGTGTCAAGGCTTGCCCGCGCAGCATCATCGAGCTTCGGCCGAAGGGGAAGAACAGCCGGCGGGTGTATGTCCGTTGTGTCAACAAAGACAAAGGGGCTGTAGCCAGAAAGGCTTGTGCGGCGGCTTGTATCGGTTGCGGAAAATGTGTCAAGGTTTGTCCTTTTGAGGCCATTACGCTGGAGAACAACCTGGCGTACATCGATCCGGCCAAGTGCAAGTCGTGCCGCAAGTGCGAGATGGAATGTCCGCAGGGAGCGATTGTTGCTGTTAATTTCCCTCCGCGCAAAGCGAAGGCTGCGGCAGAAGACGCGCCCGGCCAGGCAGAAAAAGCGCAAGTAAACTGAATCAAGAATTTAAACAAGAATAACTGTGAAAACATTTAGAATAGGCGGAGTTCATCCGGCGGAAAACAAGCTGTCGGCAGGCAAGGCCATCCGTGAGGCAGGGCTTCCCGGACAGGCTGTCTTTCCTCTGTCGCAGCACATCGGCGCTCCGGCTGTGCCCGTCGTGAAGAAAGGCGATGCGGTGAAGGTAGGCACGAAGATAGCCGAAGCGGGAGGCTTTGTTTCGGCTGCAATCTTTTCGTCGGTTTCCGGAAAAGTGAACAGAATCGATAATGTGGTTGACGCGAGCGGTTACCGCAAGCCTGCCATTGTCATTGATGTGGAAGGCGACGAATGGGAGGAAGGCATCGACCGAAGCTCTGCGCTGGTCAGGGAATGCAGCCTTTCGGCTGAAGAAATCGTTGCAAAGATAAAGAATGCGGGAGTGGTCGGTATGGGCGGCGCATGCTTCCCGACTCATGTCAAGCTCACTCCTCCTCCGGGATGCAAGGCAGAGTATGTGATAATCAATGGCGTTGAATGCGAACCGTATCTCACCGCCGACCATCGGCTGATGCTCGAAAAGACAGACGAAGTGCTGGTAGGGGTGAGCATCCTGATGAAGGCCGTGAAAGTGGACAAGGCTTATATAGGGATTGAAGGCAACAAGCCCGACGCAATCCGGATTATGACTGAAAAGGCGGCCGGCTATCCGGGCATAGAGGTTGTTCCCTTGAAAGTGAAGTATCCTCAGGGAGGAGAGAAGCAGCTGATAGATGCCGTCATCCGCCGGCAGGTTCCTGCACCTCCTGCAATTCCCGTCAATGTCGGGGCGGTGGTGCAGAATGTGGGTACGGCTTTCGCCGTGTATGAAGCGGTGCAGAAGAACAAGCCGCTGATCGAACGTGTTGTGACGGTGACCGGCAAATCGCTGGCCGAACCTTCTAACTTCCTGACGCGGCTCGGCACGCCGATGAGCCTGCTGATTGATGCGGCAGGCGGACTTCCGGAAGATACGGGAAAGGTTATCGGAGGCGGTCCGATGATGGGAAAGGCGCTTGCCACAATTGAAGTCCCTGTATGTAAGGGCAGTTCGGGCGTTTTGATAATGAACCGGAAAGAGGCCGGACGGACGGCTCCGCAGCCTTGCATACGGTGCGCCAAGTGTGTCAGCGCGTGCCCGATGGGGCTGGAGCCTTATTTGCTGGCTACGTGTTCGGCGCATGGCGACTGGGAGCGTGTGGAACACGAAATGATAATGTCGTGCATCGAGTGCGGGTCGTGTCAGTTTACTTGTCCTTCCCACCGTCCGATGCTCGACTATATCCGGCTGGGAAAAGGAAAGGTGGGCGGAATCATCCGCGCACGCAATGCGAAAAAATAATAGAAGAATCTTATGGCAAATAAATTGATCGTATCTTTATCTCCCCACGTGCATGGCGGCGACAGCGTACAGAAAAATATGTACGGCGTGCTCATAGCCTTGGTGCCTGCCTTGCTGGTGTCATTCTATATGTTCGGGCTGGGAGCTGTAATCGTTACGCTGACATCAGTCATGGCGTGCATATTCTTTGAGTGGGCAATAACGAAGTTCATTCTGAAGCGTGAGCGGACCACGATAATGGACGGGTCGGCTGCGGTGACAGGAATCCTGCTGGCATTCAATCTTCCTTCAAACATCCCTTTGTGGATCATTGTTGTCGGTGCTTTGGTGGCTATCGGCATAGCCAAGATGACGTTCGGCGGACTGGGCTGCAATCCTTTCAATCCGGCTCTGGCGGGACGTATCTTTCTGCTTATTTCGTTCCCCGTGCAGATGACGTCGTGGCCTGTGCCCGGCCAGCTTGCCAGCTATACCGACGCCGAAACTGCCGCCACTCCGCTTTCGCTGATGAAGCAGGCGGTTCATGGCAATGCCGGCGCGTTGGCCCAGCTGCCGGACAGCTTGGATCTGTTCTTGGGAAACAATCCGGGATGCATCGGCGAGATAAGCGCGCTTGCCCTGCTGCTGGGCCTGGCCTATATGCTTTGGAAGAAGATTATCACCTGGCACATTCCGGTGTCGATTCTGGCAACGGTGTTTGTCTTTACGGGGCTGATGCATTTGGCTGACCCGACGACTTACGCCTCGCCCTGGGCTCATCTGTTTACCGGAGGACTGATGCTGGGAGCCATCTTCATGGCAACCGACTATGTGACTTCTCCCATGACCCGTAAGGGGATGGTAATCTATGGCATAGCCATCGGCTTTCTTACCGTGGTTATCCGTTTGTTCGGCTCTTATCCGGAAGGAATGTCGTTCGCGATCTTTATCATGAACGCTTTCACTCCGCTGATCAATACATTCTGTAAACCTAAACGTTTTGGGGAGGTAGTGAAAAAATGAAAAAGCTTGATTCCTCACTGAAAAACATGCTCCTGTCGCTGACCGGTTTTTCTGTGGTCGCGGGGGCGTTGCTGGGCTGGGTCAACAATGTGACCGCAGGTCCTATTGCCCAGGCCAATGCCAAGGCACTGAGCGATGCCATCGCTCTGGTTGTGCCAGGCTTTGACAATAACCCTGCCGAATCGCCTGAAGAGGTGGAAGTCGGAGGGACAATGTATAAGATATACCGCGCTACGAAAGACGGAAACTTTATCGGTGCGGCGGTAGAAGCGTCGGCCGGCGGTTTCGGAGGTGCCCTGACGGTGCTAGTCGGGTTTGATGCCGAAGGAAACATCATCGACTATTCGCTGCTGGCTCATTCGGAAACTCCGGGGCTGGGATCGAAAGCTGCCGACTGGTTCAAGAAAGGTGGAAAGGGTGACATCACGGGGAAGAATCCGGGAGAATCTCCGCTCAAGGTAACAAAGGATGGCGGAGATGTTGATGCCATAACTGCTTCTACCATTACTTCGCGTGCCTTTCTTCAGGCTGTAAACAACGCATACACTGTGTATATGAAAGGAGAGGTGGATGCCTCAAGCGGAGCTTCGGGCCAGGTTGAGGAGCCTGTAGAAACGGAAGCAGATACAGACGCTTCGAGCGGAGCGACGCAGCAGGCGGAAGGCGGTGCCGGAACCGGCAAGGGAGCGGATGCTTCGAGCGGAGCAACTTTGTATGCCGAGCCGTCGGAAGGCCATGATCCGATAACTTCAGAACAGAAAGGAGGCAGCCATGAATAATCTGAAAGTCTTGCTCAATGGGATGATTAAGGAGAATCCTACATTCGTCCTTTTACTGGGTATGTGTCCTACGCTGGGAACCACATCGTCTGCTCTTAATGGCATGGGGATGGGACTGGCCACGATGTTTGTGCTTATCTGCTCGAATGTGGTGATATCTGCCATCAAGAATCTGGTGCCGGATATGGTCCGCATTCCTATTTTCGTGGTGGTGATAGCCGCATTTGTAACGATACTGCAGATGGTGATGCAGGCCTATGTGCCCGGACTGTATGCTACGCTTGGCTTGTTCATTCCCCTGATTGTGGTCAACTGCATCCTGCTGGGACGTGCCGAAGCTTTTGCCTGCAAGAATGGTCCGGTGGCTTCTTTCTTCGACGGGCTGGGCATAGGCCTGGGCTTTACCGTCGCTCTGACTCTTCTTGGAAGCGTGCGTGAATTTCTCGGCACGGGCAAAGTGTTCGGCCTGGCGATTGTTCCCGAAAGTTATGGAATGCTGATTTTTGTGCTGGCTCCGGGTGCTTTCATTGCTTTGGGCTATCTGATAGCCATCGTGAACCGTTTGAGAAAATCCTGACTTAAAAACGTTGCATTATGGAATACGTACTGATATTTATTACCGCAATATTTGTAAACAACATTGTCCTGTCGCAGTTTCTTGGCATTTGTCCGTTTCTGGGCGTATCGAAGAAAGTGCAGACGGCAATGGGAATGGGAGCGGCGGTGGCTTTCGTGCTTACCCTGTCGACTATCGTCACGTATGTGATACAGAAGTTTGTGCTCGATCCGTTCGGACTTGCTTATATGCAGACGATAGCCTTTATTCTTGTGATAGCCGCACTGGTGCAGATGGTGGAGATTATTCTCAAGAAAGTGTCCCCTGCGCTGTATCAGGCTTTGGGAGTCTTTCTGCCGCTGATCACTACGAACTGCTGCATCCTGGGCGTGGCGATTCTGGTCATTCAAAAGGACTTTGATCTGCTTACAGGTGTTGTCTATGCTTTCTCCACGGCCTTGGGCTTTGCTCTTGCACTGATTGTGTTTGCCGGTATCCGCGAGCAGCTCAGTCTGGTGAACATACCGAAAGGAATGCAAGGCATGTCTATCGCATTGATAACCGCGGGATTGCTGGCTATGGCCTTTATGGGGTTCTCCGGTGTAGACAAGGGGCTTGCCGTATTGTTCGGGCTTGGCTGAATGGCCTGAAAAACAGAGGGAGGATTGAAACGCTGTCTGAAACTTAAATAAACTATATTCAACTCACTTTTTTTATTAATCAGGCGGTTTTCTCAATCCTTTTTCTTATATTTGCTCTAACATAAATAAAAAACTCATTATAATACACAATATACAAAAAAAACTTTGGTCATGAAAAAAAGAATTCTTGTAACTGGCGGAACTGGATATATCGGTTCGCATACTGTAGTTGAACTGCAAAATAGCGGATACGATGTAGTAATCGTGGATAACTTGTCTAATTCGCGTGCGGATGTCGTAGACAGTATCGAACAGATTACCGGTATTCGTCCGGCTTTTGAAAAAGTTGACTGTCTGGATTATGAAGGGCTTGACAACGTTTTCGCCAAATATCCGGGCATTCAGGGCATCATCCATTTTGCAGCCAGCAAAGCTGTCGGCGAGTCTGTTCAGAAACCGCTGTTATATTACCGCAACAACCTGGTATCTTTGATTAATATACTTGAGCTGATGCCCAAGCACAACGTAAAGGGAATCATATTCTCTTCTTCATGCACGGTTTATGGCCAGCCCGACAAGCTGCCTGTAACTGAAGATGCTCCGATCAAGAAAGCTGAATCTCCTTATGGCAACACGAAGCAGATTAACGAAGAAATTATCCGTGATACGGTTGCTTCGGGTTCTCCGATCCATGCTATCATGCTTCGTTACTTTAACCCGATCGGTGCGCATCCTACAGCTTTGATCGGCGAATTGCCTAACGGCGTACCGCAGAACCTGATTCCGTATCTTACTCAAACCGCAATGGGCATCCGCGAAAAGTTGAGCGTGTTCGGTGATGACTATGATACTCCTGACGGCTCCTGCATCCGCGACTATATTTATGTAGTGGATCTGGCCAAGGCTCATGTGATTGCCATGAACCGTATCCTGGAAGACAAGCAGAAAGACAAAGTTGAGGTGTTCAATGTAGGTACCGGACGCGGAGTTTCTGTGCTCGAACTGATCAATAAGTTCGAAGAAGCTACTGGCGTGAAATTGAACTATCAGATAACGGGCCGCCGTGCAGGGGATATCGTGAAAGTGTGGGCTGATCCGGCTTATGCCAACACGGAGTTGGGATGGAAGGCTGAGGCTACACTGGAAGACACGTTGCGTTCTGCATGGAAGTGGCAGGTTCATCTGCGTGAAAAAGGTATTATGTAATTTATATTTTGTAAATTGGTAAAACATAAGACGTGTTTTACACGTTTTATGAATGCGGCGTACTTATGGCGGATTATAGGTGTGTGAATATATATGATGCGTCGTCTTTTCCCGCAAGGGGAGAGAATAGTACGAATGCATAGTAGTTTTGTCGTGTTTTATTTTGTGTTTGTGTTGTGGCTGTTCTTCGACGTGAGTCGGGGAACAGTTTTTTTGTTCTTGACATAAAGCAAGAAAATATTTGCTGTAGCACGAATTAACATGCTGTTCATCCTGCCGTTTTAAAGCTTTGCTGTAACTTTGCCCGACTTTAACGGGTAATGTTATGACACAGACTACAAAAGAAATGACTTCAGGCCCCAGCCTGCCTTTGATTCTGAATTTCACTTTTCCCTTGCTGTTAGGAAATGTTTTGCAGCAAACCTATTCGCTGGCTGATGCTGCTATTGTCGGCAAGTTTCTTGGCATCGATGCTTTAGCTTCTGTGGGTGCAAGCACTTCGGTCGTTTTTCTCATTCTTGGCTTTTGCAACGGATGCTGCGGCGGATTCAGCATTCCTGTTGCCCAGAAGTTCGGCGCACGCGACTATGTCACTCTTCGCCGTTACGTGTCTGTCAGTCTGAAGCTGGCGGCTGTGATGTCTGTGCTGATAGCCGTAATTACCAGCCTGTTGTGTGCTTTGATTCTGCGTACCATGCGTACTCCTGCCAATATATTTGACGGAGCCTATATCTATCTGCTGATAACTTTTGCCGGTGTACCCTGCACATTCTTCTATAATCTTCTTTCCAGCATCATACGTGCGCTTGGCGACAGCAAGACTCCATTTTGGTTTCTGCTTTTTTCAGCCGTACTGAATATCTTGCTTGATTTGTTCTGCATTCTGGTGCTTGAATGGGGAGTGGCAGGAGCTGCCATTGCTACTGTTTTCTCTCAGGGCGTTTCAGCTGTGCTTTGTTATTTTTATATGTACCGCAAGTTTGATGTGCTCAAGCCCCAAGGCTCCGACCGCCGTTTCCGCCCGGAGCTGGCGCAGCAGTTGCTTTATATCGGAGTTCCCATGGGACTTCAGTTTTCTATCACCGCCATTGGAAGCATCATGCTGCAAAGTGCGAACAATGCGTTGGGAACAGCTTGTGTGGCTGCATTTACTGCGGCCATGCGTATCAAGATGTTTGTGATGTGTCCGCTTGACAGTCTGGGTATGGCTATGGCAACTTATTCGGGGCAGAACTATGGTGCCGGCAAGCCTGACCGCATTTGGGCAGGAATCAAGTCGGCTGCACTGATGATGGTTGTCTATTCGCTGGCTGTGGCTTTAGTAATCTGGCTGGCTGCCGAGAAGTTTGCACTTCTTTTCATATCTCCCGATGAAACAGAGATTATCGCCGATACGGCATTGTTTCTGCACATTAATGTGTCATTCTTTATTCTTTTGGGTTCGTTGAGTATCTTGCGCTATTCCATTCAGGGAGCCGGCTATACGAAGCTGGCCATGTTTTCCGGCGTATCCGAGATGGTAGCCCGCGTATTGGTCAGTGTGGTGGTTGTTCCTCTTTGGGGCTTCTGGGGCGTATGTTTCGGCGATCCGACCGCCTGGCTGTTTGCCAACCTGTTTCTGGTTCCGGCTTTTATCTATGTTTACCGTCGCCTGCACCTCATTGTCGCCAAAGAACGTGTTTTGTCATGAAATCAGTTGCTGACAGGAAGCCTTTTCCACACTTGGCGGGGAATCATCCGCCAGAAGAATACCAGTATTTTATACCGCCAGTCGATGATTTCCACGCGGCGCCGGCGTTCGATTGCAGATACGATTTTCCGGGCCACCGTTTTCGCGTCCATTAGCAGCGGATAATGTTTTCCGTCATTCAGCAGGCTGGTAGCAACGAAGCCAGGTCTGATATCCGTGAACTTTATCGGACATCTTTGCATATATGCCAGTTGTTCCAGGCAGTCGATGTAAATGTTCTGAAAACGTTTTGTTGCCGAATAAGCCGGTGCTGCTCCCAGTCCTTTGGTGCCTGCTATTGAGCTGACTGCGCAGATGTGTCCGCCGCCTTTTTCCGTGAAGTAGCGGAAGGCCGCATCCATCATGCGGACGAATCCTTCGGCATTGGTCCCTACCGTTTCCAGTTCGGTTTCAGCTTTCAGTTCCCTGTTCTGAAACCCGATTCCGGCACATTGGATAAACAGTTCCATTCCTCCCATCTCATTGACCAATGCCAGCAGTTCATCGCCTGCATTGTGATTCCGGATGTCAATCCTTCTTGTATGAATCTTCTCCGGAGCCATGTTCTGTATTTCTGTCAACTTTTCGGTTCTTCTTCCGGCTACACCTACAGTCCATCCCTTCTCTACCAGGCGAACGGCTGTTTCATATCCGATTCCGGAAGTGGCGCCGATGATGACGGCACGTTTGTTTTGCATCTGTTTCATGTGGCAAGTTATTGTATGTTTGTTCTGACTTCGTATAAGAAATCCTCGCAGGCTGGAGTCCGTATGTCTTTGTTCTGCGGATAAATCAGTCTGCCGTAGAAAGGCATTTGCGGTTGAAGCGGATGCAGTTCTTTGGTCAGATGCTTGCAGAATGTTCTGTACGGATGCGTATGAGCACGCTTTCCTGCATCATCTCTGTAGAATACCGCATAGTGATTAAGCGGCCTGGAATGTACCAGCTGGTTTATTTGCAGTGCAAGACCTCTGGCTTCGTCCTCGGATATCCTGTCGAAGACATTCCCGAAGTGGAAGATTATCAGTTCGGAAAGCCTTGAGTGGGTTGTCCAGAACTCATTCTTTACGGCTGACAGGCTGGGAGGAAAACTTGCGTTTGCTTCCGGAAATAGCTTCTGAAGGAAAAGTCTTGCCGTTTGTGTCAGTTCATCCGCCGGATAAATGCAAAGCATGTTCAGGTCGCAGTGCCGGATGTTCCGGCAGGTTTCGGCGAAGGCGAGGGCAGAAGAACCCGCTTCGAACGAGAAGTCGCAGAACACAGTCCGTCCGGATACGTTTCTGATGGCCTGCCGCAGCCAGTTTCCGCAAATCTCAAAGGCAGTCCTTGCCGCCATGTATTGTTTGCGCATATAATAGCGGTTGTAGGTCTGTATGCAGTCGTGTATTCTTTCTTGCGGCACCTTTCGGAAGTCTATGCGTCCGTAGGCAGTAGATTCTCTGCATTCCGTATCCGTTTCCGTGGTTTCCTGTCCCTGTCCGTTTCCGATGTATTCTGCATAGAGGCGGCTCATTTCTTCCGGCAGATTATAGGCGGAGTCTTTCAAATCCCATTGCCGGTCGTATTCCGGCAGCAGAAACCTGCCTTCGAGAAATTCGCTGACCGAAGCTTCGATGTATCCGTTATGCATCCGGATATATTCCATCAGCTTATAGAAAGTGACGTTTGCTCCGAGTATTTGCGGGTTTCCCGTGAGGATGAGCTGCTTTCTGGCTCTCGTGATGGCTACGTTCAGTTTCCTGTCGATCAGAAAACCGTTTTCGCTGAACGTATTTGAGGTCAAGAAATTCAACTGGCTGAAGTTTCGGACAGTGAACGAATAGATGATGACGTCACGTTGGCTTCCCTGGTAACGTTCTACCGTATCGATTGATATGCCGGACAATGCCGGTATGTTGAGCTTGCTGATTTCTTTCCGGATCATGGCAATCTGATTCCGGTAAGGAACGATTACGCCGACTGTTTTGTCGGGATTGAACGAGTCTGCCGTAAGCCGATATACGTGTTCAAGCACAGAAGCCACAATGCGTGCTTCGTTGATATTTGTCTTGTCTGAAAGCGTGGCCGATTCTTCGGGAGTGCCGGCCGGAATGAATATCATGCGCCGGTTCATCAGCAGACGCTCGGTGGCGCTGTCGGTTCCAGCTGACGGATTATAGGGATATGCTTCCTTCTGATGTTCCAGCGGGACGGGCTCCAGGTGTTCGTGGAAGTAAAACGCATGATTGGGAAATTCAGAAACGGCCGGATGCATCCGCCCTTGTTTTTGCAGCACATTCTTGAAGTCCGCAGGGCATTGGCCGTACAGCCTTTCAAACAGAGAGTTGCGGCAGTCATATAGTCCGATTCCGTTCAGCAGCGGGTTTGTGACTGCAGCTTCCGTTCCGTTCTGAAGCGCTATGGCAGGCAGTTGCTTGTAGTCGCCTATCAGTACAAACTTTTCGATGGCATTTTTCCCGTTGTGGCGTGCCGAAAGCAGGCCGATAAGGTCCGGTTCCAGAATCTGTGAGGCCTCGTCGATGAAAGCGGTTTCAAAGCGTTTGATGTTGAAGAAATGCGGACGGCTTGCGAAAGCAGTTGTTGTGCCGACGAAAATCCGCGTTTCCGCTATTTTCCGTTTGATGTCCGCCAGTTTGGGGCAGTCAGTCAGGCTGTTCTTCAGCAGATAAGTCCTGAAACGCTTGTCGCATGAAAGCTCATGGCCTATCCGGATAAAGGGCGTTTTTCCGGAGATGCCCGATTCGGTGAGCATGCTGCATATTTCGTCTACAGCCCTGTTCGTGTATGAGAGAAGCAGGATAGAAGCTTCCGGTTCCGTCAGTGCCTCTTCGACCATGTATCTGAGAGCGCACGATGTCTTTCCCGTGCCCGGAGGACCTACGAGCAGAAAGTAGTCGTTGGCCTGCTTTTCCTGCAGCACCAGGCTGTCGAAAGCCCCATAATGCCCGTTCAGCTTTTTTGTCGGGTCAGATGTTGGCATTCTTCTGCCCAGCAGCAGCTGCTTGCGCAAGTCGGTAGCATTCAGAAACTGGAAAAGGCCTTTCAGTGCGTTGGCCGGCGACATGTCGGAAGAGTCGTGCTCGATGCAGTACGTTTCGTTTTCGTTTCCGATGATGTCCTTGTTCTGCTGTCCGTTGCGCAGCTGCAATGTCAGCTTGTCGTGCGACAGGTCTACGATGTTTCCTTTCATCAGAATCTGGCTGCGCACATCCGGTTCACCCTGACAGGAGTAAAGAATCACCATGTCGCCGGCTCTGAAGTTCGGCAGGAAGTCATCCTCCTGCTGTGGTATGTTCAGCTCCAGCCAGTCATATCCTTTTTCCGGGCTGCTTTTCTTCTTGTCCGCCACGGTAAGTCCTGTCAGGATGTTTCCTGCCTCCATCTTTTCTTTTGTCGGATTGTGCCATGTAGCTGCGAATCCCCTGGACGGGTCGTCGTTCCCTCCCGTCTTGTTGAGCAGCATTTCCTTCGACACGAACGTGAAGAAGCGGTCGAAGTACGCCCTTTCAAGGGGAGTGCAGCGTTTCAGCGTGTTGATGGCAGCCTGTAGCTGAGGCTCCTGGAAGTCAGTCCAGAGCCTTTCGTGCGTCTGCATTTCATTGAGCAGGTCGGTGTTCAGGTCCTCGATGGCTTTGGTGACTCCTCCTTCCGCGAAGTTCATTTCCTGCGCTGCGATGCAGTTTCTGAGGCGTATGCTTTCGCGGAACAGTTTTTCAGAGAAATGCTCCAGGATCAGTCCGTCCTTGTACTTTGAATAGAGCAGGAAAGTCTGCATGTCTTTTGCCTGCTGTCCGAAGTTATACATCAGCACGCCCTGATACAGCATCATCTGGACGAAGTGTTCTTCCTTATGCCGGTTCTTCCGTTCGTCACGTTTTCCGGCCTTCTGTTCGATGAGAATCTTGAAGTCCTTCTGAAGCATGTCGACACGTCCCTGCAGTCCGAGGCGTTCGCAGATGAACGAAGCCTCGAGCAGTGTGTTCTGTCTGTCGAAGCCGGAGATGTTGCGCGGAAGCATGTCATGTATAAATGAGCGGATGTTCATCATCTGGCTTTGTGCCTGGGCGTGAAAATCAGCAGGCAGGCTGCATGTGCAGAAGTCGAGCGCGGCGGAAGAGAAAAACTTGTTTACCGAGCCGGCATAGCTGACAGGCATGTCCGGGTTTTCGTTTATGAAGTCGTCCAGCAGCTGGCTGGCCAGGTTACCCATCAGAATGGGAGCCGAGTTGGCTCTCGGCAGAATCTTGTCCATGAAGTAGTTCAGCGGATGGTGTCCGTATTCGCGGAAGCATCTTGACAGTGCGCTGACATCGATGAGGTAGTCGGGATAAGCGACTATGAGTTTCGGTATATAATGGTTTTCCTCGTCCACCTTTACGTCAAGCAGGTTCAGCGGCAGGTTTTCCCTCAGGAGTTCCCGGATATAAAGCTGGTCGCCTTCGTATCCCGCTTTTTCGTAATTGATGATGATGAAAGGCTCTTCCTCGCTGTCGCAGGAAGCGAAGATCTGCGAATCGTTCCAGCTGGTCACATACGCTCGTATGTAGGGAACGAGCGAAAGCCTTGTTCCCGGATAGGGACGGTTGGAGTGGGGGATTTCGGGCAGCAGTGATGCGGGAATATCTTCTTCGAATCCCAGCGACACGAAGCGTACCAGCGCGCGGAGGTCATAGAGATACTCTTTCATGTCCGGCTGGAAACGGTCGCCCATCGCCTTGTTGCAGTTGCGCCTCATGGTCTGGATCGCGTAACGGTCGGAAGGGGTCATCTTCTTTTCCTTTCCGATATAGTCGATCCGTGAGAAAAGGTTGGCGAAGTTCAGGGTAGAAGCAGCCGTCAGTTCATAGGCGGCTTCTTCCAGCACCTTGTAGAGCAGGATATATTTAGCCCGGATATTCTCCGGGCTTGCAGTCGGTTGGCGGTGGATACGTTCGATACGGTCGAACAGGTCGAAAGATTGCAGTTTGATGCGGTGGCTCTCCAAAGTCGTTTCTTTCTTATTGTTCCACCTTCAGTTCATAAATCCGGTATGCCTCTTCCAGCGCAGGATAAGTTCCCTTGTATTGGTTGGTTACGTCTTCCTGGAATCTGTATGTTTTCTGTTGGAGATAAGTCACGAAGAAAGTGTAGGTTTGTGCCGAGGTTCCTGCCATGGTCGCTTCGATGCAGACCTGTCCGGCACCCGTATTCTCGTTGTACTTTCTGCTCTGCTCAAAGATTCCCACGCTGTATCCCCCTGTCGCTTCGGGATAGATTTTGATGTCCCCCGAAGACAGTTCCTTGTCGGCATAGGTCAGTTCAAAGCGTCCGCCGATTTTTACGGGACTGTTCTGGGTGATTTCGTTCTGCAGTGCCTGTGTCTGGTTCTGTGTCAGTTCCCCTCCGATTACAGTGGCGTCGATGCCTGTTACGGTGAATATGCTCTGCGGATTCCCTACGTTTACGCTCAACTGATAACTGTTTCCCGACCGGTCGGCAATGATGGATTCGGTTGTTCCCGCGCTTACGGGCAGGTAAGTCAGCGTGTCCCCGTCATAGCGGAAGTCGGCGATGCTCTTGTCGGTTATGGAAACCGTATAGTTTCCTTTCCCTCCGCGGATGAGGTATTTCTCTCCTTCATTGTTGAATATGCTGATTTGCAGCTGGTTCCCTTCGAGCGCGGTTTGAGTTTCCGCTTCAACCAGATAGATGGGATTATAGTCGTCGCTGCTGCATGATGCAAGTGAGATGGCCGCAGCCGAAAAGGCGGCAAGGATAAAAGTTTGTTTGTTGCTCATTTGTGTCTGATATAATGTTAGTTTTCAAAAGTACAATTTTTTGTCCAAAATCAAAAGGAACGCCGTAAAAAGTTGTTTCTCGTATGGCGCGAAAAATGTCCCGTTAAGTCATTTAAAATATCCCAACAAGTCAATCAATCTTTCCCAACAAGTCGATGAGTTTTTCCCAACAAGTTTTCGGCGGTTTATTTGCCCATGAAAAGTTTGCCGCAGTACGCTCCGGCAAAGGCCGTGCCCAGCCCGAAAATTACGCTGCCCGCGACATAGGCAAAGAATGTGCCGTAGAGTCCCTGTCTGAGCAGGCTGACTCCCTCGTAGCTGAAGGTGGAGAATGTGGTGAAGCCTCCGCATATGCCGGTTGTAAGGAAAAGCTTCGATTCGGCGGAAAGATTGAAACGCCCGGCCAGGGCATAGAACAGTCCGATAAGGAAGCTGCCTGCCAGGTTTACGGCGAATGTGCTCCATGGGAACGAACCGGGCGTGATGCGTCCGGCAAACAGCAGTTGGACGGCATACCGCAGCATGCTGCCGATGCCGCCTCCCAGAAAAACCATCAGCATCAGTTTGGTCATATCTCTTTCAGTGTATAGTCGCCTGCTTTTTCTGTAATTGTTCTCTGAATCTGCTCCAGCGGAAGTTTCTCGTTCGCAAATGTTACCGTTGCTTCGGGCGGAGTGAGAGTTACCTCGGCCGAGATTCCTTCGATTGAATTCAGCACTTTTTCCACACGGGTGCGGCAATGGTTGCACATCATTCCGTCTACCGAGTAGACTTGCCTTATTTTCCCGGCTGTAGGTTCTGCATCCTCCTTTTCTTTTTCGGGCGCAATGTGTCTTGCCCCGGCTGCGGGCCTTGCGGCCGTGCTGCCTAATTTTTTCTTGCGCAGGCGCAGGCTGTTGGTCACCACGCTCACGCTGCTCATTGCCATGGCCGCTCCGGCTATCATCGGGTTGAGCAGGAAGCCGTTGACGGGGTAGAGCAGGCCGGCTGCTATCGGAACGCCTATCAGGTTGTATATGAATGCCCAGAACAGATTTTCGCGGATGGTGAGCACCGTCATTCTTGAAAGCCGGATGGCATCGGCGATCTTGTTCAGGTCGGACGAAATGATGGTCATCTTGGCCACGTCCATGGCGATGTCGCTTCCGCGTCCCATGGCGATGCTGAGGTCGGATTGCGCCAGGGCGGCACTGTCATTGATTCCGTCGCCCACCATTGCCGCGATTTTCCCTTCTGCTTGAAGCGATTTGATGAATGCAGCCTTCTGTTCGGGGAGTACGCCTGCCTTGAAGTGAGTGATGCCTGCCTGTCGGGCTATGTAGCGTGCGGTTCCTTCATTGTCGCCTGTCAGCATATAGACATCAATGCCCATATCCTTTAATTGTCGGACGGCCGCCTGTGACGTTGTCTTGATGCGGTCGGTGATGGCAGCCAGTCCGTAAGCTTGTTTCTCATCGGCAAACCAGATGACTGTTTTCGCTTCGCTTTCCAGCCTTTCGGCTTCTTTCTTCAGTTCGCCGGAAACGGCGATGTGGTTTTCTGCGAGCAGGCGGGAGTTTCCGGCAAAATAGACCGTCCCGTTTACGGTTCCGCTTATTCCTTTTCCGGTGATGCTCTTGAAGTTCTCGATCGGAAGGCTTTGTCCCTGAAGCCGTTCGGCGATCGCTTCGGCCAAGGGATGTTCGGACATCTTCTCGAGGCTGTAGAAAATGTTTTTCAGGCCGTCCTCCTCCAGACTTCCGGACAAGTCTGTCACGGTCGGTTTTCCTTCGGTCACGGTGCCGGTCTTGTCAAGTACGATGGCATTCACCTTGCGGGCCGTTTCAAGACTTTCCGCATCTTTTATCAGAATCCCGAGTTCGGCTCCTTTTCCTATTCCCACCATGATGGCCGTCGGGGTTGCCAGTCCCAAAGCACAGGGGCAGGCGATGATGAGTACGGTCACGGCGGCCAGAAGTCCGTGCGTGAATCCGTTGGAAGGAGCGAATATGAGCCAGCCTGCAAATGAAAGAAGTGCAATGCCTATGATTGTCGGCACGAAAACGGCTGCGATGCGGTCGACCAGCTTTTGTACGGGGGCCTTGCTCCCTTGAGCATCCTGCACCATGCGGATGATGTGCGCCAGTACGGTTTCCGTTCCCACTTTCTCAGCCGTAAACCGGAAGCTGCCCTTCTGGTTGATGGTGCCGGCAAATACCTTGGCTCCTTCGTTCTTCAGCACTGCCACCGGCTCTCCGCTCAGCATGCTTTCGTCTACATACGAGGTGCCTTCGGTTACAGTTCCGTCAACGGCAATCCTTTCTCCGGGCTTTACCAGCAGGCGGTCGCCGATGCTCACCTGTTCCACCTTCACTTTCTTTTGCGTTCCGTCGGCACAGAGCAGGGTAACTGTTTGCGGCTGCAGCCCCATCAGCTTCCTGATTGCTGCCGACGTGCTTCCTTTGGCCCGTTCTTCCAGCAGCCGTCCGAGCAGGATAAAGGCAATGATGCCGCTGGAAGCATCGAAATAGACGTGCGGTTCGATTCCTCTTTCCAGCCAGAACTCAGGGAAAAACAGGTTGAACAGGCTGAACAGGTAGGCTATTCCCGTGCTGTTCGCTACCAGCGTATCCATGTTTGACGTGCGGTGTTTCAGTTGTTTCCATGCATTGATGTAGAAATCTCTTCCCAGCCAGCATACAACCGGCGTGGCAAGCAGCCACATGATGTAGTCTGTATAAGGCTTTCCTGCAAAGAATATTCCGATAATCATCAGCGGAACCGACAGGATGACGGCCCACATGGTGCGGAACTTCAGTTTTCTGTATTTGCTTTCGTGGGCATCTTCCACCTCTTGCTTGCGCTTGTCTTCGTTTGTTTCAATGACCAGGTCATATCCTGCGGCAACGACAGCCTCTTTCAGCTTCTCCGGCGAACAGAGGTCCGGCTCGTATTCGACGGTTGCGGTAGCGGCCGCATAGTTTACGCTTGCCCGGCATACGCCCGGCTGCCTGTTCAGTGTTTTGTCCACCCTTGCTGCACAGGCGGCGCAGCTCATTTCCAGTACGGGAAATGTCTTTTTTATCGTTTGCTGTTTATCCATTTTGATTCTTTTTCTGCATTGCCGCAAAAATACAAAATATCTGTAAAGGTTTTGGCCGTAAATCGTTACTTTTGCAAAAATAAAACCTTGCAGAAATTATGTCCCATCTGACTCCTCTTATCAGCGATCTGGCATTGATACTGATTTGTGCCGGAATTACCACCCTCATATTCAAGAAACTGAAGCAGCCTTTGGTGTTGGGCTACATCGTGGCCGGCTTCCTTTGCAGTCCGCATTTCCAGTTTACGCCTTCGGTTGCGGATGAGGTGAACATGCAGATATGGTCTGAAATCGGCGTCATCTTTCTTCTGTTTGCGCTGGGGCTGGATTTCAGTTTCAAGAAGATGCTTAAATCAGGTTCGTCAACGGTAATCGCCGCCTGTACCATCATTTTCTGCATGATTCTGATCGGGATGTTTGTGGGATGGCTGTTCGGCTGGAAGCAGATGGACTGTATGTTTCTGGGGGGTATGCTCGCGATGTCGTCGACCACCATCATTTACAAGGCGTTCGACGACATGGGCCTGAGGCAACAGCGTTTTGCGGGCATCGTGTTAAGCATTCTGGTGCTTGAGGACATTCTGGCGATCGTGCTGATGGTGATGCTGACCACGCTGGCGGTTAGCAAGAATTTTGAAGGAGGGGAGATGGCCTACAGCATTGTCAAGCTGGTTTTCTTTCTGGTGCTGTGGTTTGTGGTAGGCATTTATCTGATTCCGCTGTTCCTCCGCCGGGTACGCAGGCTGATGAGTAACGAAACATTGCTCATCGTGTCTTTGGCGCTGTGTTTCGGTATGGTGGTTCTTGCGGCCAAGGTAGGCTTCTCGCCGGCTTTCGGTGCCTTTGTGATGGGCTCTATCTTGTCTGAAACCATCGATTCGGAGCGTATTGAGCATCTGGTCAATCCGGTCAAGGATTTGTTTGGAGCCATCTTCTTTGTATCGGTAGGGATGATGGTAGACCCGGCTATGATTGTAGAGTATATCGGCCCGATTATTGTAATCGTGCTGGCGATTCTGGTCGGCCAGACTGTTTTCGGTACGGGCGGCGTGCTGCTTTCCGGACAGCCGTTGAAGATTGCCGTTCAGTGCGGGTTCAGTCTGACCCAGATCGGTGAGTTTGCATTCATCATCGCGTCGCTTGGAGTGAGCCTGAATGTGACGAGCCATTTCCTTTACCCCATCGTGGTTGCCGTTTCGGTCATCACCACTTTCTTCACTCCTTATATGATACGGCTTTCCGGTCCTGCCTATCGCCTGGTGGACGCTCATCTGCCCCGGTTCTGGAAAGAGCTTCTCCGCCGTTATTCCGCAGGAACCAGCACCATAAACCATCAGAACAACTGGAAGAAGCTGCTGACGGCTATTCTTCGTATCGTATTGGTCTATTCGGTCTTGTGTGTGGCTGTTATGGTCTTGTCGTTCAATCTGTTCCTTCCCCTGCTTGTTTCCGCCTTGGGCGACTTTTGGGGAAAGGTGGCGGGGGCTGCCGTGACAATCGTGCTGGTGGCTCCGTTTTTGCGGGCCATGATCATGAAGAAGAACCACTCCATCGAGTTCAAGGCATTGTGGGCTGACAACCGTTACAATCATGCGCCGCTGATTTCGGTAATATTGCTTCGCATCATCCTTGGCATCGGGTTTGTTGTATATATCGTAGAGTATCTTTTCCAGACTTCGACGGCCTTGGTTGTCGGCATAGCGCTGGTGCTGGTTGTGCTGATGATCTTTTCGCGTTTCCTGAAAAAGCAGTCGATCGGGTTGGAGCGGACTTTTGTGCAGAACCTTCGTTCGAAAGATGTCCATAAGGTCTATTTGGGAGAGAAGCGTCCGGAATATGCGGGCCGTCTGCTCGACAGGGACTTGCACTTGTCTGACTTCACTGTTCCGGCAGATTCGCTGTGGGGCGGCAAGACGTTGAAGGAGCTGGATTTAGGGAAGAAATACGGGGTGCATGTGGCTTCTATTATCCGCGGAAAGCACCGGTTGAATATACCGGGAGGAGAAAACCGGATTTATCCGGGCGATACGTTGCAGGTCATAGGGACAGATGATCAGTTGTCTGTTTTTACGACTCAGGCAGAAAAGGTTTCAGACTATCATTCGGATGATGATTTTGAGAAGCGTGAAATGTATCTGAAGCAGTTTGTCATAGTGGCGGGTTCTCCATTCTGCAAGCGTACGATAAGAGAGTGCGGCGTGCGCAACAAGTATCACTGCCTTGTTGTCGGTATCGAGCTGACCACCGGAGATTCCCTTCATAAGCCCGATGTGAACCTTCCGCTTAATGAAGGTGATATTCTTTGGGTTGTGGGAGAAAAAGATAATCTGGCGGCGCTCTTCGCTGTAAACCAGCCGGAGGAGCGAAAGAATGATGTGGACGAAGAATGAGTGCCTGCGCTTGTTTTTCCCGGTCCTATTTTGACTAAATTGAAAGAGGGGTATCTCTATCGATAACAAAAGAGCCGTATCATTTTCAGGCAGAGAAAATGATACGGCCCTTCTGCTTCAATATCTGATCATTCGTCTTCTTCGTCCTCAAAGTCGAAGTCAAAATCGAAATTGTCGCTGTATTCGGGAGTGAAGAACTCGTCGAGGTCGCGCCTGTCTTTTTTTGTCGGGCGTCCTGTCCCTTTGGCTCTGTTTACGAATCCGCTGATTCTGTTCATTTCCAGCAGTTCGTACTGGTCTGGAGTGGTTACATTCTCCATGATTTCAGGTACCAGTTTGGCACCTACCCTTTTTTCGATAGCCTGCAGCACTTTAAAAGAGTAGGTTACCGGCGGTTTCCTTACCTGTATTACATCGCCAGGCTTGATCATCCTTGCCGGTTTTGCTTGGGCTCCGTTTATGGATACACGTCCTTTTTTGCATGCTTCCGCCGCTATTGTCCGTGTCTTGAAAATTCGTGCAGCCCACATCCATTTGTCTATTCTAGCTTCAGGCATAGTTTTCTTACAAAATCATTTGTTGTTGAATTGGTTCATTGCATTGTTCAGTCCTGCCAGGCAAAACATTTTGACGGCTTCGCCAGCCATTTCCAGCCGTTCGGGCATGAGTTTCATGTCTTCTTCGCTGAAATGTCCGAGCACATAGTCTATCTGTCCTCCTCTCGGAAAGTCGTTTCCGATGCCGAAGCGCAGGCGGGCGTAATTCTGAGTCCCTAATGTAGCGGCGATGTGCTTCAGTCCGTTGTGTCCGGCATCGCTTCCTTTTCCTTTCAGCCTCAGCGTTCCGAAGGGAAGTGCCAGATCGTCCACTACTACCAGCAGGTTTTCCAGCGGAATCTTTTCCTGCTGCATCCAATAGCGCACAGCATTTCCGCTCAGGTTCATGTAGGTGGAAGGTTTGAGCAGGACCAGTTGTTGTCCTTTGACTGACATGTTTGCCACTGCACCGTATCGCTTGTCGCTAAAAACAATATTGGACGCCTTAGCAAGGGCGTCCAATACCATAAATCCTATATTGTGACGGGTATTCCGGTATTCTTCACCGATATTCCCCAGTCCGGCTATCAAGTATTTCATTGAAAAGGATTGTCAGTTTTTATTATTTGCCAGCGTTAGCTTGTGCACCACGAGCCGCACGAGTCAGTTTAACTGCGCAGACAACAGCGTCTTTTGCGTTCAGCAGTTCCAGACCTTCGTAGCTCAGTTCGCCAACTTTGATTGTTTTGCCCAGTCCCAAGTTAGAAACGTTGATAACCAGACGTTCCGGAATGACGTTATAAAGTGCTTTAACTTTCAGCTTGCGCATCTGAAGTGACAATTTACCGCCGGCTTTCACACCTTCAGCCAATCCTTCAAGCTGAACGGGAACTTCCATTACGATCGGGTTGGATTCGTCAATCTGATAAAAGTCGATGTGAAGAATCTTGTCAGTTACCGGGTGGAACTGAATGTCTTTCATGACCGCATTGACGATTTTGCCATCGATGTTCAGGTCTACAACATAAATATGCGGAGTATAAACCAGTTTTCTTACGGCTTCGTTTGTTACGGCGAAGTGTGTGTCGATGATATTCCCGTTTTCATCTTTCTGTGATCCGTAAAGCACGCATGGGATAGAATCGTTCTTGCGCAGTTCGTGAGTTGCTTTCTTTCCTGTTTCTGTTCTTAAAGAACCTTTTACTTCAATTGATTTCATTACTTAAAATTTTTGTGTTACTCTAAATTAAGTTGATTTGCTGCTTAATTCACCATCACACTGTGTGTTTGCACACGATGATTTTTTAAAAGCGGTGCAAAGATAGCCTTTTTCTCCTTTTTGACCAACTTTTCCCCGAAAAATTAGAAATCAATGTCTATTTTTATTTCATTGGCGTCTGGCGTAAGCGCATTCTTTCCCAAATTGTTTGTGTCGGCTATGTGTGTCTGTCCGTAAACCGGACCCTGTTCCTGTTCGATGAACTGAATGGCCTGCTTTAATCCGTCCATGAATTTCTCGAAATCTTCTTTGTAAAGAAAGATCTTATGCTTTTCAAAGTTCACTTGAGAATCGTTTCCTTCGCCGAGTACGATTTTTTTGCTTTCGGTTATGGCTAAAAACATTTCATCTTTTCTGTTTCTCTTGACATCAAGATAATAAATGCGTTTCCCCGCTTTGATTGCTTTGGAGAAGACGATTTCTTTGTCTGCTTCACTAGCTGTTGTTTTCTTTTTCAGTTCTTCCATAGTTCACAATACTTATAAAACCGCTTCAAAATTGCTGATTTTTTTGTAAATTGCAAAGGGCTGGCAGGATAAAAAAAACAAATCTCTAAAAAAAAGAAAAAATATGCCCTGCAGTGATGTCTGGTTTGAGAAATTTGATTACTTTTGCAAACCTGAAATTTGTATAATTAATATGATTAATAGAGTTCTTATTCGTCTTAAGATAGTTCAGATAATATACGCATATTATCAGAATGGTGGTAAAAACTTGGATACGGCTGAGAAAGAATTGTTTTTCAGCTTGTCGAAAGCGTATGATCTGTACAACTATCTTCTCTTGTTGATGGTTGAGGTGACGCGGTATGCTGCAAAACGAATTGATGCAGCCAAACACAAACTGGCTCCTACGAAGGAAGACTTGTCGCCCAACATGAAATTCGTTGAAAACCGTTTTATCGCGCAGCTCGAATCAAATGTTCAGCTGAATGAGTTTATGGCTTCCCAAAAACGGACATGGGAGAATGAAAGTGAATTCGTTAAAGGCCTCTGCGAACAGATTATGCAGAGCGATATATATAAGGAATATATGGCCAGCGAAACTTCTTCGTATGATGAAGACCGCGAACTGTGGAGAAAGCTTTACAAGAAGATGGTGTTCAACAATCAGGCTTTGGATGATGTGCTTGAAGACCAGAGTCTGTATTGGAACGATGACAAGGAAATTGTGGATACGTTTGTGCTGAAAACCATCAAGCGCTTTGATCCGAAGAACGGGGAAAAGCAGGAGCTGCTTCCGGAATTCAAGGATGAGGAGGATCAGGACTTTGCCCGCCGTCTTTTCCGCCGTTCGATTCTGAATGCGGATTACTATCGCCATCTGATAAGCGAAAATTCGCGGAACTGGGATTTGAACCGTGTGGCGGTGATGGATATGGTGATCATGCAGATCGCTCTGGCAGAAATACTCAGCTTCCCGAACATACCGATCAGTGTTTCGTTGAACGAATACGTTGAGATTGCCAAACTGTACAGCACGCCTAAAAGCGGGGCTTTCATCAACGGTACGCTCGACGGCATCGTGAAGCAGTTGAAGAAGGACAATAAACTGACAAAGAACTGAGAATAGTATTAATCAAAATCTAAATCAAGAAAAAGTATGAATTTGTTAACTGTTATGTTGCAGGCACAGGGGGGAGCCGACTACTCTTTCCTCATTATGATGGTAGCCATCTTCGTAATCATGTATTTCTTTATGATTCGTCCGCAGAACAAGAAGCAGAAGGAAATACAGAAGTTCCGCAAAGGTCTTGAGGTGGGTCAGTCTGTAATTACGGCCGGCGGCATTTATGGCAAGATTAAAGAAATAGAAGACAACGCTGTGATCGTTGAAATCGCTCCGAGCGTAAAAATTAAAATCGACAAGAACTCGATTTACCCTGACGCGCAGTCGCAGGCTTCCAAATAAATTAAGTCTGACTTAAGATGTTCGCCAAGAAGAACATAAGAAGATATATTCCAATTGTTTACAGAAGGATCAGAAACTTCCTGCTAAGCGACAAGAGCAGGGAGTTTCTGATTTTTTTGTTTTTTGTGTTCGTGTCATTCTGCTTCTGGCTTCTGCAGACAATGAACGACGAATATCGTGCCGAATTCAAAATACCCTTGCGCCTGAAAGGGATTCCGGAAGATGTTGTAATGACTTCCGAAATCCCCGGACAGCTTAGAGTGAAGGTGGAGGACAGGGGAACTGTGCTTTTGAACTACATGCTGGGGCGCACGTTCTTTCCTGTGGTGTTCAATTTCGACGATTATAAGGATAAGGGAGGCTGCGTGCATATCCCGACGGCTGAAGTCATGAAAAGAATATCCTCGCAACTGAACAATACCACGCGGATCGTTTCTGTGCATCCCGATACGATCGACTTTATTTATTCGCAGGGGGAGGCTAAGCAGGTGCCTGTCGCTATAAACGGAACCGTGCTGGCCGGGATGCAGTATTATGTGAACAATATGTATCTTTCTCCGGATTCCGTAACGGTCTACGCGCCGAAAAACTTGCTTGAAACTCTTTCTGTTGCCTACACCGCTCCTTTCACGATAGAGAATATCACGGATACCGTGAGGCGTCATCTTCCGTTGCAGAAGATCCGCGGTGTCAAGTTCGTGCCTGCATCGGCCGATCTGACGGTATGCACAGACATGTATTCAGAAAAAACGATTGAAATACCGGTCGTTGGCTTGAACTTTCCTCCGGGAAAGGTGTTGCGCACCTTTCCTTCGAAAGTCCGCGTGACATTTCAAGTGGGCCTGAAAAACTTCAAGCTTGTCTCGGAAAACGATTTCTTTATTGGAGTTTCTTACGAAGAGCTTGTAAAAAACAAGTCGGACAAGATTGAATTGTCGGTAAAGAAGTCGCCGGATTTCGTCAATCATATCCGCATTGTTCCGGCTGCGGTGGATTATCTGATAGAGCAGCAGCCCGAAGATCTTAAAGCAGATTCTATAGATGATTAAACTGGGAATAACGGGAGGGATAGGCAGCGGAAAGTCGTATGTGTCTTCTCTGCTTGAAAAGCGGGGAGTGCCGTTGTATGACACAGACAGCAGGGCAAAGATGCTGACTGTAGATTCGCCGGAAATACGTGACGGACTGACGGCACTGCTGGGAGCCGGTGTCTATGCTCCGGACGGATCCCTCAACAAGCCGTTGCTTGCCTCCTATCTGTTTGCCGGTGAAGAAAATGCCCGGAGAGTCAATTCGATCATTCATCCCTGCGTGTTTGATGATTTCCTTTTGTGGGCGGAGAGAATGCGAAGCGAGGGATGCCGTCTGGTGGGTATGGAAAGTGCCATACTGTTTGAGTCCGGATTCAACAAAGGAGTCGACAAGACCGTGATGGTATACGCTCCGGAAGCCTTGCGTATCCGCCGCGTTATGCAGCGTGACGGAATGAGCGAACGCCAGGTGCTTTCGCGGATGAAGGCGCAGATGGGAGATGAGGAGAAAAGGAAGAAATCGGACTTTGTTATCTTGAATGACGGGATTTCTTCTCTTGAACCCCAGATTGACAACCTTCTTATTGCGCTCATCGGCAGAAAAGATATCGGATAGTTTGTGTATTTCGTCTGAGGATTGTATTTTTGTCAACCGAAAGACAACTAATTTTTTTAAGACATTATTTAGACGAGCTATGTTAAAGACTATTTTGGCAATTTCCGGCAAGCCCGGTTTGTATAAGTTGGTATCACAGGCAAAAAATATGCTGATTGTTGAGTCGGTGAGTGCTGAGAAGAAAAGAATGCCTATTTATGGCAGCGACAAGGTGATTTCGTTGGGAGATATCGCCATGTATACCGATGCGGACGAAGTTCCGCTGGGTACAGTTCTTGAGTCGATCAAGAAAAAGGAAAATGGAGGCGAGATCTCTTTCAATTACAAGAAGGCTTCCAACGAAGAACTCCATGCTTTCATGGCAGAGGTGCTTCCGAATTACGACCGTGACCGTGTGCATACAAGTGACATCAAGAAACTTGTACAGTGGTACAATCTGCTTGTAGCCAACGGAGAAACGGAGTTTGTAGAAGAAGAAAGCGAAGAAAAGGCTGAATAAACAAGCTGTTTTTCAGCGGCCGGTTTCAAGGGCATCGGGAGATCTTGTTTTTAAGATGTTTCCGATGCCCTTGAAGTTTGTTGTGCCTGTCGGGCCCGGTTTGAGTCTTATATTATTGAATGATACAGATTAATTTTGAATTATCTGTTTGATTTTCAGCAGAGTTCCACGGTTTGAGTTTTGTTACGTGTAGTTGTATCAATCAGGATTTTTATTCTTTTCTGTAAATAACCTTGAGGTTTATATTTGTGGAGCATATATAAATATTCAAAGATAAATCCATGAATGATACAATGACAGAATTTAGTGGTTTGGTGGGCGATGCTTATCGGAAATACAGACATGATGTTTTCTTTTACGTTTATGGCAGGATAGGCAGGAAAGAGGATGCGGAAGACTTGGTGCAAGACACTTTTCTCCGCCTTTGGAGTGCTGGCAGGCCTTTGAGTGAAGACACGCTCAAGCGATTGCTTTATACGATAGCCCGGAATCTGGTTACAGACTATCTGAGGAGGTTTTACAGGTGGCAGGAGGTGATGGAATATGTAGGCGGGGCGGAAGAGAGCTTCTGTGCGGGGACAGAAAGCCGTGTTATTATGGATGAGTTGAGGTGTCTGCTGTGGCGCAAACTTTCGGAGCTGCCCGTACGCCGTCGTGAAGTATACATGCAGAGTCACTTCCGGGGGAGAAGTTCTGCGGATATTGCGGAAAAGATGAATCTCTCCAAAAGAACGGTAGAGAATCATTTGTTGGCCGGACGCAAGGAAATACGTACATATATGAAGCAGTTTCTGTGAAAATGTTTGTTGCTTGTTTGTGCATGTATTTTCCGAATGCCGTGAACGGTTCTATATTCCACGTCGTGGAACGTACATTCCAGCCTTTGGAATGTACATTCCAGATTGTGGACCGTATATTCCACGTTGTGGAATATAAAAAATGCCGCGGCAGACATGACTCTTTGTCGGGGTGAAAAGGAGAAGCGGATGGATGCGAATTCTGAGGCGGCCGCAATTTCGGATGCGGTTGGTCGGTTTCTGCTTTTGTTTATGAGTTTTTTTGCTATCTTTGCGGTATCATACCGTAATGACGACTGACTATGAGAACTATATACCTGGCTGTATGCCTTCTTTTCCTTTCTTTTCTTTCTGCAATGTCCGCTCCCTTCACATTTCGTGGGCTGACGGGTTCAGACGGCCTTTCCGACCTGACGGTCTGCGCTTTGTATAAGGATTCGTGCGGATATATGTGGATGGGAACTTCCACTTCTGTGGAGCGTTTTGACGGAATACACTTGAAGCATTATCCGATACCCGGTGAAAATGAAAAGCTGAAATGGGTGAATACGATTGTAGAAACCTCGGACAATCGGATTTGGATGGGAAATGACATGGGACTCTGGCAGGTGGACGGTGATTCGTTGCGGCGGGTCGCTCCGGATGTAATTGCTCACGGCGTGCGGTCTATTTGCCAGGGTGATGACGGAACATTATATATAGGCAGCGAAACAGGATTGTACATTTGCCGGGACGGGGCTTTTGAATTCCGTCAGGTTGACTCAAACATCCTTTCTTCCGGTAATTTTGTCATCAGCCTTTATCTGGACAAGGCGGGCGGCAGTCTGTGGATGATCACGCGCAACGGTCTGTATGCCATGAATCTGAAGAATGGAAAGACAACTCACTATCCGAACAGCCTTTTCAAAGAGGAAAGCGAATGCTCCTATCGGACGATGACGTGCCTTGATTCTGTTTTGTATATCGGGACAATGAATCACGGAATCCTGCGGTTTGATATGAAAACAGCAGCTTTCTCCCGGTATGTTGATGTGGGATGCGATGTAATAATGTCCTTGTCGGATGATGGGAACGATATGCTCTATGTGGGGACAGACGGCAACGGCGTGCATTTCGTGTCTGTACGCGAACGGAGGATCGTGCGCTCTTTCCGGAATGATCCGGAGAGAAAGGAAGAGCCGGGGCTGCGTTCCAATTCCGTCTATTCACTTTTGGTCGACAGGGACAGTTTGGTATGGGTAGGGCTTTATCAGACGGGGGTTGACTATACTGTGCATCAGGAACCGTTATTTGCTGTTTATAAGACTCCGTATTTCACTTCCGAACACATTCCGGTGCGCAGCATTTACATTGGTTCCGGGAAAAAACTGATCGGTTCGCGTAACGGACTGTATTGCATTGATGAGCAGAAGCAGTCGGTTGTGCGTTTCGGAACTCCTTCGCTGCGGTCCAACATAATTCTCACGTGTTATGCTTTTCTCGGCAAAGTTTATATCGGTACATACGGAGGAGGAATGTATGTGTTTGAGCTTGATTCCGGGAAAATTCTAGATTTTGATGCCGACGGTTCTGAGGCGTTCAGGCATAACAGCGTTTTTTGTTTTTCCTCAGATGAAGAGGGGCGTTTGTGGATAGGTGCATCAACGGGTGTGTATTGCTATAAAGGAAATTCGCTCTTGCATCATTTTGATCATAAAAACTCTCCGCTGCCGGAGGGGAATGTCTATGTTGTGTTTTTTGATTCCATGCGCAAGGGATGGATCTGTACGGAAACAGGAATAGCCATTTGGGATCCGGCCTCAAAAACGATCAAGAAGAATGTTTTTCCGGAACATTTTCCGGACAAGGCAAAGGTCGGTTCCATGTTTGAGGATTCGGAGCATAAGCTTTACTTTGTTCCGTATAAAGGAAATCTTTTCGTTTCAGATCTGGCAATGAGCAAGGTCTATGAAATAGGGCCGGGCACTCCGCTGGAAGGAAAGGAAATCAGATTCGTTACGGAAGACAAAGACAGCTGTCTTTGGATTGGTACGGGGAGCGGTCTGTTCTATTATGATAAGAAAAACAGTTTTGTTCCCTATAATTTTGTGAGCGGCATTCCCGATCCGAACTTTCTCCCTTGTGAGCCGGTTAGAGGCAAGGACGGGAGAATATGGTTCGCTAATAATGAGGGCCTGCTTTATCTTCCGGAGAATTGGAAGCGGCAAAGGCGCGGCTTGCCTTATACGATGCATGTGACAGAAGTTTATGTAAACGGGAAATCCGTTCCGTTTCCGATGAAAGGCGGTGCTGGAACATACGGTAAGGTCATATTGGATCCCGAGCAGAATAATGTGACTTTCCGTTTTTCCGGATTTGCCTTTACCGATCCGGCTTATGCGGCATATGAATATAAGCTGGAAGGCTTGGAGAACGATTGGAAGAGATTGGTGGGGAAATCGGAAGCGGTATACTATAATCTTGAGCCGGGTGCATATGTATTCAAGGTCCGCCGTATGGGTGAGCCGGATACGGAAACCGGCATGGCCGTCAAAGTGCTTTCGCCGACGAACTGGAAGGCCTGGACTATAGGAATAGTCTTGTGCTGTATTGCAATGGTGTGTTCTTTCTTCGTTTATGTTGGGAGAAAAAGAAAGGAGCGGAAGAAGCTCGAGGCACCGAAAGAAAAATACCGGACCAGCAACTTGTCGGATTCCGAATGCAGACAGCTTGTCCGCAAGCTGGAGAATGCGATGTCAGAGAAGAAGCTTTACGCGAGTCCTGACCTGAAGCTTATGGATCTGGCGGAGATTATCGGTGTTTCCTCACATACCTTGTCTTATCTGTTCAATCAATATCTGAAGAAAAGTTATTATGATTATGTCAATGATTGGCGGATAGAAGAGTTCAAGGAGCTGATAGCTCGGAAAGCACATGCAAAATATACGCTGAATACTTTGATAGAGAAATGCGGATTCGGTTCACGCGCTTCTTTCTTCCGTTGCTTTAAGAATAAGACGGGTATTACTCCGAATGAATACATAAAACAGTCTAATCAGTGAGCTGATCCGCTAGGCTTTCCTTTGCAAGTGTCCGTACGTTTCGGTTGAAGCGTGCGGACACTTGCTATAATTCCCCCTGTTGCGTGAAAAAGGAAAACAAAAGCCTTCCAAAGAGTCTTATTCAATTAAATAAGACTGACTTTTTTGTTGTTAAACCGCTGTTTTATAGAATGTTGTCTTGTGCGCGGTCTTATCGGGCGAAGATAGACATCTCAAGGGTGAAAAGATTCTTCTTCTTGTTCCTTTTAATCTACATTTGCAATGTGTCCGATGCCTCTTTTGGCTGGTGAGGAAAGAAAACGGATGCAAAAATGAGTGATTGTTAATTTTAAAATTTGTAGGTTATGAAGAATGAATTCTTGAAATTCCCTTCCAAAAGAATTTTGTTTTCTGCGTTCTTTGTATCTGCCGCCCTGTTGGGAGAGAGCGTTTTGCCCTTGCGTGCAGATGTGGCGGAGATACGTTCGGTGATGCAGAAAACAAAGGTGTCGGGCGTGGTGCTCGACCCGAACGGTGAGCCGGTTATCGGTGCAACCGTAATGGAAAAAGGCACGTCCAACGGATCGGTTACCGATTTGGACGGCAAATTTTCATTGAATGTGGCTTCGCCTCGGTCGGTGATTGTCATTTCTTATATAGGTTACAGAACGACGGAAGTTTCTGCAGAGAAGAAGGTGTTGTCGGTAACTTTAAAAGAAGATTCGGAGATGCTGGAAGAGGTGGTCGTTGTTGGATACGGCGCACAGAAAAAGGAAACGCTGACCGGTTCTGTGGCAGTTGTGGGACCGGAAATGTTCAAGGACAAGGGCACGGTGGCCAATCCTTTGCAGGCTATGCAGGGACAGGTGCCGGGACTTCGCATCACTCGTTCTTCCGCAGCTCCGGGTGAAGAAGGATGGGGCATCTCGATTCGTGGAGCCGTTTCCAGAAACACGACAGAACCTTTGCTGATTATCGACGGTGTGCCGGCAAGCGGAGTAAGCGAGATGGCGCAGCTGAATGCCGCCGATATTGAGTCGATTAACTTTCTGAAGGATGCCTCTGCAGCCATCTATGGTTCGAAAGCTGCGGGCGGTGTGATTCTTGTCACAACGAAGCGTGCGGAAAAGGGAAAGACCAGGGTAGAATACAACGGTTCGTATACCCGCAAGATAGTCGGGCTTCAGCCTCGTCTGATGAGTCTGGACGAATGGGCGGACGGAGTGATTCAGGCGCGCCGGAATGACGGACGTCCGGAAGATGACCAATGGATACGTTATGCCACAATGGCCAAACAGATGAAAGGCAGTTGGTTTAAAGCGGACGGGGGAGGCGGAGTCGCTCCGATACCGGGAGCATATACGGGTGTAGCAGATTTCGTATTTCACGACATGAACTGGACGGATGTGTTGTGGGGGAACGCTAATTCCACTCAGCACGACTTGAGTATTTCAGGAGGTTCGGATAAGGCCACTTACCGTTTGTCGCTCGGATATTTGTATGATCAGGGAACCTTGCAGTGGGGAAACAATTCGAACGAACGTTTTAATGTACGCCTTTCAAATACCTTTAATATAACAGACAACTTCAGTGTTGACTCGAACATTTCTGCCAGCCGTCAGCATCAAGTCGCTCCGACACAGATTGGAGGAGCATTGGGGAGAAGCGTTCCCCAGCCGGGCTTGCCTGTTTCCACAATTGACGGAAAACCGTACGCATGGGGAGGAATACATACGCCGAACTGGTTATGTGAACTGGGAGGTGACAATAGACTGGTGGTCACTTCCATGAGCATCAATGAGGTGCTGAAGTGGAAAATCATTGACGGATTGAACTTCAATGCAACCTTGGGATACAGCACGAATACTGCTTTCCGTGATGAAGAGTATCTGCCTATCGACTGGTATTCTTATGACGGAACGCTGATTCGCAACGAAAACAGTCCTTATCCCAGGCAGGAAGACTCTTCGTATATGAGAAGCTCATCTCGTACAGACAATGCCACAGCATCTGCATTCCTTACTTATTCGAAGTTGTTTGGTCAGAAGCATGATTTGACGGTTATGGCAGGTGTCCAGTATGATTATGGGGCATACGATTACAGCGCGACAAAGGCAGAGAATGTGGAGCCTTCCTTGGATGCGTTGAACGGACAGGGTGAAGTTTACATTGATAAAGTCGATAAATGGGAGGAGGCCATCCTTTCTTATTTCGGTCGTGTAAACTACAATTTCAAAGAAAAATACCTGCTCGAAGCGAATGCGCGCTATGACGGTTCTTCCAAATTCCTTCCTGAAAATCGTTGGGCTTTTTTCTATGGTTTCTCTGGAGGATGGCGAATAACAGAGGAGGCGTTCATGGAAAATATAAAGGATTATGTCAATGAACTGAAACTGAGGGTTTCGTACGGCGAGGTCGGCAACCAAAGCGGTATCGGGCGTTATGACGGTATTCAATTGTATAACTATCGGGCAGGTTCGGGTGCATATCTGGGAAGTTCGAATGCGACTTATGTGGAGTCTGCCGGTCTGGTCAGTACGGAACGTACCTGGGAACGCATCTATAATTATAATGTCGGTTTGGATTTCGGCTTCTTGAACGGACGTCTTTCCGGCAGTTTCGAACTTTTTATGAAAAAGAACAACAATATGCTGGTTGAAAGGCTTTATCCGGGCATATTGGGAGGAAGCGCGCCTGATATGAACAGCGGAAAGTTCGAGGCGAAGGGTTATGACGGAAGTCTGACATGGCGTGACCGGATTAAGGATTTCAGCTATCATGTCGGAGGTACGTTGACCTATATGACCAACGAATTGATTGATGGAGGTGAAACAGTGAAGGTTGCCGGATATAATGCAGCTTTGAACGGATATCCGTTGAATTCAATTTTCGGTTACCGCTATATCGGAAAAATCCAGAACGAAGAACAGTTGATGAAGTACACACAGAGGTATGGAGGAAACAATACGATAGACATGCCGAGCAATCTGCTGCGTCTGGGTGATCATATGTATGAGGACGTGAATAAGGATGGCAGGCTGACGCAGGACGACTTGGTCTTCTTGGGTTCTGACGATCCGAAACTTTCATTCTCGTTCAATTTCGGGTTTGAATGGAAAGGTCTTGATTTCTCTGCAGTATTCCAGGGAGTCGGCAAACGTACCATCTATCGTGGCATTGACGCGTGGAAAGTGCCATTCTCAGCCATTTGGCTGAATACTTCCAACCAGTCTGTGGGCAATGTGTGGAGTCCGGAAACGCCTGATAACTATTATCCGAGCTATTCGAATACCGGCTCTATCAACAATTACAACTACATTTCGTCTACATGGTCCGTTGATAACGGTGCTTATCTGCGCTTGAAGGACATTGTGCTGGGATATACACTGCCCAAGTCGGTGCTGAAAAAGATGGGCAACTTCATGACGAATTTGAGAATTTATGTAGCCGGAGCCGATATTTGGGAGAAGACTTATATTCATGACGGATGGGATCCGGAAGCGACGAGAGAGGTTGATGACAAAGACCGCTATCCGTTCAACAGAACATTTACGGTAGGTATAAACGCAACATTCTAAACAATTGATACAATGAAAAAGCTTAAACTACATATCATTTTGGGATTGGCGGCAGCACTGGCTTTTCCTTCTTGTCTGGACTTTGATCCGAAGACACAGCTTGCCGATACGAACTATTGGTCTACTCCCGACCAGTTCAAGTTATTTGCTACGCAGTTTTACGGGTGGCCGCTTGATTTCCGGCGCCTGGATAGTAGTCCGCATAGCGACGGACGTTCGGATCTGAAGACAAGCACAACACTGGACCTTTACAGTAACGGAACGAATACCGTTCCTACATCAGACAATAACTATACGGACAACTATAATCGGATTCGTCAGGCAAATATTCTTCTGCAACGGGCGGAATCCTATGGTACTCCTGAGGATATTGCTGTTTATGTGGGCGAGGCCAAATTCTTCAGAGCTTATTGTTTCTTTGATCTGGTGCAGCTTTATGGAGATGTAATCATTGTGGACAGGCCGCTGGATGTGGATGATCCGGAGATGCAGCAGGGACGCGATCCGCGTGGGGAGGTGATTGACTTTATAGTGCAGGACTTGCAGGAAGCGGCGGAAGCGCTTCCCGGTTTCAACGAAATAGCTTCTTCGGACGAAGGGAGAGTGTCAAGCGAGGCTGCTTATGCGTTTCTCTCAAGAGTTGCTCTTTATGAAGGGACTTGGCAGAAGTTTCATGATGGAAACGGCCAAAATACGGAACGTTCTCGCCAACTGCTGGATATTGCTGCCAAGGCTGCTGATGAAGTGATAATGAGCCGGAATTTTGAACTTTTCAAGCCGGCGGAATTGGGGGATTTCGCATACAAGTATCTGTTTGTTCTGGAAAACGAGAAGTCTAATCCGGCAGGCATCAACAAAAGCGCGAACCGGGAATATATTTTTGCAAAAAGGCATGACGGCGTGATTAATCCCGTCGGAACTAACATAACGGAGGGGCGCTTTAACAATGATGTCACTCGTATAACCCGTAAGCTGGCGAACATGTATCTTCAGAGCAATGGCTTGCCTGTCGATCCGTCCGCATGGGATTACAGTACGATGGCTTCCGAATATCAGAACCGTGACAACCGTATGAAGAATACGCTGATGGTTCCGGGAGAAACTTACTGGAGCAACGGGGGAGGCCGGATTGACTGGAGTGGAAGTGCGGAAGAAGTGGCGAACGCAACAATCCGTGAATTTGTTCCGGGGCACGGAACAGGGTATTCCATGCACAAATGGTGTTGTGAGCGTGACGGGGTGGCTAACCGCAGTGAAGGATACGACTATCCGGTTATCCGCTACGCGGAAGTGCTTCTGAACTATGCGGAAGCGGTGTTTGAACGCGACGACAAGATAGAAGATCAGGATCTGGCAAAATCGCTCAACCTGGTGCGCAAGCGCGTTAACCCGGATATGCCTGATCTTACAAATGATTTTGTTTCTTCGAATGGCTTGAACATGCGGACTGAAATCCGCAGAGAACGTACAGTGGAGCTGTTTGACGAATGTTTCCGGTTGGATGACCTGAAGCGTTGGAAAACGGCGGAAACTGAGATGCCGATGAATCTGACTGGCATCAAATGGACGGGCACTGAATACGAAACTACATGGTCGTCTGCTGCATCGGCAAGTAAGGATGCCGAAGGCTGCTTGCTCATGGAGTCTGGGCGTGTATGGCAGGAAAAAAATTATTTGTATCCGCTGCCGGTCGACCAGTTGCAATTGAATCCGAATCTGAAGCAGAATCCGGGTTGGGACGAATGACGAACAGAATATTAAAGTTAAGGAAATGATGAAACGAAACATATTTGCGAATATAATCGGGATGTTTCTCGTATGTGGAGGAATGTCCATGGGATTTTGCTCTTGTGATGACGAAACTGTTTCTCCCGCATTAGACGAAAAGGTGCTCATCTCAGAAATAAATGTAGGAGTAACTCCAAATCTCCCGTTGCTGATTAATACGGATTCGCTGATGACATGGGAGGTCTTGCCGGAAGAAGCGACAAACAAGAATGTGATATGGACTTCTGCCAATCCGGAAATTGCCAGCGTTTCGGAGGATGGACGTATATCAGCTCATGCACTCGGCACTGCTGTTGTCACGGTTTCGCCTGAGTGGGGATATGCCACGGCAGCATCCGTTACGGTAGAGGTTATAGATCACATCGTATTTATAGATGATATCGTTCTGACAAATCCGGAAGACGAGCTGTCGGTTTATGCGACGGCATCTCTTCAGTTGGCGTGGAGAACTCTTCCTGAGGAACCTACCTATCCGGGACTGAAGTGGGAAAGCCTTACTCCGGAAGTCGCTACCGTTTCAGAATCGGGGCTTGTGAGAGGCGTTGCAGCAGGAACGGCGCAGATCCGGGCAACGGCTACTGACAGCCGGCATTTCTCGAAGGTGTTTGAAATAGCTGTGATGCCTGTGATACCGATAGAGTCGCTCGAAATAGATGAATCTCAAAGCGAGCTGGCCATCGGTGAGGTGTCGAAATTGAACGTGAAAGTGACTCCGGAGAACGCTACGGTTTCTACTTTGGTTTGGGAAAGTTCGAACCCTTCAGTTGTGAGTTTTGACGAAGACGGTGTGATGACCGTGCATGATTATGGCTCTGTGACCATTACCGCATCGGCAGAATATGGAGGCAGTTCAGTTTCTGCTGCGCTGGATGCACAGGTTGTGGAAGGCAAGGTGAATGATACGTTCGACTATACAGCCCCCTGGGCTATTTTTAACAATGTTGGAATGGTTGTAGGGATTGAAGACAGTGAACTTGTGCTCACCCCGGGAGATGATAAGAACTATAAGGCGGTTCGCATAGCAAGAACCGGGGGAGTCAATTTTCATGCAGGAAATTATCCTATTCTTGCTGTCAAAGTATGGATGCCAGGTGATGTTGTAGCGGAGTCTGATAAGATGGAATATTATCTTGATATCTGGACCAAAGGACAAACACCTGCCGGAAAGTATGGTGAAAATACAGACAAGGGCAAGAATCAGATGGAAGTAAAAGATTGTGGCGACTATAAGGTGTATGTGGCTGATTTTACGAGAAAGGGACTTGGGGCGTCCAATGAGTTTCTTCCTTCATCGGCTATTAATATGGAGAATGTAGAATTCCAGTGGTGGAAGCTGTGGTATGATGCCGGTGTTCCGCTGGATGGAACGATCAAAATCGACTGGGTGAAAACATTCAGGTCGGAAGAAGAGTTGGATGCGCTTATAGCTTCGGAAAGCGGTATCCGGTAATGGATGTGGCAAGTTTATAATAAAGGTAATCGATTGTTTTCAGGATTTATTTGAAACGGAATAAAAGATAAGTAGTATGAAACTGAATTATATACAAATGTTTGCGGCCTGCGCCCTGTCCGTTCTGACAATGGGATGCAAGGCGGAATTTGAGAACGGGGTGAACGATATCGACTCTTGGGAAGTGGGTGCGGAATATACACCAAGTCTGGTTCATCCGGGTGTACTTCATACGCAGGAGGATATAGAGCATATCCGTGACCTGGTGGACCGGCAGAAAGAGCCGGCCTACGGCATCTTTCTCAAAATGAGAGAAGACTGGAAAGCCAAGTCAGACTATTCGATGAACGGCCCTTACGAAGTGATTGCCCGTGACGGGGCTTATGCGGCCAATAAGGTAAATGCAGAACGGGACTTCGATGCGATTTATCTTAACTCGGTGATGTGGATGATAACTCAGGATGAGGCACATGCGAGGAAGGCACTCGAAATCATGCTTGCCTATGCCGGTACGCTGAAAGACATTGACGGGAATGATACGGCGTTGATGGCCGGGCTGGAAGGTATCAAGATTGTATACGGGCTTGAAATGCTGTCGCACACTTATCATCAGTCGGAAAAGTATCCTGACGGAATAACTGACGAACAGATTGAGCGGATCAGCACAATGCTCCGCAACGTCTTCCTGCCTGTGTGGGAAGAGTTTTACGCAAGCGATCCCAATACGAATGGAAACTGGGGGCTTCATGTTACGAAGTCATATATGGCGGCTGCCATTTTGTGGGATGATGTGGAGATGTACCGGAAGTGCGTGAACTTTTATCTTTATGCTTATGACAACGGTACTATTGCGCACTATATTGACGGAGATACCGGACAATGCCAGGAATCAGGGCGTGACCAGCAGCATACTGTATTGGGAATCGGGGCTTTGTCGGCCATTTGTGAAATTGCGTGGAAGCAGGGGAACGATCTCTATTCGGCTTACGACAACCGTGTGCTGAAAGGGTATGAGTATACGGTGAAATACAACCTCGGTTACGATGTACCGTTCAAGACATGGACGGACGTTACGGGGAAGTATTCCAACTGGACAGAAATTTCTGCTGTGACGAAAGGTGAAAACGATGGGGTGGACACGGAACGCGGACAATGCTGGCAGCCCGTATTCTATATGGCATATAATCATTATGTGAACCGCAGAGGATTGAGTATGCCCTATACGGCGGAGTTGCTGGAAACATACGTGGAAGACGAGTATGACGGCGGTCATCCGAGCTTTGGTCCGCTGCTGTTCAATGATTTGGATTGAGAAACTACTTAAGGATAAATGTGAAACTACCCCTGAGCAGATGGCAGTTTACCCCGTAGTAATCAGACAACTGCTGCGGGGTAATTTTCAGACATCGTTTGAATACAGTAAAAGCATGATTTTAAGATGAATAGAATTGCGATATTGGGAATGTTGTTATGTGTGCCGGTCATAGCACTCGCCCAGCAGAACGAATGGGAAGACCCCACACGGTTTGAATGGAACAAGGAGAAGCCTCATGCGTGCTTTGCGCTCTACGAGTCGGTTGGAGATGCGCGGACTGAGGATTACAGCCGTTCTCCCTGGTACAAGTCGCTCAACGGGACGTGGAAGTTCCGTTACGCTCCTTCGATAGAGGCGAGTGTGAAAGATTTCTATCGCACGGACTTGTCCGACAGGGACTGGGATGAGATTCGAGTGCCCTCCAACTGGGAACTGCAAGGTTATGGCGAACCGATTATCCGCAACATCCAGTATGTCTTTTCGCCGAATCCGCCTTACATAGATGTGGACAATCCGGTGGGGACTTACCGCACTCGTTTCACCGTTCCTTCGGAGTGGAAAGGCAGGGAGGTGATGCTTCATTTCGGATCGATAACAGGTTATGCACGTGTCTATGTAAACGGAAAACAGGTGGGAATGACCAAGGCTTCGAAAACTCCCGCAGAGTTTAACGTCACTTCCTGTGTGAAGGAAGGAGAGAATCTGCTGGCTGTGCAGGTATACCGCTGGCATGACGGAAGCTACATGGAGGATCAGGACTTCTGGAGGTTGACCGGTATTGAGCGTGATGTTTATCTTCAGGCTTATCCGAAACTGACCATTTGGGACTTTTTCTTGAGGCCTGGCTTGGACAGAGATTACCGTCACGGTGTGTTTCATGGAACAGTGAATTTGCGTGAATTCAGCGGCAATGAGATGAAGCGCGGGCAAGCAAGGTTGGATTTGCTGGATGCAAACGGAAAAACAGTTTTTTCCCGAACAGAGCCGTTTGATCTGGAAGAGGAAGCAAATGTGGCGTTCTCAGGTATGGTGAAGAACGTGGAGAAATGGAATGCTGAACGGCCTTATCTGTACGATTGTGTATTGTCTTTGTCTGATTCTTCGGGCCGCGAGCTTGCATTGACATCGTGCAAGGTTGGTTTCCGCAAAATAGAAATCAAGGACTCGAAACTTCACGTGAACGGAGTTCCTGTATATATAAAAGGTGTAAACCGTCACGAACACAACGACACGCTGGGGCATGTGCAGACACGGGAAATCATCGAGCATGATTTGAAAATGATAAAGCGTCTGAACATGAATGCGGTGCGCACATGCCATTATCCCAACCATCCGATGTTCTACAAGCTTTGTGACAAATATGGCATTTATGTGGTGGATGAGGCGAACATTGAAAATCATGGGATGGGATCTGTTCCTTATTTCAAAGATACGATACCTCATCCGGCTTACCGTCCGGAATGGTACGATGCGCATGTCGACCGTATCTCGCGGATGGTTGAACGCGACAAGAACCATGCATGCGTCATAGGATGGTCGTTGGGCAATGAATGCGGGAACGGGAAGGTGTTTCATGACGAGTATAGACGGCTGAAGGCATATGATCCCGACCGTTTTGTTCAGTTTGAGCAGGCATGGGAGGATTGGAATACTGATATTGTATGTCCGATGTATCCGCGTGTGAGTTGGATGGAAGAGTATCGTAATTCGGGAAAGACACGCCCGTTCATCATGTGCGAATATGCCCATGCCCAAGGAAACAGCAACGGAAATTTCAAGGACTTATGGGATTTGATTTATGACAGCCCTAACCTGCAGGGAGGATTCATTTGGGATTTTATGGATCAAGGCATTAAAATGCGTGCCGATGCGCAGGACGGAAGGACGTACTGGATGTACAACGGAAAACTGGGAGCGCACCGGTGGCTGGAAGATAAGGAAGGCGAACTGAATACCGGAACGGATGGAATCATTTCGGCGGACGGTACTCCCAAGCCTCAGGCATACGAAGTGAAAAAAGTCTATCAGTACATTCATTTTAAAGAAAAGGATTTGCCGGAAGGCATCGTTACGGTTCGCAACCTGTATGACTTTACGGATCTTGCAGACTATGATTTTCGTTGGGTGTTGGTGAAGAACGGAGAGCCTGCTGATTCGGGCCGTTTCTCGGTAAATCTGAAACCGCATCAGTCGAAAGATGTAAAGCTGAGTCTGCCGGATGTGCCTGAAGACGGGAATGAATATTTTCTTAATCTGTATGCTTATACGCGTACTGCTACAGATTTGGTTCCGGCCCGGTATGAAGTGGCGAAAGAGCAGCTGAAGATAGGAAAGAGTGATTTCTTTATTTCTCAAGAAGGTGTTTCCGGACAACTGGCTTGTCAGGTAGAGGGAAACATGTTCTTGTTTACATCCGGCAAGGTGTCGGGCAAAATTGATTTGAAAAGAGGTGTGTTGTGCGACTATGCATTGGATGGAAAATCACCGTTCGTGCAATATCCGGAGCCGTCTTTCTGGCGTGCCCCGACGGACAATGATTTCGGAAACAAGCTGCCTTTGCGCTCTAATGTATGGCGCACGGCCCATGTAAATCGGGAAGTGCGAAACGTTTCGGTGGGAGAGAAGACTGCTGATGGGGTTTGCGTAACGGTAGAGTGGATGCTGACGGACATTCAGGTACCCTACACTGTGGAATATCTGATTCGGAACGACGGTTCGGTCAAGGTGACGGGAAGTATCAACATGGAAGGGAAGAAACTTCCGGAACTGCCCCGCTTTGGGATGCGCGTAGAGCTGAAGAGTGGTTATGATAACTTGGCTTATTATGGCAGGGGGCCGCAGGAAAACTACATAGACCGATGCGCCAACACTCTGATAGGGTGTTATGAAAGTAAAGTGGCGGAGCAGTATTATCCTTACATACGTCCGCAGGAAACGGGCAACAAAACGGACGTGCGTTGGCTTTCTCTGTTGGACAAGGACGGTTTCGGCTTGAAAATTACCGGAATGCAGCCTTTGTCGTTCTCTGCTCTGCACTTTGCTCCTGAGGACCTTGATCCGGGGCTGACACGCAAGATGCAGCATCAGGTAGACGTGGTTCCCCGGAAAAATGTTTTCTTGCATGTTGACTTGAAACAGCGCGGACTGGGAGGCGATAACAGTTGGGGGATGCTTCCCCATAACGAGTACCGCCTGTTGGAGAAAAAGTATGCTTACAGTTATGTGATGCAGCTGGTGGGGGATAAATGATGCCATTGGATGGCTTGAAAAAAATGTCCCGTCATCTTGATTAAAATGTCCCAACATCCTGATGAAGATGACGGGACATTTTACTTCAGATGTTGGGATGTTTTTTTTGCACATTGTGCGCAGATTCCTTTGACGATATAGTTTGTCTTGTTGGCGATGAAACCTTCCGGGATATGGACGGGAGGAATGGAGTCTTCGCTGAGGCAATAGGTCTTCCGGCATTTCTCGCAGAAAAAGTGGCAGTGTGCTTCCTCCGAACTGCAATGTCCGTGGTTGTGGCACAGGCAGTACTTGTGAAGTCCGCTTCCATCGTCGACGCTATGGATGAGATGCCGCTCGTGGAAGAGCGAAAGAGTCCGGAATATGACGGACTTGTCGATGCTTTGCAGTTCATCTTCAAGCGAGGTAAGGCTGAAGGTGTCGCTTTTCTTGCAGATGGCGTCATATATAAGGAGGCGGGTGGAGGTAGGGCGAATGCCTGCGTCTTCCAGAATCGGAATATAATGTTCAGCTTTCATAGTGTAAAAAAGAGATGCTTATCCACTGCAAAGATAAGCATCTCTTTTTGCAATCCGGTTGTTTGTTGCCGTTTTATTTCATTTCCAGTTCCTCTTTCATGTCGAGTTCTTGTCCGTGGGTGTCGAAGAACTTGTATTGCAGGAAGGCCAGACTTTGGTCCGGAATGATCCGGATGCCGAATCCGTATTTCATCTGCCATTTTCTCTTCAGAGAAACAATGCCCTGGTTGATGTATGCGGCAACATAAGGATGTATGTGTAGGGTAAATTTCTTCACTCTCAACTTGTTGACCATATAGTCGATCTTGCTTTCCAGCGAGTCGGTGAACAAGATTGACGGCTTTATTTTTCCTTTACCGAAACAAGTGGGGCAGTCTTCGTCCGTTGTCACATCAATGGCCGGGCGTACACGCTGGCGCGTGATCTGCATCAGCCCGAATTTGCTTAGCGGAAGGATGTTGTGTTTGGCGCGGTCTTTCTGCATGTTCTGGCACATCCGCTCATAGAGTTTCTGCCGGTTTTCTGCCAGATTCATGTCGATGAAGTCAACCACAATGATGCCTCCCATATCCCTCAGTCTTAACTGGCGTGCCAGCTCGTCAGCTGCTCCCAGATTGACATCCAGCGCATTGGCTTCCTGTCCGTTAGCCGATTTCGAGCGGTTTCCGCTGTTCACGTCAACCACATGCAGCGCTTCCGTATGTTCTATAATCAGGTAAGCCCCGCTTTTGTAGGAAACGGTCCGTCCGAACGACGACTTGATTTGTTTGGTAATGCCGAAATTGTCGAAGATGGGAAGTTTGCCGATGTAGCGCTTTACTATTCCTACCCGTTCGGGAGCAATAAGAGCCACATAATTTCTTACTTCGTTGTAGACCTCTTCGTCGTTCACGTAAATGTTTTCGTATGAAGGGTTAAACAGGTCCCGCAGCATTGCAACCGTGCGGCTTGTTTCTTCATAAACCAGTGAAGGCAGTTTGGTTGCCTTCTGTACTTTGGCGATGGTTTCTTCCCAGTGTTTCAGCAATACCTTCAGTTCGGTATCGAGTTCCGCGACTCTTTTTCCTTCGGCTACAGTCCGTACGATTACGCCGAAGTTCTTCGGCTTTATGCTTTGCAGGAGTTGTTTGAGCCGTGCGCGCTCTTCGCTCGATTTTATTTTCTGTGAAACCGATACCTTGTCGTTGAACGGGATAAGGACCAGATAGCGTCCGGCAAACGACAGTTCACAGGTCAGACGCGGTCCTTTGGTAGAAATCGGCTCTTTTACAATCTGCACGATGACCTCTTGTCCCTGCTTGAGTACGTTTGATATGGCGCCTTCTTTTTCGATGTCGGGAAGCATTGAAGCCTTCGACATGGGAAAAAGCTTTTTTCGGTCGCTGGTTACTTGTTTCAGGTATTTCTCGTACGAATGAAATTGTGGTCCCAAGTCTAAGTAGTGAAGGAAAGCGTCTTTTTCAAAGCCTACGTCAACGAAGCAGGCGTTGAGTCCGGGCATGAGTTTTTTCACCCTTCCCACATACATGTTGCCCACCGTAAAAGAAAGGTTTCTTTCTTCTTTCTGAAACTCCACCAGGTTCTTGTCTTCCATGAGAGCGATGGATATTTCTTTGGGCTGTACGTCTACTACTAATTCGCTTGTCACTTGATCACTTGGTTTTATTGGGTTTATAAAATCAGTTGAAACGCAGCTGTGTAGTTTCTGCGTTATGCACAATACACAAAGAACAAACCTGAAAGACTATTTGGAAGCACTTTGCAAGTTTGTTCTTTATTGAAGTCGGACAGACTAACAATTATTTTTTACTTTTATGTCTGTTCTTTCTCAGTCTTTTTTTACGTTTGTGAGTAGACATTTTATGTCTTTTTCTTTTCTTTCCGCTTGGCATAGCTTCAAATTTTTTATGGGTTAATACTAAAGTTAATTATTTTTTCACTGAAAGAGTAAACGTCTTTGCTGGCTTGAATGCCGGAATATTGTGTTCCGGAATGATGATCGTTGTATTTTTAGAAATGTTGCGAGCAGTTTTCTGCGCTCTTTTCTTCACGATGAAACTACCGAAACCGCGGAGATAGACATTTTCATCTTTTGACAAAGATTCCTTTACTGATTCCATGAACGCTTCCAGGGTAGCCAATACTGTTGCCTTGTCAATTCCTGTATTTTTGGCAATTTCGTTTACAATATCTGCTTTTGTCATTTCGCTAATAATTATTGTTATACCTAGTTCTTAATTTTTTGGATTGCAAATATATAGCTTTTCTCGCTCTCTAGAAAATTTATCAGCTACATTTTTTGTGGAAAGTCCTAGTTTTATGCGTTTTTATGCTCTGCGCCGCCACTATTTTGTGGCTTGACGTGTGCAAAAGGCTGGTGATTGTCGGTCGAAAGCATTATTTTTGCGGGAAAATAACGGACATTATGAATGACTTTTCAGAAAAGCTGATCGCCTGGTATCGCAAAAACGGACGCAGCCTTCCGTGGCGCGAAACGAAGGATCCTTATAAAATATGGGTGTCTGAAACGATACTTCAGCAGACACGTGTGGCGCAGGGATATGCCTATTACTTGCGCTTCATCTCCCGTTTTCCTGATGTCGGTGCGCTGGCCCGTGCGGAAGAAGATGAGGTTATGAGGCTTTGGCAGGGGCTGGGCTATTATTCGCGGGCCCGGAATCTCCATGCGGCGGCAAAGGATATCGTTGCGCGCGGATGCTTTCCTGTACTGCCGGAGGAGGTGAAGACCCTGAAGGGGGTGGGCGACTATACGGCTGCGGCCATCTGTTCGTTTGCCTACGGCCTTCCCTGCGCGGTGGTCGACGGGAATGTTTACCGGGTTTTGTCCCGGTATTTTGGCCTGGATGAATTTGTGGATACGGCGGCCGGAAAGAAAACGTTCGCGTCTTTGGCAGACGAGCTGATCGACAAGAACCGCCCGGCCGAATACAATCAGGCCATCATGGATTTCGGAGCCATGCAGTGCGTGCCTTCATCGCCCGATTGCAGCGCGTGTATCTTTTCCGGGAGCTGCGCTGCCTTGCAGAAAGGAACGGTGGATGTTCTGCCTTTGAAGAAGCATAAGACAAAGGTGTCTTCCCGTTATTTTTCTTATATGTATGTGCGCGCAGGTGCGTACACTTTTATTCGCCGCCGCGAGGGGAAAGACATTTGGCGCAACCTGTATGAATTTCCCCTGCTCGAAACTTCCGGTGAGTTGCGTGAGGAGGATCTGCCGTCCTGTCCGGAATTCCGTTCTTTGTTTGGCGGCTTGCAGGTGGAATCTGTCCGCCTCGTCAAGCCGGGTGTGAAGCATGTGCTGTCGCATCAGGTGATCCATGCTTCTTGTTTTGAAATAAGATTGTCAGATTCTGCGGCGGAATTGCCCGGATTTATCCGCATATTGGCCGGTGATTTTGATAAATTCCCTGTTCCACGTTTGATTTCTCGTTTTTTTTCTTTAGTTTTGGGGTCTGAAATTTAAAAAAAGTATATTTTATGTCATTGAATAAAGTACAATTGATAGGTAATGTAGGCAAAGAGCCTGAAGTGAGGTATCTGGACAGTGGAGTGGCGGTTGCAACATTTTCTTTGGCCACGACCGACCGGGCTTATACTCTTCCTAACGGAACGCAGGTTCCCGAACGCACGGAGTGGCACAACATCGTTCTTTGGAGAGGGCTTGCTGAAACAGCCGAAAAGTATGTGCATAAAGGTGACAAACTGTATATCGAAGGCAAAATCCGTTCGCGCTCCTATGACGACCAGAACGGCGTGAAGCGTTATGTCGTAGAGATCTTCGGTGATAATATGGAGATGCTTACTCCGCGTACGGTTCAGGCATCCGCACCGCAGCAGGCTGCTGCTAATGTTCAAAGCCAGCAGATGCAGTCGCCGGTGCAGCAGCAGGAATCACCCGCTTCGGACGTTTTGCCGTTTTGAGAGAATGATAAGAGAGGATGTGTTGCGGTTTTCAATGAACCGGACATGTCCTCGCATTGTTTAACAATAAATTATTGAATGGACCCTGACTCGTTTTTATGCCGCTGGGCGGATTGTTTTGACGGAGTGACTTTCGCTCCACTTTCTGCAGGTGCTTTGATTGCATTGCTTTCTGCGCTTGTGCTTCTGTATATTTCTGGCCTTGTGTCTGCATCGGAAATCGCTTTCTTCTCGCTTACCCCTTCTGAAAAAGAGGAGGTAGAAGAGGAAGATCATCCGTCGGACAGGCGCGTCAGATCATTGTTGGATGATTCCGAGCGTCTGTTTGCCACTATTCTCATCTCCAATAATTTTGCAAATGTGGCTGTAGCCGTACTGCTGAACTACTTTTTCGTTACGGTTGTTGATTTCGGCTCGGCCAAAGCGCTTGAATTTGTGGCGGTGGCCGTTGTGCTTGTTTTTCTGCTTTTGCTTTTCGGCGAGATCATGCCGAAAATATATTCAACCCAGCATTCGCTTGCGTTTGTCCGGAGGGCGGCTCCTATGATGTGTGTGTTGCGGTCGCTTTTCCGTCCGCTGTCGTCTGTTCTTGTCCGTTCTTCTTTTGTCATCAACAAGGTGGCTCAGCATAACAGGGTGTCGCGCAACCTGTCTGTAGACGAGCTTTCGCAAGCCCTTGAACTGACTGATATCAACGATACGCCTGAGGAAAGCAACATGCTTGAAGGGATTATCCGTTTTGGCGAAGAAACGGCAAAGGAAGTGATGACCCCGCGTCTTGACATGGTGGATCTTGAGATAAAGACACCGTTTACGCAAGTGCTTCAATGTGTGGTTGATAACGGATATTCCCGCATACCTGTTTATGAAGATTCGCGTGATAACATCAAAGGCATACTGTATATCAAGGATTTGCTTCCTTTTCTCGGGAAGGGAGATGAGTTTCACTGGCAGAATCTGGTGCGGCCTGCCTTGTTTGTTCCCGAAACAAAGATGATTGATGACCTGCTCCGTGATTTTCAGGCAAACAAGATTCACATCGCTATTGTCGTAGACGAGTTCGGAGGGACGTCGGGCATTGTGACTATGGAAGATCTGATTGAAGAAATCGTAGGTGAGATCAATGACGAATACGACGAAGACGAACGTTCGTATGTGAAACTGGCTGAAAATGTCTATGTGTTTGAAGCAAAGACGCTTCTTTCTGATTTTTATAAGATTCTGAAGGTAGATCCCGATGATTTTGAAGAGGCGGCGGGCGATTCGGACACACTTGCCGGACTTCTGTTGGAACTGAAGGGAGAATTTCCTGTCTTGCATGAAACGCTTGAATACAGGAATTTCAGGTTTGAAGTGCTTGAGATGAACAGCCGGCGGATTTTAAAGGTCAAGGTTACGGTTTCGTCTTCCGAAGACGGTGAAGCCGATCCTGAAGAAAAGAATTGATTATGCCGTTGCTGCGTCGTTGGGAAAAGGATGGAGGCTTGTGGGGTATCTGGCATGTTACGGAAACAGAAGATGGCCTTATGGCTTTGCTGGCAGACAAGTCGCTGTTTGCCGGCAGGCTTGCAGGTATAAAGGTGCCGAAAAGGAGGCTGGAGATTTTAGGAGTCTGTGTCTTGCTGAAGGACTTGCTGGGAGAAGAGAAGCGTATCTTGCATGAAGACTCGGGCAAGCCGTTTCTTGAAGGCGATCCGCGTCGGATTACGATATCTCATACCAAGGGCTATGTGGCTGTGGGCATTCATGGCGAAGCGGTTCCAGGCATGGATATCGAGCAGGTGGGCGAGAAGGTGAGAAGAGTGGCTTCCCGCTTTATACGTGCGGATGAAATGCCCGGTCGGGAACAGATGACCGGTGAAGAAAGTCTTTTTCAGCTTCTGCTGCATTGGTCGGCAAAAGAAACCTTGTATAAGTTGCTTGGTTGTCTTGATGTTGACTTCCGTACCCATTTGCGCATACGTCCTTTCAAACTTTCTCCCGAGGGTGAATTTGTGGGTGAAGAATTTTGCTCTGCTGACGGAACTTCGTGCCTGATCCATTATTTTGTTCATCCGGATTTTGTTTGTACCTATTGCGTCCGTTCTGCAGACAGAAGGTGATTATGGAAAATATGAAATTGCGTAAGACATTGAAAGTGGCTGCCGTTACCATTGTTTCGGCGGCGGCGCTTGTTCTGGCGGTAATAGCAGTCGCCATTCATTTTGTTTTTACTCCCGAAAAGCTAACTCCGGTTGTGCTGGATGTGGCGAACCGTTCGCTTGACGCACGTCTGGACATGAAGAGAGTTGAACTCACTTTTTTCTCTACATTTCCCCGTTTTGGACTTGAACTGACTGACGGTTCGCTGGTGTCGAAGGCTGTACGCGACACGCTGTGGCAGCATACGGACTCGCTGCTTTCGTTTCGGAAATGTGTGGTCGTAGTAAATCCCCTTGATTACCTGAGAAAGCAGAAAATCAATCTCCGCTATCTGGGGATAGAAGGGGCATCTGTCTATGCGTTTAAAAGTGCAGACGGCAGGGCGAATTGGGATATAGCCCTTGCCGATACTGCGGCGGTACAGGCTGATACAGCAGCCTCTGCTTCTCCTTCAATCGGTGAAATAGAGATCAACCGCGTGTCTTTGAAACATGCGAATGTTGTTTTTGATGACCGCGATACCCGTGTTTATGCCAGTCTGAAAAATGCAGATCTGGATCTGAGGGCAAGGCTCCGCAAAGGGCATTCGGTGCTGTCTTTGAATTTTAAGAATGAGAACATTCTGTTCTGGCAGGACGGTCAATTGCTGTTGAACCACATCGCAGCTGAAATAAATACAGACGTTGCTCTCGACCGTGCCTCTCATACGCTGACGTTGGAAGATACCCGTTTGGCGGTCAATGGCGTGGCTCTTGATTTGCACGGCACGTTGACGCGTGACACGCTGGAGCATGCGGCTCTCGTTGACTTGAAGTATGGGCTGCATGCGCCGTCGCTCGAAACTGTTCTTCGGATGGTTCCGGAAAGTGTCCTGAAACGTGAGAGTGTTTCGGTGGCTGGAAAGGTGGAGCTTGGAGGTACGGTGAAAGGCAAGTATGGCAAGAAAAATATGCCGGAAGTGACCTTGCACATGGGGATAACGGACGCCTCGGCCAAATACGACAAGTTGCCGTATGGGGTGGATCATTTTACGGCGGAACTTGACGCTTATGTCGATTTGATGCGCAACAATCTTTCGTTTGCCGATCTGAAGATTCTTCGTTTCCAGGGAGCGCATACCGATATTTATGCAGAAGGAAAGGTCAGCGATCTGCTGGGTGATCCGAACATTTCGTTCAAGACCAGGTCTGAAGTAGACCTTACTGCGCTGGCACAGACATTTCCTTTGCAGGAAGGCGTGTCGATGGGCGGAAAGCTTGACGCTGATATCGGTGTGAGGTGCCGCTTGTCGTCCCTCAAGAAACAGGATCTGGGCAGGATCCTGCTGGGTGGCCGTCTGGAACTTGAGAAAGTGTTTTTGCGTGATGCGAAGAAGAACTTTGACTTTACGGGTGATGCGTCGCTGGCTTTTGTCGGTGACAATTCGCTGTCGGCACGGGCGGAGATCAGCAGCATGCTGCTGCGTGCTTCAGGTCTGTATGCCGATATGAAGCAGCTGAAAGCGACAGTCAGATCAACGAATCCTCAGGATTCTACCCGCATAGTCGACTTGGAATGCAAACTGGAGATGAACCGTTTGAAAGGTGCCATGGGGGATTCTTTGAACGTGTTCAGCAAACATACGCAAGCCACGGTCCGCTTGCAGCCGGGGAAGAAGAACCCGTCGATGCCTCGGATTAATCTTTCGTTGGAAACGGATACGCTGTTCTGCCGGATGGGTAATATGCGTATGGGAATGGATAAAGGAGGTTTTGCCGTTGATGCCGAAAAAGTAAGAGATTCGGTGTGGAATCCGCATGGAATCATCGGGTTCAATCGTCTGAAACTGAATGTCCCGCAGTTTGCTTTGCCGGTGTATATGAGAAAGACGGCTGTTACGGTAGGAAACCGGCGCATTGCACTGAAGAATGCGAGCGTACGTATCGGGCATTCTGATCTGACCGCTTCGGGAGAGGTTCACAGGCTTTACGAAGTGCTGAAGAAAGGCGGGATGCTGAAAGCTAATCTGGACATCTCTTCTTATAATCTTGACAGCAATCAGCTGATAAGTGCCTTGAATTTTCCCGAAGACACTTTGCTGGAGGCGAGTGAAGAAAAAGAAGATACAGCGGCGGCTCTCAGGTTGTTTGTCATCCCCAGGAATGTGGACTTTGAGCTTCAGACCAGTCTGAAAAAGGTTACCTACGGCAAAATGAAGTTCGAGAATGTGCGGGGAGCGGTTGATATCCGCAACCAGGCCGTTCACTTGAAACACCTTTCCATGCGCGGGCTGGATGCGGACCTGAACACGACTGTGGTTTATCATGCGAGCCGCAGGGAACGCGGCTATGCCGGATTCGACTTTAAGCTCAGGAAAGTCAATATCGGCAAGCTGGTTGATTTTGTTCCTTCCCTCGATTCGATCGTGCCGATGCTCCGTTCGTTCAAGGGGATGGTTGATTTCGATGCGGCAGCCGAAGCAGTTCTCGATTCGAACCTGAACATAAAGGTTCCTTCTTTGCGTGCGGCTGTCCATATCAGGGGCGACAGTCTGGTGCTGATGGACGGAGAAACTTTTGCTGAGATATCCAAGAAGCTTATGTTCAAAAACAAGAAGCGGAATGTGTTCGACAGCATATCCGTAGATCTGACAGTAAAGGACGGTAACGTCACTGTTTATCCGTTTGTTGTTCAGATCGACCGGTACAAGGCGGCTGTCGGAGGCACTCAGGGGCTGGACATGAATTTCCAGTATCACATATCCATCCTGAGATCTCCGCTTCCTTTCAAGGCAGGAGTGAATATTTCCGGAAACCTGGACAAGATGAAGATCCGTATCGGCAGAGCGAAATACAAGGATGCCGTAACGCCGGTGGCTATCCGGAAGGTCGACAGCACGCGGGTGAATATGGGGCAGGCAATTGTCCGCGATTTTGAGCGGGTGATGGAGCGCGGAGCACGAAGAAGGATTCCGAAGCTGGCAGAATGATACATTCTGTTTGGATGTTCGTAGATTTATTGTATCTTTGCGACAAGTGTATTATTAAATTAATTATTAAAATCTTCATTAACTTATGTTCAACAAACATCCAAAGGGGTTGGTTGCCGCTGCGCTGGCAAATATGGGCGAGCGTTTCGGCTTTTACATCATGATGGCAATCCTGACCCTGTTTATTTCTGCTAAGTTCGGCTTGTCGGAAACGACAACCGGATATATTTATTCTGCGTTCTACGCGTCTATTTACATTCTGGCTCTGGTAGGGGGAATCATCGCCGACAAGACGAAAAATTTCAAGGGTACCATTCTTGCCGGACTGGTTCTGATGGCTTTCGGTTATCTGATCATTGCCATTCCTACGCCGACGCCTGTATCTAACCTGCCTTTGTTCTTGGGCATTACGTGTGTAGGTCTTGCGGTCATCGCTTTCGGAAACGGTTTGTTCAAAGGAAATCTTCAGGCACTGGTCGGCCAGATGTATGATAATCCGAAATACTCGCATCTGCGTGATGCCGGCTTTCAGATTTTTTATATGTTTATCAATGTGGGTGCCGTGTTCGCACCGTTCATCGCTATCGGCGTGCGCAACTGGTGGCTGAAGGCCAATAATTTCGATTACGATGCCACTTTGCCCGAATTGTGCCATAAATACCTTGAAGGAGCGGGGACAATGCTTCCGCAGGAAATGGAGAAGCTGACTACGCTGGCCAACAAGGTGATGCTCGACGGCAGTCAGGTAACTGACATGTCTGCTTTCGTGAACAGTTATCTTGATGTCTTCAACCGCGGATTCCATTATGCTTTCATGGCGGCTATTGTAGCGATGCTCATTTCGCTGGTAATTTATCTGAAGAACAAGGCTTCCTTCCCTGATCCGGGCCATAAGGTGGCTGATGCGGAATCTTCGCAGGCTGCTGTTGCAAAGGAAGAAATTCAGATCAGTGCAACCGAAATCCGCCAGCGCATATATGCATTGTTCGCCGTGTTTGGCGTAGTGATCTTCTTCTGGCTTTCTTTCCACCAGAACGGCTATTCACTGACCTATTTTGCCCGCGACTATGTGGATTTGAGCGTTATCAACATTGATTTGGGCTTTACTCAGATAAAGGGGGCTGAAATATTCCAGGCAGTCAATCCGTTCTTTGTCGTATTCCTGACTCCTGTAATCATGTGGATATTCGGTTCGTTGAAAGAGAGAGGAAAAGAACCTTCCACTCCGATGAAAATAGCCATCGGTATGGGAATCGCCGCTCTGGCATATCTGTTCCTGATGTTCTTCTCGCTTACGTTGCCCGCTAAAGATGCGCTTGCAACGATGACTACCGAACAGATTGACGCTATCCGTGTAACTCCATGGATTATGGTGGGGCTTTATTTCATCCTTACCGTAGCCGAACTGTTTATTTCTCCGCTGGGACTGTCGTTCGTTTCAAAGGTTGCTCCTCCTCACTTGCAGGGACTGATGCAAGGCTGCTGGCTGGCTGCAACGGCGGTGGGCAACTCGCTGCTTTTTATCGGCGGCCTGCTTTATACCACAGTTCCCATCTGGGCTTGCTGGCTTGTGTTTGTCGGGGCTACCGGAGCATCGATGATTGTCATGCTGTCGATGGTAAGGTGGCTGGAGAAAGTAGCAAAATGACGGATACCTGACCGAATCTGAAGGGAAATAAAAAAGTCACAACGAATGCGGTGAAACTGCTTCGTTGTGACTTTTTTGTGTTATGTATCAAAGCGATCCGTCGGGATAAGCGATCCGTTTTCCCGTGGTTTTCAGCGACGGACGCTGTGCTTTGCATCTTTTCAGTTCATCAGTCATTTCTTTGGCGAGCGCTTTCACGATATCCGGATATTGCGCGGAAAGATCGTTCTGCTCGCTGATGTCTTCTTTTATGTTATAGAGTCTGAGTTTCCTGTTCTCCCAGTGGTATATCAGGTGGTAGTTTCCTTTCAGGTAAGCAGAGAAAGCGCCGTAGCCTTCCTCCTTGTTCTGCGTTTCTCCCCACAAGTTAGGGAAATGCCATAAGATTGGCCGTTCGCGTTTTTCGTCAGGATTCTTCAGCAAATGGACAAAGCTCTTTCCGTCTACGGTCTGGGAAGTTGTGTAGCCGGAGATTCCCGCCATCTCCAGAATTGTCGGGAAGAAATCTTCAATCATCACCGGATTGTCGTTTGTTGTATTCTTTTCCGTTACTCCCGGCCAGCAGACCATCATCGGTTCCCGCACGCCGCCCATAAACGCCGAGCCTTTACCTGCGCGTGCCGGATAATTCTGATCCCTGTTTGCCTTGCCCTGTCTGACGTTGTTGAGGGCCTGTCCTCCGTTGTCCGACATGAACAGAAGGATTGTGTTCGACGCCACTTCCGGCCGCTTCTGCAGAAAGTCAAGGATATCTCCCAGGCTTTTGTCCATCCCTTCCACCAATGCGGCGTAATGGATTTCCATTTCGTTCAGCGTATCCTTCAACTGTTCGTCATAGCGGTTTCTGTATTTTCCGCTGAAGCGTTTGTCTTCATCGTAGGGTGCATGTACGGCATAGTGTGACATGTACAGATAAAACGGTTTCTTTTCAGCGATGGGCTTTTCCAGAGCTGACAAAGCCTCCCGGGTGAGAACTTCTGAAAGGAAAATGTCCTGTCCGTGATACTTTTCAAGTCCTTTCACCGCCCATTTTCCTTGTCCGAAATTTCTTGTACCCAGATAGCTCCCCGGAGCGCCGTTTGCTCCTCCTCCGATGTTGACTTCAAAGCCGAAAGCCGACGGATCTGCTCCGGTTGTAGAAATTGCGCCGAAGTGCGCTTTTCCGCAATGGATGGTATAGTATCCGTTCCGTCTCAGAATTTCCGGCAATCCGGTAATCAGTGTCGTATTTTTTCTGTCGTGAGTTGAGGTGACGGTGTCAGGCTGTATGCCGTTGTAATTCCATTCCGGCGGGACTATGTCCCCTCTTTCTGCGTCTGTCCGTTTGTCGTAGTCCAGTGTCCAGTTTGTGACTCTGTGCCTGGCTGCATTCATGCCCGACATCAGGCTGCAACGGGTGGGGGTGGATATCGGGCAGGCATAGGCTCGGGTGAATCTGACCCCGGCTTCTGCCAGCCGTTCCATGTTGGGCGTGTGGTATCTTCGGTTCAGAGGCATGACCGAATCGTTGTAGAAAGGAACAGAAGTGTCCTGCCATCCCATGTCGTCCACCAGAAACAGTATAATGTTCGGGCGGTCGGCAGTCTGGGCGTGAAGGGATAGTGAGGAAAGGCAGCAAGCTGATAGCAGGGCATTTCCTAATGTGAATTTTTTTCTCATGGCTTTTTATAATTGTTTGCGATAAAAGTAGGATATTTTTTTTGTTTCTGGTTAAAAATAAGGGTCTGAATTTGGTCATCAGAGTCCATTTTAGATTAATAATGCCGTTTGTAATTAAAATCAGACTATAAAATAGTTATTTTTGGAATCGGGAATCATAATTTAGCCGCATTTTTGTAAATAAGGGATTGAGGCAGGCTCTTGATTCTTCCGTGTATAAAAATATTTTTGTTTAGAAACTTTGTATTTATGAGAAAACGATTCTGGAACAGGACAGCGTTTGTGCTGGCGGTATGTTGCAGTACCTTGGGTGTGTCGGGGGCCGATGGCAATCCGGAGAAAGACGCATCTCCTTTTATTGTAAGTTCATATATCCGTGCCAGTTTTTATGAGATAGACAGAGTGTCTTCAGAAAGCATGAATGCCTGCACAGATCTGATATTTATGGCGTGCAGTCCTTATCCTGACGGACGGCTGTGTTTCGAGATTCCCGACAATCAGGCCTCGTTCAGTGGCGGAGCCGTATATTTGAAGGATGCGGCTGGAAGAACAGGCGTTGTTTCTTTTGACGGAACTGGTGTGATGAACGGAGGATATGATTTGCTGAATACGGCCACAGCGGGTGTCAGCCAGTTTTCTTTCGGCACATGGATTTATGTTGATGAATGGCGTTGCGGCGGAGAACTTTTCAGAAAAAGCGCCGGCATCCACAATGTGTCATTGACATTGGGGAGAGAAGCGGGCGGGCTGCGTTTTTCCGTCGATGGTTCTTCGGCTGATTTTGCCGGTACCGGTCTGTCGGAGGGCGGGTGGCATTATGTCGCCTTGTCGTATAATGCCAAAGGAAGTTCTCCTTCGTTTCTGTATGTAGACGGGAAAGTGCACGGGTTTCCGGAAAACGGCGGTCTGAAAGGAAAGCCTGTTCCTTTCATGCAGGAAGAAATGTTTTTGGGCGGCGGACTGAAGGGCAAGCTCGACAATACATTCTTCAATTCGGCTGCACTGTCTGCTAGTGAAGTGGCAAGATTGCAGCGCTCGGATACGTTACGATATGATTCGTGGAGGATGAGCAAGACGCTGTCATACTGGAAATATGACAAGCCGGACAATCCGGGAGAAGACAGCCGCACCTGGGCGCATGTGCTGCGTGACATCCGGTCGGAGGTGACATCCCGGAAAACCATGCTTCGCCTGGGTATAACTTCTGGAGCGTGGAAGTCGATGTGTGAATCTCCTGAGGCGCGGAAAGTATTTGCGTCTGCTTTGAAGGATCTGATTGAAAAATATTCGTTTGACGGGGTTGACCTTGATTTTGAATGGCCCGCAAATACGGAAGAAGGATTCAGAGGATATAATGAAACGGTCAGAGTTGTGCGGGAGGAGATAGGAGATGCTCCGGTCTTTTCCGTGTCGCTTCATCCCATTTCATATAAATTGTCGGAAGAGGCTGTTGCCGCACTCGATTTCATTTCTATCCAGGCTTATGGTCCCCGTCCTGTACGTTTTCCGTATGCGCAGTATGTCAAGGATCTTCAGGAAGTGCTGGAGTATGGCCTTCCTGCCAAGAAACTGGTGGCAGGAGTTCCTTTCTTCGGTGTGGAGAGCAACGGAAAGCTGGATACGGAGTCGTATTACGCTTTTGTCATGCAGAATCTGGTGAAGGATTCTGCTCAGGAGCGGGCTGTTTGCAGGGGCAAGGAGTTTCTTTTTGACGGGCAGGATGCGATCCGCAAGAAAACCCGTTATGCGCTCGGCCTTGGCCTGCGAGGAATGATGAGCTGGGATCTTGCGACAGATATGCCCGTTACTGACCGGCGCTCGTTGCTGAGAGCCATGAACGAAGAAATAGAAATTGGAAGACAACACTCAAAAAAATAAATATCATGAAAAAACTGAATCGTTTGACAGCAATGGCTTGTCTGTGTCTGGCGGCTCTCTCCGCTCAGGCGCAGGAAGAGCATTATTTTGTGAAGCATCTGAATTTCCCTCCGGGGAGTTCGCTCGAACAGAAAGTGGATATGGCTGCCCGCCTGGTTCCTACTCCGCAACAGCTGGAGTGGCAGCAGATGGAGCTGACCGCTTTCCTGCATTTTGGTATCAACACGTTTACCGACAGGGAATGGGGAGATGGAAAAGAAGACCCCGCGTTGTTCAACCCTACGGAACTGAATGCGGAACAGTGGGTGAAGAATCTGAAGGAGGCAGGCTTCAGAATGGTGATTCTCACCGCCAAGCATCACGACGGGTTCTGTCTGTGGCCTACCAAAACGACGAAACATTCGGTGGCCTCCTCGCCCTGGAGAAACGGAAAGGGTGATGTGGTGAAGGAACTGCGCGATGCTTGCACGAAGTATGGCATGAAGTTCGGCGTATATCTGTCCCCATGGGACCGCAATGCCGAGTGCTATGGTGATTCTCCCCGATACAACCGGTTCTTTATAGAACAGCTTACCGAACTGTTGAGCAATTATGGAGAGGTGCATGAAGTGTGGTTTGACGGTGCCAACGGAGAAGGTCCCAACGGAAAGAAGCAGGTTTATGACTGGGATGCTTTCTATAAGACGATCCAGCGTTTGCAGCCGAAAGCTACAATGGCGATCATGGGCGATGATGTGCGCTGGGTTGGAAACGAGAAGGGACTGGGGCGCGAAACAGAGTGGAGCGCGACAGTGCTTACTCCCGGCATTTATGCCCGTTCAGAAGCGAATAACAAGGCGCTGGGTGTGTTCCCGAAGGCCGCAGACCTCGGAGGCCGCCAGATATTGTCGAAGGCAGGCGAACTGTTCTGGTATCCTTCGGAAGTAGATGTTTCCATACGTCCAGGGTGGTTCTATCACGCTGCGGAAGACGGCAAAGTGAAGAGCCTGAAACAGTTGTCGGATATTTATTTTCAGTCGGTAGGGTATAATTCCGTGCTGCTTCTGAATATACCTCCCGATCGCCGCGGCTTGATTCATGAAAATGATGTGGAGCGGCTGAAAGAGTTTGCCGCTTATAGAGAGAAAACCTTCGGTGTAGACTATACCTCAGACGGGAAGGGATTGTGGCAGGCCGAATCGGGAGCCAGCCGTGAATACAGTCAGAAGCCGGATGCAAAAATCAATGTGGTCTTGCTGCAGGAAGACATTTCCAAAGGCCAGCGTGTGGAGGCTTTCAAGGTAGAAGGGCTTGTAGGCGGACAGTGGAAGTGTTTGGGAGAAGGCACTACCGTAGGCTACAAGCGGATGATCCGTTTCCCGGAAGTAAGTGCCGAAAGGCTGAGAATAACCGTATTGTCTTCCCGGAGAAAGGCGAATATCTGTAATGTGGCTTCTTATTACGCCGGGCCGATAGCGGACGAAACCGGAAAGGCCAAGTGGAACGACTTGCCGCGCGACGGATGGACGGTGGTGGACAGCCAGCCGCTTGCCGTTGATCTCGGGCAGGAAGTCACCTTGTCTGCTTTCACTTATGCTCCGCGGAACGAAACCGCCAGTCCGGCAATGGCTTTCCACTATAAGTTCTTTATCAGTTCCGACGGGAAAAGCTGGATTGAAGTCCCCACCAACGGAGAATTCAGCAACATCATGCACAACCCGTTGCCGCAGACCGTTACTTTCGGCAAGCCGGTCAAGGCACGCTATATCAAACTGGATGCTACGGCTCCTGCCGGCGGAAAGGCGGTTGTCGGGATGGATGAACTTGGAGTAACCTTAGTCAAATAAAGCAATATATCATGAAACATCGTCTGTTTTTAACTTTTCTGTTTTTCTCAGTCTGTGCCTTGAATGTCTTTGCACAACTGTCGTTCGACAAGAATAAATTGTATGTGCTGGTTCCTTCGGGGATGCCGGACAAGGTGGTCGGCTGCAAGTCTGCCGGGCAGCCCGTGGTCTTGCTTTCTCCGGACGAAACGGACAAAATGCAGCAGTGGAGTGTCAGCGGTCTGTCGGGCAGTTGCCGCTTCATCAACCCTTTTGTGAACCTGAGTATTCATGCCCGCTCCGACAATAAGGTGGGGGTGACTGAGAACAACGGTTCGGACGAGTCGCAGCTTTGGCTGGTGGAAGCGGCGGGCAAATTTGTGCGTCTGGTTCCTGCCAATACCCCGGAGCTGGTGATGGTCTGCCGCAAGGACGGTTCGCTTGCGCTGGCGGACAAGAAAAAGGAAGGCAAGTCGGCAGCATCTTTGTTTGCAGTCAAAGCAAGCGGCATGCCTTTGCCCGCTTCTTTCCGTGTAGAGGATGTGGCCCGCGAGAAAGTGTACTGGGAAGATGAAACGCGTTTTGCGGAAAACAAGGAAACGGGGCACGCCACTTACATGCCTTATCGGAGTGCCGGCGAAATGCGTGCTGACAAAGACTATTACCAGACCCCATGGGTCTACTCCAAAAGTTCGGCTTTCTGTTTGCTGAACGGCGACTGGAGCTTTTATTTTGTGCCGGAACCTTCGCAGCGTCCGTCAGACTTCTATAAGGATAGCTTCGACGTGAGCGGATGGGACAAGATTCCCGTACCTTCCAACTGGGAGATGCAGGGATACGACCGTCCCATTTACGCGAATGTGGAATATCCCCATTCAAACACTCCTCCCTACATCAACGCCCGCAAAGGCTTCAATGACGGAGGAAAAAATTACGGCATCAATCCGGTAGGTTCTTATGTGCGTTTCTTTGAACTCCCTGAAGGGTGGGAAAAACAGCGCACGTTTATCAATTTCGGAGGAATCTACAGTGCCGCGTTTGTTTACCTCAACGGCCATTATGTAGGGTATACGCAAGGTTCGAACAATGTGGCGGAGTTTGATCTGACCGCTTATCTCCGTAAGGGTACAAACCGTCTGGCCGTGCAGGTGTTCCGCTGGAGCGACGGTTCGTATCTGGAATGCCAGGATATGTTCCGCATGAGCGGCATTTTCCGTGACGTATATCTTTACAATGTGCCTATGGTCAGCGTGCGCGACCATTACATCACCTCTTCTTTGGATGCTTCGAAGAACTTTGCGGCGGGTGAGATGAATGTGGAACTGACACTTGACAACCGCAGCCGTTTGAGCGGAAAGAAAGAGCTGGTTGTCCGTCTGCTTGATCCTTCGGGCAGGCTGGTCGCAGAAAAGCAGGCTCATGCAGCTTTTGCCGCGAAAGATACCCTTTGCAAGACGCAGGTGTCGTTCAGCCTGAGCGGGCTGCTGCCCTGGACGGCCGAAACGCCGAACTTGTATACGGTGGAAGTTATCCAGCGTGAGGGGGGAAAGGATGAAATGGCATTCTCCACGAAATACGGTTTCCGTGACATTCAGATCAAGGGTTCTTTGGTGTATGTCAACGGGCAGCGTGTGTTCTTCAAGGGTGTGAACCGGCATGATACGCATCCCCGCTACGGCCGTGCCGTGACTGTGGAGTCGATGTTGCAGGATGTGCTCATGATGAAGCAGAACAATATCAACACGATCCGTACGGCGCATTATCCCAATGCGGCCAAAATGTATGCCATGTTCGACTATTACGGATTGTATACGATGGATGAGGCTGATCTGGAGGATCATGCCAACCAGTCTATCAGTGACATGCCGTCGTGGATACCGGCTTTTGTGGACCGTGTGGACCGCATGATTTTGCGCGACCGTAACCATCCGAGCGTTATCTTCTGGAGCCTGGGAAACGAAGCCGGAGGCGGAAGCAATTTCCAGGCTTGTTACGACGCGGCGAAGCGTCTTGATTCCCGTCCGGTGCATTACGAGGGAACACGCGACGGAAAACCTTTCGGGGGAAACCGCTTCAGCGATATGTATTCGAAAATGTATCCGGGCATGGCATGGATGGACGAGTATGTGAATTCGTTTGACAAGCCGATGTTCATTTGCGAGTATGCCCATGCGATGGGGAATGCCATCGGAAATCTCCGTGAGTATTGGGAGAGCATCGAAGGGAGCTCTTCTGTTATAGGAGGAGCCATCTGGGACTGGGTTGACCAGGCAATTTACGAGCCTCATGAAATGAAGAAGGGCATTTATCGCCTGCACACCGGATATGACTTCCCCGGCCCGCATCAGGGAAATTTCTGTTCAAACGGAATTATTCCGGCTACGCGTGAGGAAACTCCCGAGCTGAAGCAGGTGAAAAGGATTTATCAGTATGTCGGCTTCTGCCTGGCAGCAACGGACATGGAGAAGAATTCGGTGAAGGTGCAGCTGCGAAACAAATACAATTTCCTTTCGCTGGACGATTTCTATTTGCGCTGGGAAACGGTTGCTGACGGATGTGTGGCGGCTGCCGACAGCATCGGTCTGGATGCGGTTGCTCCGGGGGATTCGGCTGCCGTGCTGCTGAACCTGAAAGGTGTCAGCCTGAAACAGGCGGAGAAGGATGGAAGAGAGGTGATGCTGAACTTGTATGTATGCCGCCGTGGAGCAACGGCGTGGTGCAAGTCCGGTCACGAAGTGGCACGGATGCAGTATGAACTGGTTTCGCGCCGCGGTTTGCCTGAACTGGAAGCCGGCAAAGGCGGCAGATTGAAGGTTGCTGACGATGGCGGAAAGATAGCGGTGAAGAACGAAAGAATCGAAGCTGTATTTGACAAGGCGACGGGACGCATGACTGCGCTTGTGATGAACGGGAAGCGTATAATCAGCGGGGGCGAAGGATTCGTGTACGACAACCATCGCTGGATTGAAAACGATTTGTTCAAGGATACTTCCAACGGACTGGATTCTGTCGGAACATGTGAAGCGGTGAAGAAAGGCAAAACTGTGGTTGTCCGTACTTCACGCACCGGAAAGTTGTGCGATACGGAGATTGTCTACACTTTCGTTCCGGGAGGATCGTTTGATGTGGATGTCCGCTTTGTGCCGCACACGGCTGATTTGCGCCGCGCTGGTTTGGTTTGCGGCATTGATTCGACGATGAGCAATGTGAACTATTATGCTCTCGGACCGTGGGAGAATTATGTTGACCGGAAAGACGCTTGTTTTGTAGGCCGCTATTCGGCTACGGTTGACGGAATGGTTGAAGAGTATATGAAGCCTCAGTCGATGGGCAACCGTGAGGGCTTGCGTGAACTGACCTTGACCGACGCTAGCGGCAAGGGTATATGTATCCGTACGGAAGGCAATGTGTCGTTCTCTGCGCTGCGCTATACGGATGCCGATCTGATGAACGGCAAACACGTTTGGGAGCTGCGCGAAAGGCCTTATATCGTGCTTCATCTGGATGCGGCGATACGGGGCATAGGCAATGCGAGCTGCGGACGTGACGTGGATACGTTGCCCAAATACCGGGTGCCGGAAAGTCCGATGGCTTATAAGCTGCGTATCAGTGCCTGTGAGTAACCTCGCTCTCAGGCTGCCGTAAAGACAAGAAAGCACAGGGAAATCCATCCGACGCGGACGGTGTACCCTGTGCTTTCTTGTCTTTTTTGTCTTTGTGCTTTTCCGGTGTTATGTGCATTCCGGCGGGCCGGTTTCCGTCTTTCTTTCCGGCTGGTTGAATGAGAAATGCAGGCTGCTGATATGCGGAAGGACGGACATTTTCTTTATCTTTAGCCTGGAGATATACATCTTCAGGCTAGAGATGCATGTCTTCAGCTTAAAGATACACATCCTCAGGCTGGGGATAGAGTACATTCCGCGGATATTTTCGTTCCCGCTGTCTTCTTCTTGGGGAAGCCTCGAAGAGGAGGGGCAAATAAAAAGAGGCCCCGGAGATGGAGGGAGAATTTTTGCTCCCTGCGCTCTCTGCGGCCTCTTGGGGAAGTATTGGTGAACCTATTGAAATTATTCTGCGGCTTTGATAATCAGCGGTTCAGTGTCCGAACTGTTTTCAGCAAACTGATATGCCGTACATCCGGCTGTGGAGGCGGCAGCGTTCATTTCGCTTGCTTTTCCTTTCAAGTCCGCTGTTGAAATGGGGGCAAGGTCTTTCAATGTGGGAATTTCCGTATTGACCGGATTGTTTATGGCCGCAACTCCTTCCTGCGTGTAGAAACAAGCTGTATATGCGGGTGCGCTTGCTCCTCCGCAATCTCCCTGTATGCCGCCCAGCTTGTTTGCTGTTTCCGGGAGTGTGAATGTTGTATAGCAGGAACTGATTTGTGCTTTTGTATTAAATGTCTTTCCAATCAATCCTCCTACGTTGGAGCTTGAGAAGCCTCCCTCCTTTATGTTCAGACTACCGGAAGCATAGCACAGCGTGATGCTGCCCGGATTCGGAGATTGTATCTGTCCCACCAGGCCGCCGATGCTTCCCATTGCTACATCAAAGGTTGCTGACGCGCTGCTTGCGCTGATTGAGCCTGATGCAAGCCATCCTACAAGTCCGCCTATATTGGGGTTTGGCGTTGTTCCTGTTGTAGAAACGGTGACGCTGGAGCTGACGGATGAATTTGTTATTTGTTGCTTGCCCGCAGCGTTGGGCGTTTGTCCCAGAAGTCCGCCTACATTTACCTTGTAGTTACCGCAATCAACCGATAAGCTTACATCTGACTTTCCGACTTTGCAATCGGTTATGTTGCCTGTGCTGCTTCCAATCAGTCCTCCTGCCATTCCGTCGGCTGAAACCGTTATATTGATCGTTCCCGATTCAAGTGTACATCCGGCAACCGTTCCGCTGTTGGATGCGGCCAAGGCTCCGGCGGTGTTGGCAGAAACATTCATGTTGATATTTGATATCGTAATGTTTTCCAGCGTTCCGTTGTTGGTAAGTATCAGTCCGGCCGAAGAGCTTTCCGCAGTGCTGATTGTCGCGTTTTCGAATGTAAGGTCCTTGATTGTTCCCCCGTTTGTCTTGGCGAAACAGCCCTTCATGTTTTTGAATGTGAATCCGTTTCCGTTGAATGTTCCTGCGAAGAAGTCGATGGCTTTCCATTCTTTTCCTTCAAAGTCGACTTCCTTAGTCCAGGAGTCTTCGTCGCCCGGAACGGCCATTAGAGTGACGGTCTTGGATTTTGCGGCTTCGTCGGCACTCCATTTGATGAGTCCGTCCAGGTTGTAGATGGTGGCATTGCCTTCTTCGTCGGCAACATATCCCTCTTCCGGAATGCGGAAGTTGTCAAGTTCGCAAGTGATTTTGTATCTCTTGCCTGCTGCAAACTGATAGGCGGACGCTTCCATGTCCATGCCCGTCTTTTCATTCATGTCTTTCAGGGCGACATTGCTCAGGATTGTGATTACCTGCTCTTCATCCTTCGAGTTTACGACTGTAGCTTTCAGGGATATGCCTGTTTCTCCGTTTATTTTGTTTGCATCGGCATTATACTGCGTTGGAATGATATTCAAGTAGCCGTTCAGCGACGCATTGGGAGCGACAGTCTGGTCGCTCATGTTCAGCGAAAGGCTTTTGCGCATGTCTGATACGCTTTCCACCTCACCGTTGCTGTTGATTTTCATTGCGCCGGGAAATACCTCGCCGTTGCTTTCAACAGTGATGCGGCGGACCTTCAGGTCTTCTTTCGCAACGTTCTTCAGGTCGAACTGAAGCGTGGCTGTCAGCGGAGCAAATTCGAGGTCTGGAATCGCGCCGTCCGTTACGTTCGTGGTGGCCACCATGAAAGAGTAGGCGCCAAGTTCTGCATTGCCTGCAGCCTGCGTGCATTCTGCGGGGATAGCAAATGTGGCGATTTCATCGAATGTGCTTGCCTCCTTGAAGGGATAGACTGCCACCAGTTTATGGCCGTCAACCAAAGGCATCTTTCCTGCAAATTCCGCTGTAGCCGCAGGTGCAGATCCGTCATATCCCGTGCTGATTGTGAAGTTGTATCCTGCGCCTTCTTTCTGTTCCCATACGGTGAAGGCATCCTGTGCGTTCCATGCGTATGCTTCGTTCTGCCAGTTCGCGCGTGTTTCAAAAGTCTTGAGTGACTTGATTGTGGCATTTACGGTGCAGTCCACAGCTTCTGCCTGAGAGCTGCTTCCTTCGCCTCCCGTATTGAGGTCGATTATCTTTTCTTCCGAACAAGAGCCTAGTGCGATCACACTGCCTAAAAGTCCGGCATTCATCAGGTGTTTAAACTTTTTCATATCAATATCGTTTGTAAGGTTATTTATTCAACTGTCAGTTCGTCAAAATAATAGCGTGCAGGCTGTCCCGGCCGCATATAGTGTTCGGGAATGCACTTGCCGTATCCTTCCGTCTTGATGCGCACGTATCTCGCCTGTTTTCCTTTCACGTCGAATGCGATGTCTTCAATGTAGTTTCCTTCCTTGAAGATTTCGTCTTTGTCAAATGTCTTTTTGCCGGCTTCCGTGAAGCGTCGGTTGTCTTCCGAGAGTTCCAGCGTAATCTTTTTCGGCTTGTGGACAGCCATTCCGTAGTTTGTCAGGCATCCCAGCGTCACTTTGCCGATTGTTTCCGTCTGGCCGAGATCCACGGTGAACGAACTTTGTTCGAGCTTGTCCCATGTACACCATTCAAAGTCCGACTGGCGCAGGCTTCCTCTTACTCCGTTAGTCAGCAGCGCTGTCTGAGGGTTGCTGCTGATCACTTTCTTTCCGGTAGCCTTGTTGCGCAGCAGCGGCAGTTCAAGTGTCTTGCCCATCTGCTTTCCGTCTTTGAAGGTTGCGCACTTCAATGTCATTGCCTTGTCTGTCAGCAGAGAATCCTTGAATAGGGGAGATTCCGCAGCAGGTTCTGTTCCGTCGACGGTATAGCGGATTTCCACATCCGTGCGTTCGCATTCCAGTTTGATGTTGAGTTTTCCGTTCAGCGGAGTTACCTTATGCTGGATGTTGAACATCGATTTTGCATAGACGATGCCTTTCGCGTCCAGATGCGCAAGGTAGTTGTCGAGTGCCTTCTGGAAAGCTTCCCAGTCTTTGGAGCCTTCGGGCGACCAGGCCACTTCTGCTGCGGCAGCCAGGCGGGGGAAGGTCAGGTAAGTAACGTCCGAGGGCTTGTAGCAGAACTCAGTCCACATGCATGCCTGTATTCCTTTCAGCAGATCCTTGTATTCAGGCTTCCAGTCTTTCTGTACAGGTTCAAAGTTGTATACATCCTTCAATGTGTTGTTGCCGAAATAGGTGGTCGGCTCAAACCATTGCGGTCCCTGGTAGCGGATCAGATAAAGCACGCGTGCAGGAGCCATGATGAAAGGATGTCCCTCTTCGGCAGCTTTCAGCGCAGCTTTTCCGTATCCTTGCCAGCCGAAAACGACCGTGCCTTCCGGAACCTTGCTGTTTGTCAGCTCGTCCCATCCCATCATTGTCTTTCCTTTGCTCCGGATATACTCGTTAAGCCGGCCCATGAAGTAGCCTTGCAGGTCTTCTTCGTTTGCCAGTTTCTCCCGGCGCATCCGTTCCTGGCAGAGCGGGCACTGTTTCCAGTACGTCTTGGCCGCTTCGTCGCCGCCCATGTGAATGTATTGCGAAGGGAAGAGATCTGCCAGCTCGTCGATTACTCCTTCGAGAAACCTGAATGTTTCTTCTTTTCCTGCACAATAGATGATTGACGGGTGCTTTCCTCCCAGTCCGGGCAGAACCGTGATGGGTGTCTTTACAACCGGACAGGCGAGTTCGGGGTAAGCGGCAAGTGCAGCGCATGAATGAGCCGGCACGTCGATTTCCGGAATCACCTCAATCTGCCGTTCGGCTGCGTAAGCGATGATTTCTTTCATCTCGTTCTGCGTATAGAATCCGCCGACCGGAGTCTTTTCTCCCGGCTGCTGGTTGCGTCTTGCATAGAACGGCTGTTCGCCGCGGTCCACGCGCCATGCGCCCACTTCTGTCAGTTTGGGATACCGTTTGATTTCGAGCCTCCATCCGGTGTCATCCGACAAATGCATATGCAGTTTGTTGAGTTTCAGCATGGCCATACAGTCGATGAGTTTGATCACCTCATCTTTCGGCATGAAAAACCGTGCCACATCCAGCATCAGTCCGCGATAGGCGAAACGGGGCTTGTCGTCTATTTTCATGGGCGGTACGGTCCAGTTTGCTTCCACCTGTCTGTTTCCGTCAATTGCCGGAGGCAGCGACAGACGCAGTGACTGAAGCGCATAGAAGAATCCGGCCGTGTCCGCCGACTTGATTTCAATCTTTTTCGGAGTGACGTTCATCGTGTAGGCTTCCGGTGCGAGCGATTTGTCTGTGACAAGGCTGATATCGCCCTTTTCCTTGTTCCCCACATCGACTTTGGGCGTGAATCCGGCAGATTGAGCGAACAGTTCGGCAAAATTCCGTGCCGCTGCGGCCTGTGCTTCATTTTCTACCGCAATGCTTGTGCTGCCGGAGAATGTGAAGCCTTTTCCATGATCTTGTTCCATTGCCACAGGTTTCGGCAATATGCAGCTTTCCGTCGGCGGCTTGTCGTTTCCGCATGACAGAAGGAGCGGCAAAGCCAGTCCTGCGAACAATATGCTGTTAAACTGTTTTCTTGTCATTGATTCAGTAAGGTTAAAAAGGCGGACAGCCTTTCTGCATTTCCTGATGCTGAGTCAAGATTGTCCGCCTGGTCTGATTAGTACAGAATTATGGGATTGAATTGCTTCCCGTGCGTGTTGTAGGTGTTGTCGGTGTAGAATCTTACCCAGTCGATTTCCATTCTTGGAATCGGAGAGTCGGCACCGCTGTATTGTGAAGTTCTGGCATCCTGGTATGTGATGCCGGCGTATGCCGCAGATTCGGAATCGTTTGGAGCTACCTTGCCCAAGAACATCATGGTAAGCAGCAGATGCAGGCCTTCATCGTTTATCTGGTCTGTGAACGGCCACTGATACCCGTTCTTTTCAACCTCTGCTTTTGTAATGCGGATGGTTTCTATTCCGTTGATACCCATAGTAACCGTTTCGTTGTCGAGCCATTCTGTCCAATAGATATTGAACTGGTCTACTGTGCCGCTGAATCCGACTCTTTTAGCATCGATTGTGGGGTTGTAATGTTTGTTGTCAACGATTGTTCCCACGTGGAATGTCTGTTCCACAGTATTGGCATTAGCGAGTGTATTGTTTTCCATCACGTCGATTTCGCCGTAAGCAGGCCAAACGACCCATGGGTTATCTCCTCCCTGTGCCTGGTTTCCCTGAAGCCATATGCCCGGCAACATTCTGGCCTTGGCGCCACGGATACGTGCTCTTACTTCAATGCGCATGCCCGGATAGATACGTATATTCTGGGGCGCGTAATTATGGTTGTTGGTGTTGTTCGAATTAAATTTGTTTGCATACAGTGCAGACGTTCCGAAATTAAAGGTTTGCTGGTTGCGTTTGGATTTTGTCTGTTCTTTCAAGGTTATCATCCGCAGATATCCTTCAGACGTAATCCATGTATATCTTGCGTTGTCGACAGCACCTCCTGTTTCTACAGCCTGTGTGTTCTGATCTGCGAATCCTTGCGGATAATCTTCATTTGTCCAACTTCCGTCATTGGTCTTTGTCGGCTTTTTGCAGAAAGCCACATTATGGAATTCGTATGCTCTGTAAAATTTCCATTTTCCTTCGGGCAGCACCTTGCCGGCGTTGGGATGCGGATCGCCTTCATGCATGAGTCTGTAGCTCTGTGACGGTCCCCAGGCTTCTATATCTTTCTGCCGGGCTTCTGAAACATACATTTCATCCGCGTCTTCATACAGCCAGCGTTCGTCCATAATCTGTGTACCCATTCCTTTGTGAATGTCGATTTTGGTAATCTTCAACCGGTCTGCGCTCAGCGGATAAGTCTGCGAGTTTGTTTCAAAGTTAATGTCGAACGTTTCGTCTTCCGTTGTTTTCGGGTCGCTTTCCATTGTGATCGGGTCGCTTTCGGCCGTACTGCTTCCGGCAAGAATTACCAGTTGGGAAGGCATCTCGTCAACCTTGTCTTTCAGTCCTGTTCCCGGAGTTACTTTAACGGTAACGTCTTCTTTCACGGGCACATTGACCGAAGCCACCAGTGTAAATGTCTGGTTTTCTCTGACCTCATTGTCCGCATTGTTCTTCAGAGAGATTGTCGTATAGTGGTAGTCGGCCACCTGTACGCTCTGCGAAGCATTGCCAATTGTATATCCGCGTGCGAAAGCGTTCAGATTGACGGCATAGGAACCGGAGATTCCTTCTTTCTTGACCGGGATTGAGATTGTTTTGGAGGATTCGCCTTTGCCGAAGACAATTGCTGACGGAAAATTCTCGAACAGGGTAGTGGCATCTTCCAGTCCGTTGGCTGTCACGTTTAGCTTGATGTCGAATTCTTCGTTGGCGGTTTGGCTTTCTTTGTCCGTAACGTCAAAGGTAATATACATGGTTTCGCCCATGGCCAGATTGTTGTTGTCTACCGTCATGGTCAGGTCGACAACTTCTGCCAGCGGAGCCACTTTGTATGTGTCCTCGCATCCTGCCAGTCCCGCTGAAAGGAGTAAGGAAAAAGCTCCGCACGTATAGTTGATAAATGAATGTTTCATAGTTTCTTTTTCTTAAATCTGATTTGAATTGACTTTCAGCATATGATTACCAGTTAGGGTTTTGCTTCAACTGTTTGTTCAGTGCCAGTTCGTCCGGAGAAATTGGCATCAGATAATCTCTGTCTGCATGGAACTGATATCCGTTGGGCAAACGTCCTTGCAGCGGGTCGAGCCATCCGTTTACATCGGTCAGCAGTCTTCCCAGCGCGTTGGCGGTTTCAGTGTCGCTTGTGTTGAACGATTTGTATAAAACACCGTCATGGCCTAAATATGCGCCGCGTCCTCTTTGGTTTACGATCAGCTTTTCGCCTTTCCAGCGCATCAGGTCATCCAGGCGGAAGCCTTGGAGTGCAAGTTCTGAGCGGCGTTCGCGTCTTATTTCCTGCATGTTCGGCGTCAGTTCGTAGCCAAAGTCTGAGAAATGAGGGTCTTTGCCCATATCGTTCGGCTTCACATAAGTTACTCCTGCGCGTTCACGCAACAGTTTCAGCGTCTTTTCCAAAACGGTGTCATCACATTTCTTCAGTTCTTCAGCCGCTTCTGCATATGCGAGCAGCGCTTCGGAATAGCGGAAGATAACGAGTCCCGTATCCCAGAACGAATCTCTTGTGTAGGTCGTGTCAACTCCCAATGCGGTATGGAATCCGGTCAGGTTGCGTCCGTTGCCGTCACCGTTCAGATAAGGCGAAAGAATTTCCGCGTTCGATTGCTTTTCTTCATCCGTTGTGGCGTCTTGGATGAATTCCTTCACGCACATCGGGCGAGTTATGGTGGCTGATCTGAACTTGTGTCCGGTGCTCATCACTGTTTCCGTCAGGCGCGGGTCACGGTTTTCGAACATCACGTTGAAGTCCTTGTACTTTGCATCTGTCGGGTTGATGAATGTTCCGTCTGCATTCAGGTAGTTGTCTACAAGCGATTTAGACAGGCCTGCCGCCCCGTCCGTATCAACGATGCCGCCAGCCAATGAGGGAACTACGCTGTTGTATACACCTTCTGCCATCGAATATTTCTTCCAGAAAACGGCTTCGGGCACATTGCTGTAGTCCTTCTGGTTGAACATGTGCGCAAACGCGTCGGCAGGAGTCGTGGCACCGAACGGATCGGTATCTTTGGTGTTGAGCGTGATGCCCGCCTGGAACAGTTCATCTCCCCAGGTGATTACCTGGTTGAAGAAATATTCCGACTCGTTTGTCTGAGCTGCAAAAGCGTCGTTCGCATGGTATTTTTCCCATGATCCTTCATAAAGGGCAACGTTCATGGCAAGAATCATCGCGGCCTCTTTGTTGATCCGCAATCCCTTGTATTCGCTTCTGCCGTGCAGCAGTCCTTTTGCCGTGGTGAGATCTTGCAGGATAAACTTGGCCACCTCATTGCGCGGTTTCTGCGGAATCTGCAGTCCTTCAATTGTTGCATTTTCATCCCAGAACGCATCCATCAGCGGAATGTTCCCGAATCTTTTCAGCAGATAGAAATGCCAGTAGGCTCTCAGGAAATGAGCTTCTCCGCGGAGCGAACGCAGGTTATCGTTTTCTTCATCTTCACTGACCGTATAGTAGTGAAAGAAATAGTTCACGTCGCGCAGGTTCTGATATCCTGTAGACCAGTCGCTGGCTCCGCTGAAATTGGTGAACTCTCCGTTGAGGCGTTCGTCATACTGCTCGGCAAGGATGTTGTCGCTGTTCTTTTCTTCAGCGCGCACTCCCAGTCCGTATTGGTTGAATGTCGGTATCGCCATGTACAGTCCGTTGATATAGCTGCGTACCTGATTTTCGGTAGACAGATATGTTTCGTTGTTCGGCTCGGTCATCGGCAGCCTGTCGAGAAAATCGGAGCATGATGTCGTAGCCATTGCACTTGCCGCAATGAGTGATATTATCAGTGTCTTTTTCATCTTGTTTTCAATTAGAAAGTTAAATCAATTCCAAATACAAAGTTGCGGTTCATCGGATAAACTTTACCGTTACCGTTCTGAGTCAGGGCTGAAGTAAGTCCCGGAGCCTGTTCGTTGCTTCCTCCTGCCCATGTGTTGACCTGGTTCAGCGTTTCTGGGTCAAATGCGTTGGGCAGCTTGTCGATGGTGAACAGGTTGTCGCAAGTGAAATAAACTTTCAGGTTCTCCAATCCAAGATATTTCGTGACGTTCTTCTGGAACGTATAAGAGATTGTCAGGTTCTTCATACGCATATAAGCCGCATTCAGCAAATATCTTGTCGTATTGTATCCGGTGTTGACTTTCCAGTCAATGTCACCGCCTCCGGTCGAAGCGTCTGTCAGACGCGGAAGGTATCCGTTCGGATTTTCCGGGCTGAAGTGGTTGAGGTGTTCTTCAAAATAGTTTCTTCCTCCAAACAGGTACGTACTTCCGGCCATCGGGAAGTCGCGTTTTGCGACACCTTGCAGCAGGGTAGATACTTCAAAGCCCTTGTATCCGAGATTCAGGTTGATACCGAACGAATATCGTGGAGTGGTATTTCCGATAATCTGCAAATCTCCGTGGTCCGCCAGTGTTCCTTTTCCCGGATCTACCTTGCCGTCACCGTTTGAATCGATGAATTTCAGGTCGCCGCGTTCCCATTGGGTATTGGATTTGAAGAAGGACAGGTCAGTAGTTTTCAAGTATTCGTCCACTTCACGGTTGGTCATGAACAGGTCGTCTGCTGCATATCCCCAGATTTCACCGATGTCCATTCCTTTATAATATCCCTTGTTCCGGTCAAGACCTGTGTGGTTGTTGTATATCAATCCTTCCGGATTATTGTATTCGGTGACTACCGCCTTATAGTCGAATACGTTGAATCCCACGCCATAGCTGAATCCGCATGCCAGCTGGTCTTGCCAGTGTACGGAAAGTTCCCAACCTCTGTTTCTCAAAGTTGCGTTGTTGACTTTGGCGCGGTCGTCCGGAATGATACCGCTGATTGAGGGGATCGCTTCTGCCGGTCCGATCATGTCGCGGGTTGTACGCTGGTAAATGTCGGCAGTAAGAGTCAGCCGGTCATCAAGCAGTGTAAGGTCCAGACCTAAGTTTGCGTTGTCAACCTTTTCCCAGGTGATGAAAGGACTTATCATGGCAGGAGTCATTGCGATGGTTCCTTTGGCGATGCTTCCGTCGGCTGCACCTGGCAGGAGCCATGCGTTCTGGTGCGCTGCATTCAATACCATTGTGCCGAGGTAATCGTATAGTCCCGCTCCGTTCTGGTTACCCAGACGTCCGTATGAAACGCGTACTTTCAATTGAGAGATCGGCAAGTTGAGATTCTTGAAATAGTCAGTGCGTGCAATGTCGTATCCTGCGGAGAACGAAGGGAAGAATCCCCAGCGATGCCCCGGAGCAAAACGTGAAGAGCCGTCATAGCGTCCGCTGAATTCAAGGAAATAGATGTTTCTCCAGTTCCAGTTCAGTCGTGCAAACGCCCCCATTGTAGCCCAGTGTTCTCTGTTGTCTCCGGCATACAGCACTCCGTTTGCATTGGCAAACGAGAAGATGTCTTCGCTCATCATGCCGTCCTTATAGGTATAGCCGTTCGAGTTGTTCTGCACTTCCCACTGGAAACCGGCCATTGCCTTGAAGTAGTGGTCGCCCCACTGGTGGGTATATGAAGAAGAAATGCTGGGCGACAGGTAATAGTTGAACACATTGCCTTTTGTATAAGAGCCGAACTGTGTGTTTCTCCATGTCATTCCCGGGTACTGATATCCTTGTCTGTTACCCGTAATAGTCTGTATCGTACCGTTCGGCAGAACTGTTTTCGGAAAGCCCATTTCAAGGTCGTTGTTTTCAACATCCAGACGCATCTTCATTTCTCCGACGATGTCCCATCCTTCCAGCGGTGTGATTGTGGCTGAGATAGACATTGCGTCAGAAATGCGGTTCTGGTTATATCTTGTATTTTCCATGTAGAGCATTTCGTTCCACGTAGGCAGGTTGTTCCGTTCTGCAGGAAGCTGCGTTACCTGAGTCGGGTAGCGGTCGGCGATTGTTCCGTAAAAGATTGTCTGGTTTGCCATCGGTCGTTTGATTATATTCACCGTAGCATTGTTGTTGAAGTTGAACTTCAGCCAGTCGTTGGCCTTGAACTGCAATTTGGCATTGACATTGTATTTGCTCAAATTGTCATCCACATGATCCATCAAACCTTCCTGATAAGTATATCCCATACCTAAATAGTAGGTTACTTTGTCTGTTCCGCCTGAAATGTTCAGGTTGTGCGAGTGGCGCAGTGCATTGTTTTTAAAGTAATAGTCGAACCAGTCTGTATTGGCATACTGATTATAATAAGTGGAAGCCCATCCGTCGCCTGCCTGGTTGATGTCAATGCCTGGAAACTCGGCAGAATAGGGATTCTGCATGAATCCTTGTATTCTTGCTATTGTTTCGTCGGAGAAGAGTGCTGTCTGTCCCGTATTGTCACGGATCTCGTTTATGTAGTTGGCGAAATCCAGGGAGTTCATGCTCTTAGGCATGTTGATGGCCGAACTGAATCCGACAGAACCGCGGTAGGTCACGCGCGCCTTTCCGCTTTTTCCGCTTTTGGTGGTTACCAGAACCACACCGTATGCAGCGCGGGCACCGTAAACAGCGGCTGCAGAGGCATCCTTCAAGACAGAAATACTTTCAATGTCGGAAGGGTTTACGTTCTGCATGCTTTGTTCAACACCGTCGACCAGCACATAAGGCTCACCTCCATTGATAGAACCGATACCGCGGATGTTGAATTTGATCTCTGCACCGACTTCACCGCCTACACCGTCAGCGGCCGCATCCGAAGCGAAGTTCAATCCGGCTACGTTACCTTGCAGCGCGCTGGTCAGGTCGGTTACCGGACGGTTTACGATCGCTTCCTGATCTACAGTTGCCACGGCTGCGGTAATCGTGTTGCGTTTCTGGGTACCCATGCCGACAACGACTACTTCGTCCAATGTCTGGGAATCCTCCTTTAAAAGAACATTGATTTTTGTCTGGTTCTTTACGGGCACTTCCTGTGTCGCATACCCGATGAAAGAAAAGACAAGAACAGATTTGTTACTTGGCACTTCTATCGAATAATTTCCGTCCAGATCGGTTATTACTCCGGTTTTTGTGCCTTTTACTTGTACATTTACTCCCGGAATGCCGAAATTTGTTTCATCGGTCACTTGTCCGGAAACTACCTTCTGCTGGGCAAAAGCGTCGATGGCTCCAAGCATCCCGAGCAGCGGTACTAAGAAGAAAACTGCAAGTTTCTTTCTCATACTTTCCATAGCTTAAATTTTAACATTGTTTGAATTTTATGCTCAACAAAAATATTGCTAATAGAGGCAGGAGCATTCCAAATAAAGTCATTTAAACTTCAAAATTTGGTTATTTGTTCCGGGCGGATAAAAATGGAAGTGCTTGCGGATGATATTGAAAGCAGCTTTTGTTTCTGGAATGCCGCATTTCTCCTCTTTATATTCCGGTACGTTTGGATTTTGATAAAAAACTTTTAACTTTGTATTTAGACTTACGAAAAACATAAAAATGAAAAAAGTTCTGAAAGATATTTTTATCTGTATAATGATAGTCCTTGGGGGCTGCCCGGCTTTTGCGCTTGATGCCGTTCATTATGTATTCCAGCCCATTTCCGACGGGGCAGTCCCTCTTTCCGAAGTGAACTGCATTTACAAGGAGCCTAACAGTTATGTGTGGATAGGAACACCCAAGGGGCTGTATCGTTACGATGGAGGGACGATGAAGTCATACGTTCATGCTGAGCCGGAAAATTCTTTGCCTGAAAATGTGATATGGGACATACTTGCTGACAAAGAGGAGAATCTTTGGGTGCTTACGCCAGGCGGAGTATGTATTTATAACAGACAGGACGACTGTTTCCGGACAGTTGCTGATTCGGAAGGACGTACGGTGACGGCCTTTTCCGCGTGCCTTGCTGATGATATCTTGTACCTGGGCGGAAAAGATATCGTCTACCGTTACGATGCAAAGGCGCATTGCGCGGTTCCGGTTGCGGAACTGAAAACAAAGAAACGGCTTCGGATAGACGGTATGGTTCCCCTCTCGTCCCAACTTCTGCTGTGCAAGAACATGGATGAAGGAGTCTTCATTCTTGACATGAATGCCAAGACCTTCACAAAAGCTCCCTATGACTGCTCGAAAGAAGTGTCGGCCATGCTTGTTGATGGGGAACGTGTCTGGATTGCTACGTATAATCACGGGCTGTCGTGCTTCGACAAGTTGTCCGGGAAGCGGACTGGCTTTTATAATACGGTGAATTCGGATATGAACAGTAACGTCATACTTTCGCTCGTAAAGCAGGATTCGCTGCTTTGGATAGGTACGGACGGAGGTGGAATCAATATTCTGGATCCGGAAACAGGCAGCGTGAATATCCTGACTCACCGTCAGGCTGACGAGCGCTCGTTTCCCGGCACATCAATAAAAGTGTTGTATAAAGACAGCAATAACGCCATCTGGGCCGGGAGTGTACGCAACGGTGTCATCAATATCAAAAGGAGCATGGTCTGTACCTTTACAGACGTTCCTTTGGGGAGTCCGTACGGGCTGAGCAATCCTACCGTACTGTGCCTGTATCAGAAACCGGGTTCGCCTTATATATGGATTGGTACTGACGGGGAAGGAATCAACCGGCTTGACACGCGGACGTATACCTTTGCTCATTATCCGGAAACCCGCTATGCAAAAGTGGCTTCTATTGCTGAGTTTGGCGGAGGAAAGCTTCTGCTTTCTCTTTATACCCGGGGGTTCTTCTTGTTTGATATGGATAGCGGGAATCTGGAGCCTTTGAAAATGTCTGACAGTGAAATAAACAGGCTGCTCCTTTACAAAAGGCAGACTTTGAATCTGTTCAATGAGTCGGAAGGCAATATCCTGATGTTCGGGCGTCGCATTTACCGGTACGATGTCAGGACCGGGCGCATCGGGAAGATCGTTTCTCCGGAACTGCCTTATGTGGGCGGAAGCTTGCTCCCGGTCGGACAGGAGGGCGGTTATACGTATATGCGTGACAACAGAAACCTTTACCGTCTGGCCGTTGGCGGAGATAAGATGGAATGTTTGTCGGACTTTCCTTCGACAGAAATAATCAATTCCGCATCGCTGGACGGAGAGGGGAATGTCTGGATCGGTTCAAACGGAAAAATCATCCGCTTTGATATTGCCGGCAAACATTCGGAAGACGTGTACGCTGAGGCTTTCCGGGGAGTGAACAGTGTGATACGCGACGGCTCGGACCGCTTATGGATCGGCGCGAACAATAATCTTTATGTTTATTTTCTGAAGGAAAAACGTTTTTCCATGTTGGGGGAGTCCGACGGAGTGGCGCATAATGAATACCTGGGAAAGCCGATGCTGCGTGACAATGACGGCGACATCTACTTGGGCGGCATCAGGGGACTGCTGCATATAAGCCGTTTCTTCTCGTTTGACGAAACCGACAAGCCTTTGATAAGGCTGACCGGCGTACAGATAGATGGGGTTCCGATAAAGAATATCAGTTGGGACGGAAATCCGCATGTCAATTATCCTTGGGGAAGCAAGGCCTTGTCGCTGTTTGTCATGTCTGAAGAGAAAGATATTTTCAGAGAAAGGCTGTACAGACTTACGATGCAGAATGCTGACGGAATACAGAACTTTGAGTCTGCCAGCCCGGAGATAAGCCTGCGTCTGCTGCCTCCGGGAGAGCATAAGATTTTCGTTTCCTGCAACAGACAGAACGGAGAGTGGACGGATCCAAGACTGCTGCTTACCGTTGATGCGCTTCCTCCCTGGTATCGGACATGGGTGTTCAAACTGGTTGCCCCTTTGCTGCTGATTGCTTTGATTTTTGCGGTTTCGGGAATGTATTACCGGAAAAAGACCAACCGGCTGAAACTTGCGATGAAAGAAAAAGAAAAAGATATTTATGAGCAGAAAGTGCGTTTCCTTATCAATATCAGTCATGAGCTGCGTACTCCTTTGACTCTGATTCATGCCCCCTTGAAGCGGATTCTGCAAAACATGTCGCCTCAGAATCCTGATTTTCTTCCTCTTGGCAGAATCTATCGCCAGTCGGAGAAGATGAAGGAACTGATAGATATGGTGCTTGACTTGCGGAAGATGGAAACCGGGACAAGCAACATGCACTTCGAGCTTTATCCGATGAACGAATGGATTGAAAATACGGTCGGCGACTTTTACGATGAAGGAAAGGCAAGAGGGATTCAAATTGTTACGGAACTCGATCCCCAGATCCGGGCCGTTTGCTTTGACAAGGAGAAGTGTACAATCGTTCTGACCAATTTCCTGATGAACGCCATCAAGCACAGTCCGGAAGGAGGCACGATCCGGGTGGCTTCACGACTGGCGGAGGACGGAAAGGTGCGCATTTCTGTGTCTGATGAAGGAATGGGGTTGCAAGGCGTTGATTTGAACAAACTTTTTGTCAGATTCTATCAGGGGAACGAGGAACGTACGGGTACAGGAATCGGACTGTCTTACGCCAAAGTTCTTGTGGAGCTTCACAAGGGAAAAATAGGCGCTTCTGACAATGTGGGGAAAGGAGCCACATTCTATTTTGAACTGCCTTCTGACTTGCAGCCGGAAAAGGTTTCGTGTGAGTCCAAGCCTTATCTTAACGAACTGTTCAATGACACGGAAGAAAAGCTGGTGAGCAATAATGAAAGCAGCATCGATACGAAGAAATATACGGTGCTGGTTGTTGATGACAGCGATGAACTGCTTGATTTCTTGAAGGAATCGCTGGCGGGCTGTTTCAAGGAGGTCTATTCGGCTTCCGACGGTGAGGAAGCTGTGAAGATTTTAAAGAAATATCTTCCGGACATTGTGGTCAGCGACATCATGATGCCTAAAATGAACGGGTATGAGCTTTGCAGGTATATCAAGTCGAATATTGATTACAGCCATATTCCTGTTGTGCTTCTGACCGCCCGCAACGAAGAGCAGAGCTTGCAGGCGGGCTATAAGATGGGAGCCAACGCCTATGTCCCGAAGCCTTTTGAGGTGGAAACATTGCTTGAAATACTGAGAAGCAAGCTGAAGCTTAAGGAAGACATCAGGCAGAGGTATTCGCAGTCTGCATTTCTGCCGGAGCCTAAAGAGGCGGCATTCAGTGCCGTTGATGAGAATTTCCTGCTGAAACTGAACAAGACTATCAACGAAAACCTCAACAATCCGGAGCTGGGAGTCCCTTTCATCTGTCAGGAAATCGGCTTGAGCCGCACTTCTTTGTACAACAAGCTGAAGGCTGTTGCCGGAATGGGGCTGAATGACTATATCAACAAGATCAAGCTGGAAAAGGCAATTGTGCTGATAAAGACTACCGACATGTCTTTTGCAGAAATAGCAGATGTTACGGGATTTTCTACTGCGCGCTATTTCAGTACCACATTCAAGCAGTATACAGGATGCACGCCTACGGAGTATAAGGAGCAGTTTGCCAAAGGCAAGGAGTGACCTGTATAGGGATGTCTTTTGCTGGCTTAAGAATCTGGGTATAATATTGCTTGACCGGAAAATTCAGGCTCTGAGGCTGGTTGGGGAAAAAGCAGGCGAAAGCCGGCATTCGGCCAGGTTGATGGCTCTGAATGCCGGCTTTCGCTTTGGGACTCATTCAGAAGAATATCGCTTCAGGTCAAGGTTACTCCTTGTCCCTGTCGGGAGAAAAGCGGACCGGGTCATTGTATTGTTCCTGCAAGCGTTTCAGCTCTTCTTTCAGTTCGTTTGCAATCGGTTCGTATTCCTTCTGTCCGTAAAGGTTGTGCATTTCTGATGAATCCTTCGTCAGATCATACAGTTCCCACCAGTCGATGTCATTGTAGAAATGGATGAGTTTGTAGCGTTCTGTCCGTACACCGTAATGGCGTTTCACCATATGTTCTGCAGGGTACTCATAGAAATGGTAATACAGTGCCTTGCGCCAGTTTTCGGGCTTTTCTCCTTTCAGCAGCGGAAGCAACGATTCACCCTGAATGTCTTCCGGAACGGGAGCGCCTGCCAGTTCAAGGAAAGTAGGAGCGTAGTCAATGTTCTGCACCAGTTCCGTGATGTCCCCTTTGCGTGTAAAGTCTTTCGGAAGCCTCATAATCAGCGGGGTATGCATTGACTCTTCATACATGAAGCGTTTGTCGAACCATCCGTGCTCGCCCATATAGAACCCTTGGTCGGAAGTGTAGACAACCAACGTGTTTTCCAGCAGTCCGTTTTTTTCGAGATAGTCAAGCACACGCCCCACATTGTCGTCAAGTGATTTGACGGTTTTCATATAGTCGCGCATATACCGCTGGTACTTCCAGTTGGCAAGTTCCTTTCCCGAGAGGTTCTGTTTGTAGAAATCTTTGATAATCGGATCGTAGAACTTGTCCCAGGCTGCGCGCTGTGCTTTGTCCATGCGTCCCAGAAACGATTCATAGGTCGCTTTCAGGATGCTGTTCTTGTCGGGACGGAGCATTTTCAGGTCATAGATCAGATCCATGTCTTTGACTATGCTCATTTCCTGTGCAGCCGCTGCGGGACGTCCTTCATAATCATCGTAGAAGTTATCGGGCAGAGGGAAAGTCTTGTCTTCGTATAAAGCCAGGTTGCAGGTGTCGGCCATCCAGTTTCTGTGGATTGCCTTGTGGTGGATCAGCAGGCAGAACGGCCTGTCCTTGTCCCTCTTGTTTTCCATCCAGTCGATGGCGTCATCAGTGATCAGGTTTGTTATGTAGCCATGCTTCTGGATTGTATCGTTGTCTTGCGTTATGAAGTCCGGGTTGTAATAGCTTCCTTGTCCCGGCACGACTTCCCAATAGTCGAACCCTGACGGAAGACTCTCCAGGTGCCATTTGCCGATGACGGCTGTTTGGTATCCCGCTTTTTGCAGGAGCTTGGGGAAGGTTTGCTGCGAACTGTCGAATACGCAGGTCGTGTTGTCATAGAATTTGTTTGCGCACGAGTGCTTTCCTGTAAGCATACATGCACGGCTGGGGCCGCTCAGTGAGTTGGCTACGAAGCTGTTCGTGAATCGCACGCCTTCGTTGGCGATGCGGTCGAGATTGGGCGTTTCGGCATAAGGCGAACCGTAGCAGCTCATCATTTGAGCCGTGTGGTCGTCTGTCATGATGTAGACGATGTTGTACTTTGGGGTCCGCACATCTTTCCTGTTCTGGCATGCTCCTGTCAGGAACACTAATGCCGCTGCCCCGCTTAATAAGGCGATGTTTTTCATTGGCTGTAAATTTTGTGATTCTTGAATGCACAAATTTACATTTATATTTCTTTCTTGCAAAGATCGGAGCCGGCATTGGCGGCCGAATGGTCATATTTGGTAGTTTATTGGTGATTATTGGTATTGTGCGGCTGGCATTGGCGCGTGATAAATGGAAACCAAAATCTGTTGTATATTTGATTTATGATTATCTTTGCGGGCGAATTGCATGGCTGCGTGCGGCTGTACCGGAAAATTCTGCATCCGCGGTCGGACAGCCGGAGGTGGTGCAGGCAGAAATGAACAGTAAAAAAACAGTAATTTGAATATATGGACTTTTTTCACATTCCTTCGTTTGTAACGATTCTCGATTTTGTCGGGACGTTTGCTTTTGCCATCAGCGGCATCCGGCTGGCTTCTGCCAAGCGGTTCGACTGGTTCGGCGCATATGTCGTGGGACTGGTTACGGCCATCGGTGGCGGAACGATACGCGACTTGTTGCTTGACGTGACACCGGCGTGGATGATTGATCCGATGTATCTTATCTGTACGGCCCTTGCGATGGGCTTTGTGATACTTTTCGGGCGTTATGTTATCCGGCTGAACAACACCTTCTTCATTTTTGACACCATCGGTCTGGCTCTGTTCACCGTAGTAGGTTTCAGCAAGGCCTATTCGTTGGGGTATCCTTTCTGGATCGCGATCATGATGGGAAGCATAACAGGTGCTGCCGGCGGTGTGCTGCGTGACATCTTTATCAATGAGATTCCGCTGATTTTCCGCAAGGAGATTTATGCCATGGCTTGCGTGATAGGCGGTCTGGTCTATTGGATTTGCCTGATAGAAGGTCTGGAGTCGTATGTGTCGCAGATAATAGGCGGAACAACCGTCTTTCTTGCGCGTGTGCTTGCCGTAAAGTTTCGGATTACACTTCCTATTCTGAAAGGAGAAGAATCCTCTGATTCTTGATACATGAGATTGCCGCAGAAGGCGGGAGGCGCGTATGCTCGCCTCTGTCGCCTTCTGCGGCAAAGTCTTTTATTGCAGAGTGCCGGCTTCTGCTTGCTGGATCATCTGCTGGCTGGCATACATGAAAACTTCAACGCGGCGGTTTTCCTGCCGTCCGGCTTCAGTCGAGTTGTCAGCAACCGGGTTGGCTTCGCCCATTCCCTCTACAGATTTCAGCTGGTTGGGAGAAACGCCGCATCCCAGCAGGTAGCTTGATACGCTCTGTGCGCGTTCCTGCGAGAGGTTCAGATTCTTCTGTGCGCTCTGTTCTGCCGTTGAGTTTTTCCATCCCGTATTGTCAGTATATCCGTAGATGGATACGTCCATGTCGCGGTTCTGGTTGAGCACATTGTTGGCAAACTTGCTCAATGCGGCTTTGGCCGATGAGCTGAGTGTGGCACTGCTTGTAGGGAAAAGAATGCCGGAGTCAAAAGTTACCTTTACGGCTTGCAGGTTGTTGTTGTCCGTAACCATTTCCACTTGTGCCCCTTCAATCTTTTCAGCTTCGGCTGCTGCCTTGTCCATTTTCTTGCCGATCAGCACGCCTGCGCCTGCACCGACAGCACCGCCTACGGCAGCACCGATTGCCGCTCCTTTGCCGTGTCCGAATATGCCGCCGAGTGCAGCTCCCAGTGCGGCGCCGCTGCCTGCACCAATCAGTCCGCCTTTACCCGTGTTTGTCATTCCACATCCGCTAAGCACCAAGCATCCGCTCAGTAGGATAGCCATTGAAGTCATTTTGTTCATAATGTTTTCTTATTTTAGTTAAGCTGTTTTCTAGTATGCAAACAACGGATAGCCCTTCATTGTTTCGTTCACACGGTGACGAACTGAAGAAATTATTTCCTCGTTGTCTACATTCGAGAGAACCGTTTCGATCATTTCGGCGATTTCATACATCAAGTCCTCTTTGGCTCCGCGGGTAGTGATTGCGGGAGTTCCTAGCCGGATGCCGGAAGTCTGGAATGCCGAACGGGTATCAAACGGAACCATATTCTTGTTGACCGTGATGTCTGCGCTTACCAGCGCTTTTTCTGCCACCTTCCCGGTCAGATCCGGATATTTTGTGCGGAGGTCTACCAGCATTGAGTGGTTGTCCGTGCCGCCCGAAACGATGGTGAACCCTCTGTCCATCAGTGCCTGTGCCAATACGCGCGCGTTCTTCTGCACCTGTTTCTGGTATTCCTTGTATTCCGGTTGCAGACATTCGTAGAATGCTACAGCTTTGGCTGCGATGACATGCTCGAGCGGGCCTCCCTGTATGCCGGGGAATACGGCAGAGTCGAGCAGCTGCGACATCATCTTGATTTCACCTTTCGGCGTTTTCTTTCCCCATGGATTGGGGAAGTCTTTGCCCATCATGATGACACCTCCGCGCGGACCGCGAAGCGTCTTGTGTGTGGTAGAAGTCACGATGTGCGCATATTTTACCGGATTGTCGAGCAGTCCGGCTGCGATCAGACCGGCAGGATGAGCCATGTCGATCATGAGCAGCGCGCCCACCTTGTCGGCGATTTCACGCATACGCCTGTAGTCCCATTCGCGCGAGTAGGCCGATCCGCCTCCGACAATCAGTTTCGGGCGTTCGCGCAGGGCGATTTCTTCCATCTGGTCGTAGTCTACCCGTCCGGTTTCTTTGTTCAGGTTGTATTCGCACGGCGTGTAGAGAATGCCGGATGTGTTTACGGCCGAGCCGTGCGAAAGATGTCCTCCGTGTGCCAGGTTCAGTCCCATGAACTTGTCGCCCGGATTCAGTACGGCTAGGAACACAGCGGCATTAGCCTGTGCGCCCGAGTGGGGCTGTACGTTGGCCCATTCTGCGCCGAAAATCTGTTTCAGGCGGTCGATGGCCAGCTGTTCGCTCTGGTCTACCACTTCGCATCCTCCGTAGTAGCGTTTGCCCGGATAGCCTTCTGCATATTTGTTGGTCAGGCACGATCCCATGGCCTGCATGACCTGGTCGCTTACAAAATTCTCCGAAGCGATCAGTTCGATACCCTTCAACTGCCGCTGGTGCTCTTTTTCGATGATGTCAAAAATAGCGTCGTCTTTTTTCATGATTATAAATGTTTTTTGGATTTGAATTGTCAGAAAATGATTCCGACTGAAAAGCTCAGTACGTTCAATCTCCGCTTTATCTTTATTTCTGCCTGGTTATACGGCTCCTCGGTGGCAGAGCTGTCGTATCCGATTGATTCGGTCACATTGTGCAGCCCGACCTCGTATCTGAAGTCGATGAATATGTTTGATATGTTGACGGCGAATGCGGCTACGGCACTGTATCTTACCGGTCCCACCGTTTCGTGTATGCCTTTCTGATAGAAACCTGAATACGTGTTCTCGCAATGCTCTTTCCATACCCATCCCACTTTCGGCCCTACCATGAAAGCCATTCCGTAGGGATGAATGTCGACAAATTTATAGCCGTAGAGCAGAGGGATGTCGATTGTCGTCGCCCGGCTTTTGATGAGCGCGCTTTCTTCGATCAGCGAAGAGTTTGCAAGCGTATAGGGGATTGAGATACTTCCCAGCAGTACGTTGTACGAAATCTCCGGCTGGATGAAGTGGTGCTTCTTCATGTTGAAGCGGCAGAAGACGGATGCGAAGTAGCCCACTTTGTAGTTGTTCTGCATTCCTTCCAGCTCTTCTCCGTTGATGGTGAAACGGTCGGTAAAAAACATGGAAGAGTTGAACCCCGCTCTTACTCCCACGTTGAAGCGTGGTTTCTTGAGGGTCACCATCGGTGTGGAAATGCGTTGTGCCTGCAAGGTTTCCGCAATCAGCATTCCCGCACAGAAGATGATGAGAGTCAGACTCTTCCACATAGGCTATTTTTTCTTTTCTACCGACCAGCCGAACTTGCCTGTCTTCTTGCCCAGTTCGTAGTATCCTCCGTGGACATAGACAAGCAGTCCCGAGTCGGCCAGTTCAAACTTTCCCGTTTCCGAGTTCAGGTATTTGTCGTCGGCCTTCACGTTCACCACATCGGCGATGAACATGTCGTGCGAACCGAGCGAAAGGATTTCTTTTACCCGGCATTCAATGCACAGCGGCGACTCTTCGATGATGGGTGCGCTTACCATTGCCGCTTTTCCCGGCGTGAGCTTCATTTCGTGGAACTTGTTGTAGTCTTTTCCCGAGCGCACGCCGCACCAGTCGGTTGCGTATGCCATATCCTTTGTGGTCAGGTTGATGACAAACTCCATGTTTTTCTTCAGTATGGGGTAGGAATGCCGTTCGGGTCTGACCGAGATATAGCACATGGGCGGGTTGGTGCACAGCGTTCCCGTCCATGCCACGGTAAGTATGTTGTATTCTTCTTCGCAGCTTCCGCAGCTCACCAGCACCGCCGGCAAAGGATAAATCATTGTTCCCGGTTTCCAGTCCTGCTTCATGGCTACAGCAGCTTGATGTTGTCTTTCGACTGTTCCTTTTCGCAGTAGTGGCATTTCAGCAGGCCTTTTTCTTTGTCCACCAGGTGGAACCATGTCTGCATGGGCTCGTTGTTGGTGATGCACTTCGGGTTGTTGCATTTCACGATGCCTTTCAGTTCGTCGGGCATGATCACCGCCTTTTTCTCCACCACTTCGTAATCCTTGATGATGTTCAGCACGATGTTCGGAGCCACGACGGAGAGCCGGTTGATTTCGTCTGAGCTGAAGAAGCGGTCGGCAATCTTGATGATGCCCTTCTTTCCGAGCTTCTTGCTCTCAAAGTTGTTTCCGATGGTGATGTTTGCAGCCACGTCTTCCAGATGGAGAAGCGACACCACTGTAAACAGTTTGTCCGAAGGTATGTGGTCGATGACCGTACCGTTTTTCAGCGCGGCCACCTGCAGTTCTTTTTTCTCGTTCATGTTCATAGGATGGATAAGTGAATAATCTGGTCAGATTTGATGTTCTCGTTATAGCTTTTCGGTGTCAGCCTTCACTTCGTCGAGGGTGATGCCCAGCACGTCGCAGAGGATTGCCTCGCGCGCGTAAAGTCCGTTTTTCGCCTGCTGGAAGTAGTAGGCTTTCGGGTTGTCGTCCACGTCGTATGCGATTTCGTTCACGCGGGGCAGCGGATGCAGGATGCGCAGGTTCGGGCGTGTGTGCTCCAGCATCTTGTTGCGCAGGATATATACGTCCTTCACCCGTTCATACTCCATCAGGTCGGTGAACCGTTCGCGCTGCACGCGTGTCATGTAAAGGATGTCTGCGTCGGCTATGATTTCTTCCGTAAACTCCTTGTGCTCTTCAAAGTGTATGCCGTTTTCCTTGCAGAACAGCTTGTATTCGTCGGGCATCCGCAGCTCGTCGGGCGCGATGAAGTGGAATGTCGGATTGAAGTGGCGCATGGCCAGCAGGAGCGAGTGTACGGTGCGTCCGTATTTCAGGTCACCCACCAGATAGATGTTCAGGTTTTCCAGCGTGCCCTGTGTCTTGTATATGGAATAGAGGTCGAGCATGGTCTGCGAAGGGTGCTGGTTGGCTCCGTCGCCCGCGTTTACGATAGGTACCGGCGCCACTTCGCTCGCATATCTTGCCGCGCCTTCCAGGAAATGCCGCATCACGATGATGTCCGCATAGTTGCTCACCATCATGATGGTGTCTTTCAGCGTTTCTCCCTTCGACGAACTGGTAACCTTAGGGTCTGTAAATCCGATGACCTTTGCTCCGAGGCGGTTTGCCGCCGTTTCAAAACTCAGCCGCGTGCGTGTTGAAGGTTCGAAGAAAAGCGTTGCAACTATTTTTCCGTCAAGCAGATGGCGGTTGGGTTTCTTTTCGAATTCTTTTGCCATTTCCAGCAGGTAGAGGATTTTCTCTTTCGTGTGGCTGGCAATCGTGACTAAACTTCTATTTTCCATATTAAGCTTTTTAATGCTGTTATAAATATCGGAGTTCAAAGGTAGGGAAAAAAATAGAAAAAACCATCTGTTTTCCGGAGTTTTCGGGAGGGGGCTGAAAATAAGCCGTCATTTGAATGAAGATGATGGGAAAGATTGGTGAAGATGATGGGAAAGAATTTATTTTTTACGCGGTGAATTTTGAGGCTTTCCGCAGGCTGCCTGTACGTGTGCGGAGAAGCTGAAAACGCTGTGGTTTGTCGTGGGTCCTCGGCGGATGGGGAATTGTGGCTGTCAAAAGAGCAAGGGTAGGGGTTTCTTTCTTTATTTCTTTCTTTTATATAAGGTGTCGACAGCCTTTCGTGTCCCGTATATGTCCTGTATCGGGCTGCAAGAGGCTGTTGTGCAGTGCGTTGAACGTCCCTTTTGTGTCCCGCTTCAATTTTTGAAAAGGATTCTTGGAAAAATCCGATGATTTTCCCTAAATTTGCAGTTTATAAAAAAGAATTTGTTTTTAATCAGAATATGAGAAAGACTTTTATCATTATACTTTGGGCGGTTCTTGCACTCGTAATCGCTGCGGTGGCCATTGTCTTTACAGCCATCTCAAAAGGGAAGATCGGATATGTCCCTCCTGTCGAGGAGCTGGAGAACCCGAACCTGAAATTCGCCACACAGATCCTTTCGGAAGACGGACAGTTGCTCGGGACGTGGTCGCTCAGCAAGGAAAACCGTGTGTATGTGGGCTATAACGATCTTTCTCCCCATCTGGTGCATGCGCTCATCGCTACGGAAGATGTCCGTTTCGACCAGCATTCGGGAATTGACGCCCGCGCCTTTCTGCGTGCGGTGGTGAAGCGGGGCATCCTCATGCAGAAGCACGCCGGCGGAGGAAGTACGATTACCCAACAGCTTGCCAAGCAGTTTTATTCGCCCACGGCCGACAACGTGATGGAGCGTCTGCTGCAGAAGCCGATCGAATGGGTGATTGCCGTGAAGCTGGAACGCTATTACACGAAGGAGGAAATTCTCACCATGTATCTCAACAAGTTTGACTTTCTCAACAATGCCGTAGGCATCAAGACTGCGGCGAAGACGTATTTCGGAAAAGATCCGAAGAGCCTGAAGATTGAGGAGGCCGCTACGCTGATAGGAATGTGCAAGAATCCCTCGCTCTACAATCCGCGCCGTTTCAACGAACGTGCGCGCGGACGCCGCAATGTAGTGCTCGACCAGATGCGCAAGGCTGGCTATCTCTCCGCGGCCGAGTGCGATTCGCTTCAGGCATTGCCGCTGGTGTTGAAGTTCCAGCCGGTTGACCATAAGGACGGGCTGGCCACTTATTTCCGCGAGTACCTGCGCGGCATAATGACTGCCAAGAAGCCCGACCGCAGCAAATACCGCGGCTGGCAAATGCAGGCTTATTATGAGGACTCCATCGCCTGGGAAACCAACCCGCTTTACGGCTGGTGCGCGAAGAACAAGAAGAAGGACGGAACGAACTACAATATCTATGTAGACGGGCTGAAGATATACACCACCATTAATTCCCGTATGCAGCGCTATGCCGAAGAGGCCGTGTATGAGCATGTGGCGAAATACCTCCAGCCAAGGTTCTTCAAGGAGAAGAAAGGCCGCAAGACAGCTCCCTACACCAACGAGCTGACGCCGGCCGAGGTGGAGCAGATCTTGATGCGTTCTGTGCGTCAGAGCGACCGTTACCGCACCATGAAAGCTGCCGGATACAGCGAGGCTGAAATCACGAAGGCTTTCAACACTCCTCACGAGATGACCGTGTTCTCATGGGACGGCGACAGGGATACCACCATGACTCCGCTGGACTCCATCAAGTATTACAAACATTTCCTGCGTACCGGGTTTATGTCGATGGATCCGCTGACCGGCCATGTAAAGGCATACGTGGGCGGACCTAACTACAACTATTTCCAGTATGACATGGCGATGGTCGGAAGACGTCAGATCGGGTCTACCGTGAAGCCTTTCGTCTATTCGCTGGCAATGGAAAACGGTTTCTCTCCCTGTGACGAAGTGCGCAACGTAGAGCAGACATTGTTTGACGAGAACGGCCGTGCCTGGTCGCCGCGCAACAGTTCGAAGAAGCACTACGGAGAGATGGTGACCCTGAAGTGGGGGCTTGCCAACTCGAACAACTGGATTTCCGCCTACCTGATGAGCAAGCTCAGCCCGTATGACCTTGCCCGTCTGATCCATTCGTTCGGCGTGCTGAACAAGGATGTCCAGCCGACCGTTTCGCTTTGTCTGGGTCCTTGCGAGATTTCCGTAGGAGAGATGGTGAGCGCTTATACGGCATTCGTGAACAAAGGCATCCGCACCGCTCCGCTGTTTGTTACGCGTATTGAGGACAACGACGGGAATGTAATCTCTACGTTCACGCCTCAGATAAATGAAGTGATCAGCGAGTCAACCTCCTACAAGATGCTTGTGATGCTCCGTGCCGTGATAAATGAAGGAACAGGAGGCCGCGTGCGCCGGCTCTATGGCATTAAGGCGGATATGGGCGGCAAGACCGGAACCACAAACCGCAACTCAGACGGATGGTTTATGGGCTTCACGCCGTCGCTCGTGTCCGGCTGCTGGGTTGGAGGCGAAGAGCGTGACATTCATTTCGACTGGATGCGTGACGGTCAGGGAGCTTCTATGGCGTTGCCTGTGTGGGGCATTTACATGCAGAAGGTGTTTGCCGACAAGACGCTGGGCTACTCGGAGGATGAAACGTTTGACATCCCCGGCGATTTCGACCCATGCAAAGACCGTCTGACAGAAATAGAAGAGGAGCATAACAGCCGCCTTGACGACATCTTCTTCCAATAGCCGGAGGTTTAGACAGCTTGAATTTTTTTTCTATAAAACCCAAATACAGGAATGGCGGTAGGGCTTTTTGCCGTACCGCCATTTTCGTTTCGATCAGATGAGTTGTTCCTTTGGGAGATTCCGCGGCGCGTATATTGGAATCCGTTATACGCTGACGAAAAACGCACGCAGATAGTCCTGTTGCTTCGCATTCGTGTTCAATTCCTCCTAAGCTCCATGCAGTATTTGTATATTCCGCTCATTTTAACAAGAAAAGATGGAGTGACGCTCAAATTCCGTCATCCGCTTTTGCGCTTTTCACGGGAAAAGCCTAACTTTGTACTATTTTAGGAGAGAACCGCTTACCTTGCATGTCCTGCCTTCGAGAGTTATCTCTTGATGCGGATATGGGACAGGTAACGGCGAAGCATTGCCAGAAGCCAAGCAAACATAAATATGGGAAGCGAAGGAATCAGAGATATATACATCAACCCCTATACAGACTTCGGGTTCAAGAAGCTTTTCGGAACAGAGATGAACAAGGATCTGCTCATCAGCTTCATCAACAGTCTGTTTGACGGAAAAGAAACGGTCAAGGAACTGACATATCTCACTACAGAACAGCTCGGAACAACTGAAACTGACAGAAGAGCAGTATTTGACGTATACTGCACCAATGAGAAAGGTGAAAAGATACTCGTCGAAATGCAGAAAGGAGAACAGGAGTTTTTCAAGGACAGGAGTGTGTATTATGCCACGTTCCCCATACGGGAGCAGGCACGGAAAGGGAATTGGAACTATGAACTCAAGGCCGTTTACATCATCGGAATTCTTGACTTCACTTTCGGCCATAAGGATAAAGGAGAGTACAGGCACGATGTGCAGCTTATTGACAAGCGGACGGGCGAAGTGTTCTTCGAGAAGCTCACGTTCGTTTATCTTGAAATGCCTAAGTTCAACAAGGCCGAAGACCGGCTTGAAAGCATGTTCGAGAAATGGCTTTTCGTGCTGAAAAATCTTTCACGCTTGCTGGAGCGCCCTAAAGCTCTTCAGGAACGTATCTTCACAAAACTTTTTGAGACAGCGGAAATCGCACGGTTCTCACCAGAAGAGTATTATGCCTACGAAGAAAGTCTTAAAGTCTATCGGGACTGGCAGAATACTGTTGCAGCTGCAGAAAGCAAAGGTCGAAAGGAAGAAAGGGTAAAGAATGCGCGCGGCATGAAGGCTGAAGGCATTCCAATAGAGATTGTCATGAAAATAACAGGCCTTTCCGCTGAGGAGATTAACGAGTTGTAATATGCTTAGACAAATGATTGCCCACTCAATAGTTCCGTATATAATTCCCATGTTAAAATTCTAAATAGTTTATTGTTAAACTTAATTCTTTGGAGGAACGACAAAAAAGAGTTGTTTTGTGATATTTTAATTGCTGTTTATTTTGCTGTTCGCTGTTGAACGCTGTTTTTTCTAGATGCGGGAAAAGTAACGGCAAGCATTACCAAAAAGCATACCTAAATACCAATGAGTATTAAAAGAAACTTTATCTATAGTAGTATTCTTGTCACTTCTAACTATATTTTTCCCTTTATAACTTATCCCTACATTTCACGGGTGTTAGGCGTTACAAATATAGGTATATGTAATTTCGTAGACAGCATTGTCAATTATTTTATACTCTTTTCCATGATGGGAATTGGGATAATTGGTATTAGAGAAATTGCAAGCGCGAAAAAAAATCAAGACGATTTAAACAGTACCTTTTCAAGTTTATTTTTTTTAAATGCCATTTCAACTGTCGTTTCATTAGTAACTCTTATTGGGGCTATATATTTAGTCCCGGATTTATTCCAATATAGGGCTTTGATGTACATAGGAGCAATAAGATTATTGTCTAACTTTTTTCTTGTTGATTGGTTCTATAGGGGCATAGAAAAGTTTAAATATGTAACATCTATTACTATTGGAGTAAAATGCTTGTATGTTATAGCTGTGTTCTTATTCATTCATACGCCTAATGATTATCCTGTCTATTACCTTCTTACCACACTGATGATAACCATAAACGCAATCTTTAATTGGAGTTATATACGTCATTTTACACAGCTTACATTAAAGAAACTGGCTATAAAAAAATATGTTTCGCAATTTTTTATATTAGGTTTTCACAGCATGTTAACAACGATGTACACTTCTTTTAATGTAGCATATTTAGGTTTTGTTACTAATCCTACGGAAGTCGGTTACTACACAACTGCAACAAAACTTTATACCATTATCATTGCGCTTTATTCAGCCTTTACAGGAGTAATGCTTCCAAGAATAAGTGCATTATTATCCGAAGGAAAAGAAGAAGAATTTAAAAGTCTAATTCACAAATCAATCGGAGTTCTTTTCTCTATAGCTATTCCAATCGTTATCATTGCTTGTACATTCAGTCCTGAAATTATTGAGATTATTTCAGGAAAAGGATTTGAAGGGGCTATTCCAGCAACAAGAATTGTTATGCCATTAATCCTAATTATCGGTTATGAACAGATCATTGTTATACAAATCTTGATGCCACTGAAAAGGGATAAAGCTATTTTTATCAATTCTATTATTGGTGCTAGTGTTGGCATCCTATTAAATATTCTCCTTGTCGCTTTTTTAAAAAGTACAGGCTCAGCAATTGTATGGCTCATATCTGAAATATCCGTTTTAATATCTGCACAATATTTTGTTCAGAAAAATACAGAAATAAAATTTCCTTTTAAGGAATTATCCAAAAACTTACTTTCATACATACCCGCTATGGCTATATGCATTCTTATTTATTTGAACGTAGAAGGAAATGCATTCCTCAGACTAGGAATATCCAGTGCATTCATTGGAATATATTTTTTTATCGTTCAAAGATTCTATTTGAGAAATGAAATAATACTTCCTCTTATATACAAATTAAAGAAATAGTAGCATGGATGTATCTATAATAGTAGTAAACTATAATACGGAGAAGCTCATACTCAATTGCCTGGACAGCATTTATGAAAAAACTGAAGGTCTAGATTTTGAAATTATTGTAGTTGATAATAATTCGCCCAATAAACCTCAGGTGCTTAAAGTAGACAGTCGTATAGAATATATACAATCCGAAACGAATTTAGGATTCGGCAAGGCTAATAATTTAGGTGCCCAATATGCAAAGGGAAAATATTTATTTTGTTTGAATCCAGATACTATTCTAATAAACAATGCCGTGAAAGAATTATATAAATTTATGATTGAGCATAAAGACATTGGCATTTGTGGAGCAAATCTTTATCAAGCAAATATGAGTGCTGGACATTCATATGAAATGTTGTCACCAGGAATACGACAAGAGATTATAAACTCAAGGCATTGTTCGTCAAAAAGATATAACGAAGATTTTAACATTACAAAATCTCCGAAAGAAGTTGCCCATGTTGTTGGTGCTGCACTTATGATTTCAAAAAAACTTTTTAATGAGATTGGAGGATTTGATAAAGATTTCTTTATGTATCTTGAAGAAACATACTTATGTTATCAAGTTAAACAAAAAGGGTATAGAATTTACAATGTGCCAAGCGCAAAGATAATCCATCTCGAAGGTCAAAGCTTTACTTTGAAAACTAAATTTGAAGATATGTTTTTCGATGGTAGAAAAACATATCTTACTAAAGTCTATGGGAAGTCTTATTACTATTTAAGTAACTTTGTGTATTCTATAAATTGTTTTCTTAATATCGTTTATCTTTTATTTAGAGGCAAAAAAACGGAAATGCAGATAAATCTTTATAGGTTAAGAAAAACAATAGCTATATTTAAATAAGATATACCGCTAAACATAAAATGAGATTATTAATTGATCTATCAGCGTATCAATCCTGTCAAAGTGGTGTTTTCATATATGCGGACAGGCTCATAAAAGGGTTGAGGGATAATGAGGCGAAGAATATATTTTTATTATGTAATAAAAATATATTTGAGGAAATGAGAAAAAGGTATCCTGAGTTTAAATGTATTAAATCTAATGTAAATAATGAAGGCAGGTTGAATATATTGAAAAACAGCATAACGTGGACAAAAGAGATAAATAAGATAGACTGTGATGCCGTATTTTCTCCTCAATTTTATTCAACTTATTTTTTTTGTAACAAGCCCGTCTTTCAAACATTTCACGATTTACACGCACTTTCGGTTAACGGAATCAAAGAAAGACTGATTTATGCTTTTTGCCTTCCTATTATTATAGCGAGGAGCAGGAAAATAATCACAATATCAGATTATGTAAAAAAAGAAATACAAAAAAAATACGTTTTTTTTAACAGAAAGAAATTTCATACAATATACAATGCTGTCATGATATGTGAAAATAAAGGGAAAAGAATAATCAGCCAAAAATATATTTTATATGTAAGCACACTCTACAAATACAAAAATGTTATCACTCTCTTAAAAGCTTTCTTCTTGATCAAGGACGAGATAGAACATAAATTAATTATAATCGGAAAATCACCCGATCAATCATGGGAAAAAGAAGCCTTTCCTTTTATAAAACAAAATAAATTGGACAATAGGATTATACACATATCGGAATCGGTATCAGATGAAGCGTTGGCCAATTATTATGCCAATGCAGATTTGCTTGTACATCCGTCAACAAAAGAGGGATTTGGATTTACGCCTATTGAGGCCGCAATTCATAAGATTCCGGTAATAACAAATAAAGATACGGCCTTATATGAAACGACAAAAGGATTACTTAATTATTACACTCCTTCTACTGACGAAAAGGAATTGGCAGAAGTGATGAAAAAAGTATTGGGGCATCCGCAAAGAATGAAAGAATTGGAAAAAATATCCGATATATTTAAAACGGAATACGATTATAGGAGTCAAGCTGAGAAATTATACAATTATATTATCAGTAATATTTGATGCTAAATATGAAAAGCGTAGCAATTTTACTTACGGTACACAATAGAAAGGAAAAGACATACAAATGTTTGAACTCGGTATATAAAAATATAGAAAAAATAACGGAATACGATTTTGATGTTTATCTAACAGATGACGGATCAACGGATGGTACCTACACAATGGTCAAGGAGAATTTTTCAAAAGTAAAGGTCATTAAAGGAAACGGTAATCTGTTCTGGTGCAGAGGCATGTATGTGGCATGGAAAGAGGCATGTAATACTAAAGATTATGATTATTATATATGGCTGAATGATGATGTTGAACTATTTGATGAATCATTAGAGAATGGAATAAAATTGTGCAATAAAGTAAACAATTATGCAATAATAACTGGGGCTTTTCGCTCTAAAAAAAATGGGGATCTGACATATGGAGCAAAATTTATTGATGATAAAAAAGTTGGTCCAAATGGCAAACTTCAAGAAATACAAATCTTTTTTGGCAATTTTATAGTTGTACCTAATAATGTAGTCAAGAAAATAGGTATTATTGATCCTACATATAAACATGCCTATGGTGATAATGATTATTCTCTAAGGGCATTGAAAAATAATATCAAAGTCTATCTTATGCCTGAATATGTAGGGTATTGTGAAGCTCATTCATATACGGAAAAGTACATGGATCCTAAACAGTCTGTTAAAAATAGGTTCAAGGCTTTGTACTCCCCTGTTTATACACCGCATGATGCTTTTGTATATAACTATCGGTACTTTTCTTTATTTAAAGCGCTTAGAATAGTATTACAGTTGCATATTATAACTCTATTTCCTCGACTAAAAAATAAGAAGTGATGAGAATTGTTTACTGCATAAATGCTACATTTAACTGTGGCGGTATGGAGAAAGTGCTGATGACAAAGGCAAACTATCTAGCCGATACATTAGGGTATGATGTTCATATTATAAGGGTACAGCAGAATGGTAAGAAGAATTTCTTTAATTTCTCGACTAATATAACATTTCATGATCTTGATGTTAACTACGATGAGGATGATGACAAGAATATTATACAAAAAATGATATGCAGGAGAAAAAAGAAAAAGATCCATAAAAAAAGGCTGAATGAAGTTCTGCAAAAAATTAATGCTGACATTTGTATTTCAATGTTTGATTATGAATTTGATATATTGCCTTATATTAAGGATAAAAGTTTAAAATTGCTTGAATATCATTTTTGTAAAAAACAAAAAGTGAATGAAGAGAGAGTATTAATAATGAAATTGCTTCAATATGTAAGAACCATAATATGGGTGAGTATTATAAAAAAATATGATTCATTTGTGGTTCTCACCGAAGAAGATAAAGAGATGTGGGGCAATCTAGACAACATAAGCGTCATCCCTAACCCTTTAGAAAAAATCCCATCCTTGCATTCTAATCTGGATAATAAGACGATAATAGCAATAGGTCGTTTGACATATCAAAAAGGATTTGACAGATTGATAGATGCATGGTCTATAATAGCTCAAGAACATAGTGATTGGACGCTAATAATTTATGGGGATGGCATAGAAAAAGACAAACTACAAAAAAGAATAATAGATTGTGGAATTGGGACAAACACATATATAAAACCTGCAACAAAGAATATAGAAGAAATTTATTTAAACTCGTCATTATTGGTTATGACATCAAGATACGAAGGTTTTGGAATGGTTCTGATTGAAGCGTTATCTTATGGCATTCCAGTTATTTCTTTTGATTTTCCTTGTGGCCCTAAAGACATAATAAAAGACCCAAGGCTGGGTAGTCTGATAGAGAATGGTAACATATATGCTTTAGCAGTGGAAATAGAAAACTGGATAAATGATTCTAACAGAAGAATGAATGCTAAAGATGTTGCAATATTTTATGCCAAGAAATTTGAGCTAACATTTATTATGAATATTTGGAAAAGACATTTTTATGAGTTAATAACGAAAAAAGCAAAATAATGCCATACTTGTTCCTATATATTATTTGTATTTTATTCTTGGTCTTATCGCAAATTGTTAATACGAAATATCGAAAAACGTGTATACAGTTTGTCTTTCTATTTCTTGCATTATTTTCGGGATTAAGAGATAATGTTGGTATAGATTATTCAACTTATGTGGAGCTTTTTGATGATGCAATTAAAGGTAATGAGGTAGAGATAAAAGAATATGGATTTGTGTTACTAATGAGGTTTATAGGACTTATAGGTGGTACAAAACAGTTGTTATTCTTGGTCTGTTCTATAATCACAAATGTCTTTTTCTACAAATTCATAATAAGATTGGATCCTAAATATTATTTTGGTGCAACATTGGTGTATATCACTGTAGGGCCATTTTACCTAACTTCATTAAACCTTATAAGGCAATATGTAGCGATGGGAATCTTCATTTATTCAATTACCTTTATACAACAACGTAAATTTATCAGATATGCTGTCGCATTATTATTGGCAGGATTTTGTTTTCACCTTTCTGTTTTATTATTTATTCCTTTATATTTTATATTATGCAGAAAAATAAAATGGATAAGCAAATTGGTGTTATTCCTTGTTTTTACTGTAGGAAGTAAAATATTTATATATTTTATATCATTAACTCCATTTGGAGTATATCTAAATATGATATTCTCTCCACCAAGTTTGTTTCTTGTAATTTTATTTGGTTCAATATCTTTATATTTTATATATAAAGAAGCTAAAAGTGATTTTAATGAAGACTACAGGGTTTTCTTCAATATGAATTTTTTCTCATTTTTATTGTTAAGTTTATTGGCTGTTAATAATGGTTTTCTTAGTGAACTTATCCTCAGGATGAATAACTATTTCATGCTTTCCATGATTTTCTTGATTCCATATATTGTATATGAACAAAAGAAGCAAATATCCAAAATTAGCTATGCCTATTTCTTGTTATTCTTTTTATCAATCTATTTTTTTAAAAATTCCATTTTGGACGGAGAAAGTATCTCTCTTTTACCTTATGATATTGATATCAACTTGTTTTACTAATTTTTATGAATAGTATCCTTTTTATAACGGCATATCCGGTAAACAATAAAACCGCAGGACAAAATTATTCATTGAAACTTTTAGAAGATTTGTCGCATGACTATAACGTTGATGTAATATACTGGAATTATCCTAACCACGAAATTACGGTTAAAAATATCAAGAATCTGAATATTATAATGGAACTTAATACTAACAGTTTATTTAAGACGTTGTACTATTCAATAAGAAAATGCAGTTTTCCTTTGTTTTCTGTAAGATATGATAATGCTGTTAATAAATGGTTAAAATCTAATCAAGATAATTATGATATGGTCTATTTTGACTTTAGCCAAACATTTATCTATTCTATGTCTATAACTAATCCGTATAAAGTCATGATGTGTCATGACATTATAGCCCAAAAATACGAAAGAAAAAAAAAATCATTTCTTTATAATTGGTTTGTAAAACTAACAGAAAAAAAATTTCTTAAAAAAGGAGATAGTATATTTACCTTCTCAGCTAAGGACAAGTTGTTGTTAAAGGATTTGTATGGAATAGATTCTGATATAGTGCCATTCTATATTGGAAAAGAAATACTTGATATTGACCTAAATAATATCGAAATAGAGGATTATTTTGTCTTTTATGGTGCTTGGAACCGAAAAGAGAACTCAGATGGATTAAGATGGTTTCTCAAAGAAGTTTATCCTTCATGTGTAAATGTTAACATAAAGATTATTGGTGGATCATTGAATGCAGAAATTAAAAACATTATTTCTGACTTTAAGAATGTTAGGTATCTTGGGTTTGTGGATAATCCATATAAGATTATAGCTAGATCAAAAGCATTGATAGCACCTCTTTTTTCTGGAGCAGGAGTAAAAGTAAAAGTAATTGAAGCATTAGCATTGGGAACTCCAATAATTGGTACGGATATAGCTTTTGAAGGGATAGATAATATTGTTTCAAATAGTAAGGAATTTTTAATAAAGGCAAACGATAAAAGAGAATTTATCGAAATGATAGAAAAATGTTCTGATATCAGTTCAGAAGAGAAAGCGACAGCCCAAACTATATTCTTAGCAAATTATAATGAAGGGAAATTTATAAAGAAGATAAAGTCCATTATTTAGTATTAACTGCATAATAAAATATGATCACAGCATCACTTGTTACTTTCCATACAAAACCATCTGATCTTTTACGGTTGATGGACTGTGTTTTAAAGTCAAATATTTCTGTTTTTTATATAATAGACAATTCATCGAATGACAGCCTGCGTGAATATTCTAAAATATCTGACAGAATAAAATATATTCATAGTCAGAATTTAGGCTTCGGGCATGGACATAATATAGCATTGAAAAAGGCTTTGGAGTTGGGGGCTAAATATCACGTTATAATTAATCCTGATATATATTGGAGTGATAATGTAATTGAAGAGCTCGCATCTTTTATGGACAAAAACAAAGACTGCGGACAGGTTATGCCCAAAATACTTTTTCCAGATGGAGAAACGCAACTTCTATGTAAGCTTATGCCTACTCCTATGAATCTGATCGGCAGAAGATTTATTCCGATAAAATCAATCAAGCAAAAGATTGACAGAAAATATGAACTCCATTCTTCAGGCTATAATAAGATAATGGAGGTACCTATATTATCCGGTTGCTTTATGTTTGTCAGAATGGATGTCATCGGAAAAGTCGGACTTTTTGATGAAAGGTTCTTTATGTACAGCGAAGACGTGGATTTATGCCGAAGAATAGGAGAGATCTCAAAAACGGTATTCTACCCAAATGTTGCTGTATTTCATGAATATGAAAAGGGTTCGTACAAAAACAAAAAACTTTTGAAATATCATATACGTTCTACTATTAAATATTTCAACAAGTGGGGATGGATATTTGACAGAAAAAGAGCTGATGCTAATAAAAAATGTCTTAACCAGATTAAATTGTTGAATAAATAAAAATAGCAACCATGCAGATGTCTCTAATTAATATTCTAATATTCAATAAATTAATAGAATAGAACTACAATACATATTACAACAGTTTTTGAACAACAGAAAAAAATCATATCTTTGCCTCAACAAAAATTGATTTATCAAAATGACGGAACAGAAAAACGATATTACGGAAAAAAAGCAACAAGAAGTAGCGGAAATTGACTTAATCGTTTTGTTAAAAAAATTAGTGGATGATAGGAGAAAGATCTACAAAGCTATTGGAGTGGGTGCTCTTATCGGTTTAGTCATAGGCTTCAGTCTTCCGAAAGAATATGAAGTGAAAGTTTCGCTTTCACCGGAATCGGGATTGGACAATACAGGAGGGCTGGCCAGTATCGCTTCCATGTTCGGCTTAAGCAGTGGATCTGCCAGCTTGGGAGAAGATGCTCTCAGTTTCAATATGTTTCCTGAAATAGTAAAAACCACTCCTTTCTTATTGGAAATGCTGGAAACGCCTGTCATGACAAAAGACAGTGTTTCTATGAGTCTTTATGATTATTTGGATACACAAAATAAACCGTGGTGGGGGTATATGATAGGATTACCTGGGAAAGCTATCGGTGGAGTTGTTTCCTTGTTTAAGGACAAGCCGGAAGAAAAAGAGAATCAGCCAATCGACCCGTTCAGACTGACACGAAAGCAAAGCGAACGCATTAGAATGTTGAGGAAAGTATTGGACGCTGAAACTGACAAAAAGACAAGCATGACAACTGTCAGCGTAAAGCTGCAAGATCCTGTAGCTACAGCATTAGTTGCAGATAGTGCGATTACTAAGCTTCAGCGGTATATTACAGACTATCGTACACGCAAAGCGCAGCAGGATTGTATTTATCTGGAAAAAATAACTCAAGAAAGGGAAGCTATCTATATAAAAGCACAAAAAGAATATGCGCATTTTGCGGACGCTAACAAGAATATAATTTTGCAGTCGGTTAAAGCGGAAAGTGAACGGTTGCAAAAAGCGGCAACTGCTGCTTACGAGGTTTACAGTCAGATGGAAACGCAACTGCAATTGGCTAAGGCTAAGGTGCAGGAAGCTAAACCGGTATTTGCGGTTGTTGAGCCATCGACTATTCCTTTGCATCCCTCTTCACCAAAAAAGATGATTCTTTTAATAGGATTCGTATTTCTCGCTTTCATCTGTGAATCCGCATGGATCCTTTTTGGAGAAGATTTTTGGACTTCATTCAAAACCGAAATGAAAAGTCCGAAAGCAGAGACGGAAAAAGATGAAAATCAGTGAAAGTAATACTGAATATCATAAAAACAACAGCCATGTTTTTTTACTCACTTATTCAAATACACAAGCATATTACCAGATGAAAAGAATGACATTAACGGCTACATTTGCGTTTCTTATAACCGCTGTATATGCTCAATTAGACACAGACTTGAAATATAGAGTTGAATTGGGAGCTACTGCCGGAGGGGGGACGTATGCTCCTCTATGGTTTACTGCCAACCGCTACGGACTGTCTAGCGTTGAGCCGAACTCTGGCTACATGCGTGCCGGGATTGCTTACGAGAAAGAAATGAGGCATAACTGGAAAATCGCTGCAGGAATAGATTTGGCAGGGACTGTGAACCACCAAAAAGCGTTCAATATACAGCAGTTGTACGCCGATTTTTCATGGAAAGTACTGACGCTGAGCATAGGCATCAAAGAACGCGACGGATTTCCTTTGGAGAAGAATACGGCTTTGAGCAGCGGCATGATGGTAGAAGGACCGAATGCGCATCCGTTGCCTCAGATTCGAGTTGAGATGCCTGAGTACTGGAATGTTCCGGGAACTAAAGGCTGGCTGGCATTTAAAGGGCATATCGCTTACGGATCTTTTGCCGAATATGACTGGCAGCGGGATTATGTGAGTCCGGGACAATATTTTACAGAGAATGTACTTTATCACAGCAAGTCATTGATGCTCCGTTTCGGCAATAAGGACAAATTTCCGCTGGAATTCGAAGCGGGAATTCTGATGGCGGCACAGTTCGGCGGAAGCAGATACTATAAAGAAGCTGACGGAAGTGTAACTCTGGATACTGAAATGCCGCATAATCTGAAAGCATATTGGAAAGCCTTCTTTCCGCAAACGGGAGGAAGTGATACTCCTGAAGGAGAACAGGTGAACGTGGAAGGAAACCATGTAGGAAGCTGGAACTTTGCATTGAACTATTACGTCGGAAACTGGAAATTCCGTGCCTATCTGGAGCATTATTTCGAGGATACATCCCAAATGTTCTGGGAGTATGGAAGATGGAAGGACGGACAATTGGGACTGGAAATTACTTTCCCTAAAAACAAATGGGTCACTTCTGCTGTATGGGAGGGGATTGCAACCAAAGACCAGGCCGGTCCATTGTTATATGACGGATTCTGGGGACAATTTCCGGAATATCAGATAAGTGCCAATGATGACTATTATAACCATTATATTTATGGCGGATGGCAATATATGGGAATGGGAATGGGCAATCCGCTTATATCCGGTCCACTCTACAACGATGACCATTCGATTTCTTTCCGGAGCAACCGGATCAGAGCAAACCATTTGGGCATTTCCGGAAATCCGTCAGACGAATGGAGCTACCGAATGCTGATTTCTTTTACGCGTTATTGGGGGACGTATTTAGCTCCGTTAGATAAACAGCGCAAACAGTTCAGTTCGCTTTACGAGGCCACTTATTCGCCCCAATGGGCAAAAGGATGGAGTGCTTCGCTGGCTCTCGGATTAGACCGCGGAAACTATTTGGGAAATTCAACCGGAGGTATGCTGACTATAAAGAAAACCGGAACTATTTTTTAATTTTTACTGAAGTCAATCATGAAGCATATAATTTACCCAATCATCTGTCTGCTGACAACTGTACTTGTTTTAGTCGGATGCCAAAAAGAGCCTATTAATCCGGACATAGAAGGCCATTGGCAGTTGCTGGAATTTACAACCCAATCGGATAATCAGGTTCACAAATGTGAAAGGATTTATTACAGTATCCAACTCTGGGTCGTGGAAGTTGCAGAGAAACAAGGTCCACTCGAACTTACTCCTTTTCGGGGAAGGTACAGCTACGATGAAGCATCGAATACAATTACCATGACGGATATGAGCACGTATGATGTGCCTGAAAGCTCTGTCCCGGCAGAGGTGTGGCAATTGGAGCCTTACGGATTAAACAGTGTAAACACTACATTCAATGTAATCAGTGTTGACAGCCATTCTATGACTTTGGAATCTGACTATGCCATATTGAAATTCAAGAAATTCTGAGCATAATGGATAAAGAAGAACACTGGTATGCACTGTATGTGAAAATGCATCACGAAAAGAAAACCGCAGAAAGGCTGGATGAAATGGGGATTACCAACTATCTGCCGGTACAGGAGGTCGTGAAACAATGGAGCGACAGAAAAAAAAGACTGAAAACAGTAATTATTCCGATGATAATTTTCGTCCGGACAAGTGAGCACAACAGACTGGAAATTATCCGGAATGTCCCGGCTGTAACAGGGTGTTTGTTCGACAGATGCAGGCGAAGGCCTGCCATAATTCCAGATGACGAAATGGATAAGTTCAGGTTCATGCTTGACTTTTCTGAAGAATCTGTCAGATTTATCAATGCACATTTAAATCCAGGAGATAAAATACGTGTAATCAAAGGTCCTTTGGCTGGGTTGGAAGGAGAAATGTCGCAGTTGGAAGGGAAGTCGCAAATTATGGTAAGAATCGAACAGCTGGGGGCTGCTACAGTAGAAATACCTGTCGGATATGTCGAAAAGATATGATCCGCCATTTGATCGTTTAAAAATAGAGCACAGAAACATAACATCTTCTGTTGCCAGTGTTTTCTGTGTGCAACCTTAAAGCTATTCTCTTGCCTGCTTTGGATCGGATGTTATAAATCATCGATGCCATCACTGGAAGCGCTTCCCAAAATCTTGATAATTTTTGTCTTGTCGTTGAGCAATACGGTTGGCAGCCCTTCAAGTACGGCAAAGTTGGCTTTGTTTCGCAGCATACGGTTTCATTGCCCTGTTGAACCGGGATGTACGTGTTTTTATTCATGATTCAGTTGTTTATATGCGAAGGTATATATTTTCATGAAAGCCGCAAGAATCTGCTGGGAATTTGCAGACGGATGCGTTTGGCAAATGAAAATGGCGGTGCAGGCTCTCTTGCCGACCGCCATTCTGTGATTTGTTTTTATAGAAGAGATTTAAGTTGTTTTGGCAATAAAGACTCGCATTCGCCCATTGACAATTGCTGGTACATGGAGTCGAGTCTTTTTTACAAATCATACTGTTTCATGACAATCTTATTCTTTCTTGCCGCTTCCTGCATGCCGTTTTGCACTAACGGTTGCTTCAGCATATTTACAAAGTTATGCTTTTTTTACGAATATACAAAAAATAGGCAGGTAAATTTGGGAGATTTTGATGCCATAACTTAGAATGAAGCTATTTTTAGGTAGAATTTGGCTCTCTTATAGATTGAAACTTTTTTGAGAACGATGCTTTCTCACCGCTGTCTGTTGTGATGAATTAAGGTGGAAAAGGGAAAGGATTCACAGCGTGGCTTACAAATTAAAAGCAAGAGCCTGTTTCGATACCGGTTATACGTTTGTGCCAAATTGCGCATAGTGGCATTGAGGATTATAATATCTGGTGTTCTTTTCTTGCAATAACCGAAATATTTGTCTTATTTTGCCACCGTTTTTCAGAATGAAGATTTATGGAAGATTTCTTATTGACAACGGTGCAAATATCCGGAGAGCGGGAGAACAGCCTGCTTAACAGAAAAATGATTTTCCGGATTCTAGGCATTCTGCTTACTATGGAAGCGATGCTTTTTCTGGTGTGCATGGGAGTTTCCCTGTACTATCAGGAGGCGGACTATATATATTTTGTTTATTCAGCATTGTTGAATGCGGGAGTAGGAGGGCTGCTGATTCTAGGGGGGCGGAATGCGAAGAATATTGTAACTCGCAGGGACGGCTATTGTGTAGTTGCTTTTACGTGGCTGCTTTTCACCGCTTTCGGCATGCTTCCCTTTTATATCAGCGGGAGCATTCCTTCTGTTGTCGATGCCTTTTTTGAAACGATGTCCGGATTCACGACAACAGGAGCTACGGTGCTCGACAATATTGAATCGCTTTCTCATGGAATGCTTTTCTGGCGCAGTTTCACGCATTGGATCGGAGGGCTGGGAATCGTTTTCTTCACGATTGTCGTATTGCCGATTTTCGGAGTGGGCAACCAGGTGTTGTTCAAGGCTGAGGCTACGGGCGTGACGCACGACAAGATCCATCCGAAGATCAGTGTGATGGCCAAATGGCTTTGGACAGTGTATTCCATTCTGACCATTGTAGAAACCGTTCTGCTTGTGATTGGGGGGATGGGATGGTTTGATGCCGTCTGCCATGCTTTCGGAACGACTGCTACGGGAGGATTCTCCACAAAACAGGCGAGTGTAGCCTATTGGAACTCTCCGTTCATCGAGTATATCATTGCCATATTCATGATCTTGTCGGCGATGAACTTTTCATTGTATTTCATGTGCATGAAAGGGCGTTTCGGCCAGTTGTTCCGCGATGATGAAACGAAATGGTTCTTAGGATCTATCCTTATAGTTACGCTGCTTATCGCTGTTTCGCTGGTCTTGCAGAACGGCTATGGGGTTGAAGAAGCTTTCCGCAAGTCGCTTTTTCAGGTTGCTACGCTTCATACGTCAAGCGGATTCGGTACGGACGACTATATGAAATGGGCTCCGTTTACGTGGGTGCTGCTGATGTATTGTATGTTTGCCGGAGGCTGCACCGGATCTACCAGCGGCGGGGCTAAAATCATGCGTCTGCTTATCGTGGCCCGGAATATCAAGAATGAATTCCGCCGTATGATGCACCCGCGTGCCGTGCTGCCGATCAAAGTGAACCGTATGGCTGTTTCTCAGTCCACCATATCGATGGTGAGCACATTTATTCTGCTGTATCTTGCCTGCATCTTTGTCGGGTGGCTGGTTTATATGTTTATAGGACTCGGTACGATGGAGGCTTTGAGCATTACTGTGTCGAGTATAGGAAATGCCGGACTGGCGATGGGGGCGTTTGGACCCGCCTATTCATGGAATGCGTTGCCGGATGCAGGAAAATGGCTGTCGTCTTTCCTTATGCTGATAGGGCGTCTGGAACTGTTCGGCATTCTGCTGATGTTTTCTCCGAGTTTCTGGGAAAAGAGATGACCCGTAAAAAAAGAACAGAACCCTGAGCGCGTTTAAATATTCCGATTCAGTATTTTTGTCCGCCCCTTTTTGAGTTTGTTTCCGGTCTGTTTCCCCGCTTTCACCCGTCAGACAGCCCACTGTCATCCTCGTAAAAACAGAGAAACATTCTCGAAAACAATTCGCAAAATAAACCTGAGAAAATTTAGAAACTCTTAGAAACTGTTTTGAATTTCTCCAAAAAGTTTTTCTTGGCTTGATGTGTTCGTTTTCGTGTGTGCTTTGGGCTATTTTTTGGTCTTTTCCGCTTCTGTTCTTCGTCAGATAGCCCGCTATCTTCCTCATCACACAAACGGAAATGCCTCAAAAACTCATCCCAAATCAGCACACGATAAATTCAAAACAGTTTCTTAAACGACAGGCTCTAAAAGTCGTTTGACGTATGATCTTTTAGCGTTCTGTCCGTTTTTTCATGTTCTGGCTTGTTTGCCTTAGTCGATGAACCGTTTCGTGAGTTGTCCGAACTCATCGATGCGGCGGTCGCGGAGGAACGGCCACCAGCGGCGTACGTTTTCGCAGCGTTCCATATCGATTTCAACCACCATATTCTCTTCTTTCAAGTTGTCTGCCTGGGCTATAATTTCGCCTTGCGGACCGGCAACGAAACTGTTTCCCCAAAACTGGATTCCGTTTGTCATGCCTGAAGGGTCCGGCTCATGTCCTACGCGGTTTACGGCAATCACAGGAAGTCCGTTGGCAACAGCATGTCCGCGCTGTACGGTGACCCATGCCCCTAACTGGCGCATTTTCTCTTCTTGTGTATCTGTGCTTTCCCAACCGATGGCTGTGGGATAAATCAGCAGTTCGGCTCCTTTAAGCGCCATCAGGCGTGCGCCTTCCGGATACCATTGGTCCCAGCACACCTGTACGCCGAGTTTCCCGACGGATGTTTCGATGGGCTCGAATCCCAGATCGCCCGGTGTGAAATAGAATTTCTCATAATAGGCCGGATCGTCAGGTATGTGCATTTTCCGGTATTTTCCGGCTATGCTTCCGTCTTTGTCGAATACGACTGCTGTGTTGTGATAGAGTCCCGGTGCGCGGCGTTCGAAAAGTGACGTTACCAGGACGATTCTGTAGGCTGCGGCTATTTCGCTGTAGAAGCCGGTGGAAGGTCCGGGTATAGGTTCTGCAAGATCGAACATCCCGGTGTCTTCTGTCTGGCAGAAGTAGGGAGTGTTATGGAGTTCTTGAAGGATGACGAGTTGCGCTCCAGCCTGTGCTACAGCCGCAATGTTATGATGCAGCTTTTCAAGGTTCAGTTTGATGTCGCTGGTGCATGATTGCTGGACTATGCCAACACGGATGGTTCTTTTCATATGTTCAATTTGCTTTTATAATGAAATAACGGATTCTGGATATTGCATTGTCACGCAATGGAGCGAGCCATGCTGGCGGATCAGTGCGCGGCAGTCTATGCCGACAATCTCTCTTCCGGGGAATGCTTCAGCCAGCACTTTAGCTGCTTTCGTGTCATTTTCCGGCTGGTTGTATGTGGGATAGAGTACGGCTTCGTTCATGACCAGAAAGTTGGCATAGGTTGCCGGAAGCCGTTGTCCGTTGTCATCATAAATGGCGTCGGGCATAGGCAGGGGGAGCAGATGAAAAGGATCGCCGTCCAGCGTGCGGAATGTTTTGAGTTGGTTCTCCATTGACAGCAGTGCGCCATAGTGCTCGTCGTTCCTGTCTGTACACTGTACGTAAGCGATGGTGTGGTCAGGGCAGAGCCTTGCCAGCGTATCGATATGGCTGTCTGTATCATCCCCGGCCAGATAGCCGTAGTCAAGCCAAAGCACCTGCCTCAGGTTGAATTTCTCAATAAGATACCGTTCGATGTCTGCGCGTGTCATGGTATCATTGCGGTTAGGGGCAAGCAGACAAGTGGACGTGGTGAGGAGGGTTCCTTCACCGTCGCTTTCTATCGATCCGCCTTCGAGTACGAAATTCCGGCAGTTGGTGTAGTCGCCGTTCAGTATGCCGCTTCCGGAAAGGTGACGGTTGATCAGATTGTCTTTGTTGGCTGCAAATTTCATTCCCCATCCGTTGAAGCAGAAGTCAAGCAGCAGCGGGTCTGCATGTCTGTCTATGAGCGTGATGAATGCGTGGTCGCGTGCCCATGTATCGTTGGTAGGGCATTGTACGAAGCGTATCTGCCGTCTGAAAGGGAAGTCTTTCAGTTTCTCCGGAAAGTTGGGCGCTACCACCAGCAGCGGTTGCCGGGACGCTATTTCGCGGGCTATGTTCAGAAAACATTCTTCTACTTCATCAAGCATATATGCCCAGTCGGTTTCGTTATGCGGCCAAGTGAGCTGTATGTAACTTTGCTTATGCCATTCAGCGGGTAAATAATAAGTTTTTTCCATGTTTGAATTGCTTTATCTTCATTCTTGTTCTCTTTTCTGTTGCGCAGCCGGCTGATTTTGCAGTGCTGCCTTGCGTCCTTCTTCTTCCGCTTGTCTGGTAGTGCGGTTCCGTTTCCGTCGCAGGAACCAGTCAAACAGTTCCCTCCAGTTGGTGAAGTCCTTTTTGTACATCAGGCCGATGCCTTGAGTTGTCAGGGTTGACTTGGTGAAATACCGGTCGTTGGTCTGGTTATATCCTCTCAGGCGGAATTCGCCGTTGGGTGTCAGAAGCCAGATTGCTTCGAAATCTCCTACAAAGTTGGTGTTCTGCAGCGTGTTTTCGCGGTATCCGAAGTTTCCGTTAATTATCAGCCGGTTGTTGAGAAGGCGTCCGGAAAGGATTGCTTCAGCCTCTACGTCGCTCCATCCTTTTTCGCCTGTTGTCAGGTGGGTTCCTACGTTCCAGTTCTGGCTGTTGATCACTTGCGAGAGCATGTTGTTGAGCTGTCCTGACAGGGTGCTGAAAGCCAGCGAGCTTGTTGCGTCTGTCTGGGTGGCATTCTCGGCTGCGATATCGTAGGTGTAGAATTTGCCGACGCTAAGCAGGTAGATGATCTGTGTGTTCATCTGTTCTTCCGTGCTTGTCAGGCTGCGCACCAGTTCCCGGTCTTCTTCACTGACCGTGGGAAGCTCCAGATCAAACTTCAGTTCCGGTGATGTAAGGTTGCCGCTCAGGTTCATCAGGCAGTTGACCCTTACGTTGCCTTTCGATGATGATGCATCGGCTATCAGGTCGTTGAGCGAGGCCGAATTGACCGTGTATACAGCCTGTATGTTGAGGTCGGCGCTCCGCGGATTGCCGCTGAACGTTACTGTTCCTCCCGGCTGGAGTATAAAGTCTTTCCGGATCACGTTTTGGAGGCTCATTTTGTATATTCCCTCAGTTATATTATAGGTGCCGAAAATCTGGAAATTTCCTTTGTTGTAGAAATTGATTCTCAGGTTCCCGGTGCCGTGTGCCGATATGTTGTCGCCGGCTGCGGGATCCATGATGATTTTCATGCTTGCCTGCTCGGTCGGTTCTATTTGCAGATTGATGTGGACGTCCGCCTGGTCCTCGTTGTCTTCATCCTTGTCCTGTGAATTCAGGTAATGATAGATCTCAGCGTTTACATCAAGCTGTTGCCGGCGTGGAGTATGGTCTACAAATGTTATGAAGCTGCTGTTTGTGGCTTCTGCCGCAGCCTTCAGTATGTATGAGAAACTTGTCTGAGCGTCGGCGCGCACCGTCCCATCCACGTTTAGCTGGTTGTCCCCTCCTTGTATGCTGACATTGCCTGTGGCGTAGATATGCCCGTAGAAGGGAAACTCCGGAGAGCCTGCCTTTGTATCGTAGACAAGCATGTTGTCGGTGCTGAAGGAGAACCGGTAGTGCATGTCTTTCATTTTGGTATGCGTAAGGATGCCATGAGCAAGCCCGGTATGTCCTTTGCTGTCTTTCAGCCTGACATTTTTAAAGCGGAAAATTCCGGAGGAGATATGGACAGAATCAGTTTCTGCTTCGAACCGGGTGTTGAGAATGTTGACTTTCATTCCCATGCGCGCTTTTGCACTGCCTTCGAGGTCGAGCTGGGCGAACGGTCCGAACAGCCGGACGTTTCCGTACGCTTCTCCGTTCACGTCGCTGAATATCTTTCTGACAAAAGGCTGGAGAAAAGACAGCGGTGTACCTCCGGCACGGATGTGCAGGTCGAGCCCCTTTTGTTTGGGCGATATGTATCCGTCGACGAATGTCGAGCAGTTTGCATCGCGCCTGATGTCGGCTGTCAGTCTGATTCCCCCAAGTTCCTTGTCCCAGGATCCCTTGATGGCAGCCTGTCCCAGCAACGCTTCGTTGAGGGAGAAGTTGTCGGCATTCAGCCGTGCCTGAATGTCCGGGTCAGTCATGAGGTTGCGCAGGCAGATTCTGCCGCTTACATTTCCGTTGAAGCTGACTGAACGGAACTGTATGATGTCCATGAGGTAGTTCAGCCGGATATTTTTCATGTCAACAAGGCATGAATCAACGTTGTTTTTGCCGATTCTTCCGTTTGCGCTTATATATTGGTTGCCGTGCTCGAAGAGAAAATGCCGGATTTCGATGCTGTCTTTTTTGATGCTGAGGTTTGTCGGATGCATTTTCCAGACAGTATCATTCAGAATGACGTTGCTTGGGTGTATGTCGATGTTTGTTTCCAGCTCGTTTGTGGAGGGGTTTTTAAGGAATGCGGTTACCGCCTCGATTTTTCCGCTGAATGTCTGGCGGGTGTTGTTTCCCCAGAACAGTGTGGTGTTCAGCTTGTCATTCCGGGCTTGCGTTTGCAGGGAGATGTTGAACATCGCCCCCTTTTTCATCAGCAGGCTGGCGCGTAACTGGCATTGCAGCCTGTCGGTGTCGCCGTTGCACAGCAATGTTCCCGATTCGTAATATTTTCCCTGATAAGTGAACTGAGGCAGGTAGCCGTTTATTCTGATGTTATGCAGGCTGTCGTTGAGCTGTCCTGAAAAAGTGGCGGGCATCTGCAGTTCGAAAGGTATCTGCAGGGCCTTGTTGAAGAAATCGCTGTTGTCGACAGACAGCCGGAACCTGAAGTTGTTGTTGGTTTCAGCATCCTTTTCTTTCTGCGACATCAATGAGGGAATATGCTGCGATATGATTTTGCGGATGCTTGTCAGGACGGTGCGGTAGGAATAGTTCCCCAGCACCTCGCCATGCAGGAAAGGCGATTCGATCCGGACGCTTTTTTCTGTGTTGCCCGAAGGTCCTGCCAATACCTGCAAGTATGGCATGAAATAGCTTTTTTCGCTGTCTTCCGGACTGTTTATGTTGAGGCTGTCCAGCGTTATTTTTCCTTGCATGTCGTCGATTGAATGCCCGCTGAAGTCTGCTGTAAGATTGAGAGAAACATTTGTATCTTCGTATTTTTCAGTCAGGCGCAGTTTGTTCGGACGCAAATTCCGCATTACAGCCTTCAGGTTGAAATCCGGAGTCTGTTGGCCGGTGACGAAGCTTCCGTTGATCTCGATGTTGCCGTTGGGGTCATTCAGCGAAACGTGTCCGTTAAATCCTCCCGGCTTAAAATTGCCGTCAAGAAGAATTTCCTTGTAGACATATTTGTTATATTCGAGCGAGGTGACGGTTCCTTTAATGTAAGATTCAGGAAGCTTGTTGCGGTATTTGAAGTCCTGAAGTTCAAGATTAAACGAAGCGTTGCCCAGTTTGTCTTCTTTCCCGAGCAACAGTCCCAGTCCGAAGTCATCAGCCGACACTTTTCCGGAATAAGTCTTCAGTCCGCTCACTGTGTCGGTAAACATGGTTATGTTGGCGTTTATGTCGCCCGGGTCTGTCTGGAACAGTCCGTGTGCGGTCAGTTGGGTCGGATAGCCTGACAGGTCGCCTTTGAAGTAAACATATCCCAGCCGTTTCAGGATGGGCGGGACCTGCGTTCCGCTTCCTTTGAAGTTCTTGACCAGCCATTCGATTCCCGTTTCGGTGAACGAAGCCTTTTTCACGTTTCCGAAAAAGTAAGGACGGAGCGGGGCTGTGTTTCCGTCAGCCATTCCGGTTGCGCTGAGTTCCAGCCCTCCGTTTGCCCCGTTCAGTGAAAAGTAGGGGATGTTTATCTGCTTCCCTTTTCCATGGAAGCGCAGGTTCATGCTCACAGAGTCTGTGAAGTTAGAAAGAACCGGAGCGAAGGCTGACAGGTCGGCCGGAGTGACACAGGCCCGTATCCGGCCACCGTATTTCAGGTTGTCGGAAACCGCGGCCGGTTTGTTGAGGTCTTGTCCGCTGATAGCCAGCGTGTCGATGGAAACAGCCGAGCGGGGGAGTCCCATGAACAAGTCGTTCAGGCAGATTTCCCGTTGGTTGGCCGTAACTTTGAAGCGGAAGCGTTTGAGCTGGAAGCCGCTTTGTTCGCTGAAGCTCATGCGGCGCAGCTGGAGGTTGAGCGAGTCGCTTTGAAAGGCTTTCAGGGATATCGTTGCTGAAAGATTGTTTATGGCTATATGTCCGGCATTGAACACGCCCTTTGTTTCGGGCACGGATTTGATGTCGTAGCTGAACTGTCCGCGTCGTATCAGAACAGAATTGATGCGGAGGTCTATGGGTCGTCTGGCCTGTGTCTTGTTTTCAGGCGTCAGTGCATCAATGATGAACTGGCAGTTGAGGGGAGCTTCCGGGTTGTCCCTTGTCAGACTGACATTGAGTCCGAAAAGTTGGGCGCTGCTGATACGTATCTTTTGGTGGAAAAGAAAAGACAGGTCGACTTTTGCAGACAGGCGTGAGATGTGGAACATTTTCTCTCCGTTCCGGCCGTCAATCCGAACATTCTGTATGATGATTCGGTTGAGAAATCCTAAATCAATGTTGCCTACCTGTACGTTGGTCTGGAAGAAACCGGAAAGCTCTTTTGAAACCAAGGCCGACAGGCGCTGCTGCACTCTCGGCGTACCGACAAGAGCTATCAGTCCGAAATAGCACACCAGTATGAAAATAATGGTGAAGCGGATGGTTTCTTTTATACGTGCGGCTCGGCTCATTTTCCTTGATTTAGCTGACAAAATTACAAATAACGTTTGAATAACTCTCTTAGGGGAACGGGTTATTAGTAATTTTTTACGTCTTGGCTCCAGAAGATATGATTCCGTTCCGGTTTGCTGAAACGGTATTCCGGTTTCATTAGCCGCAGCGCATCGCTGAAGGAACGCTTGAACGCCAGACACGTTCCTTCAGTTTCAATCGGCGGCAGGAAATAATCATCGCCCAATCCGTTTCTTTATGAGGCTGCGTTGGGTCATTCGTATCCCGGATTCTGTTTCATCGTTTCGTTCATCTCGAGTATTTTTTCGGGAATGGGGAATACGGTGGTAAATCCGCTCGCTTCGTTCTCCAGTTGGGGACGGAAGCTGTAGGACCGAGTGAAAGTGCCGAAACGGATCATGTCTTGGCGGCGCCAGCCCTCCCATGCGAGTTCCAGCTGCCTTTCTGCCAGCAGATTTTCAAGTGTGGCCGTCCGTGGAGCGGCACCTACCCGGCCGCGCACCTCGTTCAGTTCTGCATCGCCGTTTTCTCCGTTTCGCACCTTTGCTTCGCTTAGCATCAGCAGCACGTCGGCATAGCGGAACAGAACGATGTCGTTGTTGATCAGTTTCCCGTCTTTCAGTGCGTTCTTGTCCACCTCGTATTTTTTCATCCGTGCTCCGGCGGTTTGTTCGTATGCACTTCCTGAAAGGTCGATACCGACCTGCCAAGGCTCGTAGACCAAAGGCGTTTGTCCGTCGTCCAGCAAGACGGGATTCCCGTCCAGGTCTTTTACAGGACCGGCGAAATAGCAGAAATCAAAGCGCGGATCGGTGTCGGGAGTGTCATATCCGAATGTTTCCAGGGCTTCGGGAGTAGCGCTCGAACCGTTCTCTCCGCTTAGTCCATACGCTTTGGCATGGTTGTAGTGCCGCGAACGGAACAGATAGATGAACTGGTTGGTGTAGAGCGTCTTGTCCATCGGTATGACAAAAATGTTTTCCTGCGACGATTCGTTGAAGATGGCAAAGTTGAGTGTATAGTCCGGTTCCAGCGTGTATCCGGCGGCAGCGATCTGCCGGCAGTAGTACTCTGCGGTTTCCCAGGCGTTCAGACGGCTGCCTTCTACGTCGAAGAACAGCTGTTTGCCGTCGGGCCTGTCAGCGTCTGTCCACAGGTCGTCTGCATACACTTCGGCATTCAAAGCCAGCTTTGCCAGCAGGAAATGTGCCGTCGGCTGTGTCATTCTTCCGTAATAGACGCCCGGCTGGTTGCTGCGCTCCTTGCTCAATAGGGGAGCAGCCTCTTGCAGTTCGTTGAAAATGAAGCGGAACGTCTGGCTCCGGTTCTGCTGCCTGATGTCGCTTACGTGCACGTCAGAGGTTAGGAGCAGAGGAATGTTGCCGAACAAGTCCATTGTGTAATAGTAGAACATGGCTCTCAGTGCCTGCACTTCTGCCGTGTAGATGCGTGTGTCTTCGTTCGGATGCTTCTGGGCGTACGACTGGATTGCTTCCAGCGATTTGTTGCACAGGATGATGGCCCTGTAGAGATACTCCCACGTGTCGTGTATCGCATCGTTGTTCACTCCCCACCGGTGCAGGTAGAGTCCTTGCCAGAATCCTCCGTCATACCAGTCGGCTCCTCTTGTCGGCATGATGGCTTCGTCGGTGGTAAAGGTGTTCAGGTCGTATACGCCTCGCCCGGTTCCTTGCAGTCCTTGGCTGTCGCTGTATCCGCCGATGTGGTTGTAGAGCGACAGCACTCCGTTCTGAAACAATTGCTGCAGCGTTTCGTAGGCCGTGCTTTCGTCAAGGCTGTCGCGTGGATCTTCTTCCAGGAATTTGCTGCATGAAGTAGCTCCAGGCAGGAGAAAGAGCAGCAAAAAGATAAAGGCATATTGTGTTTTCATAACGTTCCGGATTAAAAGTTGAGGTTAAGGCTGACGGTATATGTGCGCGAAAGCGGATAGGTGCGCTTGTCGTCCACTCCCAGCGTGTTGTTTGCCAGACTGGAATTTATCAGTGGGGTAAGTCCCGAATAACTGCTGATGGTTCCCAGATTGTTGATGGTGCCTGCCAGACGCAGCCCTTTCAGAAAGCGGGTATGCTTTAAGGGGACAGTCCATCCGACGGTAAGGTAATCGAAATTGACGTAATTGCCGTTCTCCAGCCAGTAGTCGGTGGCCGTCTGGTCCTTTATCATCTGCCCGGGTGCATCTTCCAGCACGTTGTAGTCGGGCAGGCTGTTCATGTTCATGTACGAGAGGGATGTTCCGTTGTATATCTTATGTCCGAAAGCTCCGTTTATCTGCAAAGAGATGTCCACGTTCTTGTAGCGGAAGCTGATGTTTGAGCCCAGCAGCGTTTTCGGGATGGCTTGTCCGGCTATATAGCGGTCTTCTCCGTCTTCCAGGTTTACCCCTCCTCCGTTCAGGTCGGCTATCTGATAGGTGTATCCCCCTTGTCCGTCCGAAACGAGCCCTTCGCAGTGAGGCAGGTAAAAGACTCCCAGGGGCTGTCCCACGATTTGGTATACGATGTTGTTGTATCCTCCGTGCGTGCCTGCTCCGTTCAGTCCGGCTATGGCCGTATATTCGGAAGCCGACACATATTCTCCGTTGTACATTCCGCTCAGCGAGAGAAGCTTGTTCTGCTGGAAGGTGATGTTGGCATTGATGTTCAGCTCCATGTCTTTTGTCTTCAGCGGAGTGATGCCTATGGATATTTCCGTTCCGCTGTTTCGCATGGAGCCCAGGTTTGCCAGCAGGGTGTTGTAGGCAAAGGGCGGCACGCTGACATTGTATGAATAAAGCATGTCCGTGGTCTTCGAGTTGTAGTAGTTGACCGAAAGCAGAAGCCGGTTGCCGTACAGCCCCAGGTCGAATCCGGCATTGAATGTGCGCTTCACTTCCCATTTCAGGTCGGGATTGACGTTCCGGAGGCTTTCGTATGTGACGAGAGGCGTGTTGCCGACGGGCGTTATCCCGTTGGGGCGTACCAGAGCCATGGTGGTATATGAGTCGATGCCGGCCTGGTTGCCTGCAAGTCCGTATCCCATGCGGATTTTCAGGTTGTCTATATAGCGGAAACGTTTCATGAAGGCTTCTTCCGAGATGTTCCACGCAACGGACGCAGAAGGAAAGAATCCCCATTTGTGGTTTGTCCCGAATTTGGACGAAGCGTCTGTGCGTGCGTTTAAGGTCAGGACATAGCGGTTGCCGAACGTGTAGTTGACGCGTCCCAGAAACGAAACCAGGTGCGGGTCTTCGTAGTATGATCCGGTGCCTTCCCACGGGCGGAGCGCTCCGCCCTGCAGGTTGTTGAACCCGTTTTCGTCGGAAGAAAAGTTGGTTGCAGTGGTGTAAAACCCTTTATATGTGTCTTTCTCCAGTTCGCCCAAAGCCAGCACATCGAAGAAGTGCGACCCCTTGCGCTTGCGGTAGGTCAGCATGAGGTTTCCCAAAAGCGATTCCGATTTGCGGTCGCCCCGGTAAGCCTGTCCGTGTGCCCATACGCTGGTAGGGAGGTATTGCGAGTCTTCGCTGTCGCTGTATGTGTACGAGCCGAACAGTATCAGTTTCAGATCCTTCATCAGATGGAGCGTGAGCCGGGCGTGGGCGCTGAAGTAAGACGTGGCATTCTGGTTGTTCACTTCCATCCATGCCAGCGGGTTGGTGATCTGGCTGGCTGCGGTTATCTGGTCCCATCCTTCGGTTTCGGGATTCTTATGGTTGGGAAAGGTGGGGTTGAACGTTGCTGCCGAATAGAATGTCTTCTGGTAGTCGAAAAGCGTCCGGTCGCGCTTTACGGAGCCGAACAGTCCCAGTTCGCAGTCGATGAGTCCGTCCAGCAGCTTCTGGCTCATGTTCATGTTTGAGGTGAACAGCTTCATGCTTTCGTTCTGTATGACCCCTTCGCGGTTCTGGAAGCCCAGCGAAACGCGGTAGTTTGAAGCCTCTCCTCCTCCGTAGAAAGCTATGTTGTGGTTCTGCTGCAGGCCTGTCTGTTCGATTTCTTTCTGGAAATCCGTGTCATAGCCTTTGTCAAGGAAGTGCAGGCCGTTCTCGGCAGCCACCTTCCGGTATGCTGCGCCCGAAAGCATGTCCAGGTGACGGTAAACGTGGGCTATTCCGAAACTGCCGCTGTAATTTACGCGCGTCTTTCCGGCCGTTCCTTTCTTGGTGACGATGTTGATGACGCCCGAAGCTCCTCGTGATCCGTACTGTGCCGTTTCGGAAGCGTCTTTCAGGATGGTGAAGCTTTCGATGTCGGCAGGGTAGATGGATGTCAGCATGGTCAGATCGCCCAACACGCCGTCAACGATGATGAGCGGATCGTTTCCGCTTGTCAGCGAAGTGGTTCCCCGCATCCGCACGGACTCCAGGGCCGCCATGCCGTTGCTGCTTTTCAGAATGGTCAGCCCTGCCACGCGTCCTTGGATGGCTTCCAGGGGATTGGTGATCTGTTCTTTGTTCATCTGCTGTTCGGTGATGCGTTCTACCGAACCCGAAAGGTTGATCAGGCTGCCTTGGGCATACCCGATGTTCAATACAGAATCGCGTACAGATTCTGTATGCTGTTCTTTTTCCTGTGCCGCCAGCGTTTGCGGGCACAATGAAGAAAAGACGATGCAAGCTGTCAGAAGGTGTTTTTCTTTTTTCATTTCTAAGGTGCGCGGTTTTTGCGAAAATAAACAATATTTTTGACAAATCCTAATCATTGGCGGGGCAGATGAGGCTGCATTGTCCTGTTTGCGGCAGGCGGATTGGGAGATTTTTATGTATCCGCAAGCCGGCCGAAGCCTTTGGAATGTTTGTCTTCAGTCTGGATATCTGTATGTTTAGTCTGAAGATATATATCTTTAGGCTGGAGATAAAGATTCTTGCGGGCTGCATTCGTTTTTCTGCGGCCTTCTCGCCGATGCGCCGATTGCTCACCCGGTGTTGCAGAATGCGGACCGTGCCGGGTGGAATGACACCGTTGCGGGGAGATTTAAAGAAATATTTCAGTAATTAGGAGGCGAAAGATGTCTTTCGTTCTTTTTTTTCGTTATTTTTGCAGGCAAAATATTGAAACCATTTTTTGTAATCCAATATGGCAAATTGTATCAAATTGCGTAAAGGCCTGGACATAAACCTGAAAGGAAAGGCTGCGGCAGAGGTAAAGCCAGTGAAGGAACCGGGATTCTATGCACTGTGTCCCGATGATTTTACGGGAGTTTCTCCGAAAGTCGTTGTCAAGGAGCAGGAGTATGTAATGGCCGGAGGACCCTTGTTTATCGACAAGAATCATCCAGAAGTTAAGTTCGTGTCGCCCGTCAGTGGAGTTGTGACAAGTGTAGAGCGCGGGGCGCGACGGAAAGTGATGAGCATTACCGTGGAGGCTGCTGCGGAACAGGATTTTGAAGAGTTCGGCAGGAAAGAAGTTGCGTCGATGGACGCGCAGGCTGTGAAGGAGGCTTTGCTTGAATCGGGTATGTTTGCGTTTGTGCGCCAGCGTCCGTATGACGTGATAGCTGACCCGTCAGTGGCTCCGAGAGCTATTTTCGTTTCGGCTTTCGACAGCAGTCCGCTGGCTCCCGATTTTGAGTTTGTGCTGAAAGGGCAGGAGGCTGATTTTCAAACAGGGCTCAGTGCTTTGGCCAAGATAGCGAAAACGTATTTAGGTATCAGCGTGCATCAGACTTCTTCTGCGCTGACCGGGGCAAAAGATGTGGCCGTTACGGTTTTTGACGGTCCTCATCCGGCCGGGAATGTTGGCGTGCAGATCAATCACATCGCTCCCGTAAACAAGGGAGAAACCGTTTGGACGGTCGATCCGCAGGCTGTGATATTTATCGGGCGCCTGTTCAATACGGGGCGCGTCGATCTGACGCGCACGGTTGCGCTGACCGGTTCGGAGGTGCTGAAGCCTGCCTACTGCAAGCTGAAGGTAGGTGCTCTGCTGACAAATGTGTTTGCCGGCAACGTGACTCCGGACAGCGAGCTGCGCTATATCAGCGGAAACGTGCTGACGGGAAAACAGATTTCCGGCAATGGTTTTCTGGGCGCATTCCACAGCCAGCTGACCGTGATTCCGGAAGGCAGTGGCGTGCATGAAATGCTGGGGTGGATTATGCCCCGTACCGGAGATTTCAGCGTGAGCCATTCTTATTTCAGCTGGCTTTCGGGCAGAAAAAAGGAATATGTGCTCGATGCGCGTGTAAAAGGCGGAGAACGCCACATGATTATGTCAAACGAATATGACCGGGTGTTCCCGATGGACATCCTGCCCGAATATCTGATCAAGGCCATTATAGCCGGCGACATTGACCGGATGGAGGCTCTTGGCATCTATGAAGTGGCTCCGGAGGATTTTGCCCTGTGCGAATTTGTCTGTTCGTCGAAGATGGAACTGCAGCGTATCGTTCGTGAAGGCCTTGACATGCTCCGCAAGGAAATGTGCTAATTTCAAATTAAAACCGTTATAATAGAATGAATGCATTAAGAAATTATCTTGACAAGATAAAGCCGAACTTTGAGGAGGGAGGCAAATATCATGCTTTCCGTTCCGTGTTCGATGGATTCGAAACCTTTCTGTTTGTTCCGAATACGACTTCGAAGACGGGAACTCACATCCATGATGCCATCGACAGCAAGCGGATCATGTCGTTTGTAGTGATTGCGCTCATGCCGGCGCTGCTGTTCGGAATGTACAATGTTGGCTATCAGCATTTCCACGCTGCCGGCATAGAAGGCAGCTTTTGGGAAATGTTTTTCTATGGCTTCCTGGCCGTACTGCCCAAGATCATCGTGTCTTATGTGGTGGGACTGGGAATAGAGTTTGTTGTGGCCCAATGGAAGAAGGAGGAGATTCAGGAAGGATTCCTGGTTTCGGGAATGCTGATTCCGATGATTGTTCCGGTAGACTGTCCGTTGTGGATGCTGGCCATTGCCGTCGCTTTCTCTGTGGTCTTTGCGAAAGAGGTGTTCGGCGGTACGGGAATGAACATTTTCAATCCGGCTCTGGTGACGCGCGCTTTCCTGTTCTTCGCTTATCCGGCAAGCATGTCGGGCGACAGGGTGTGGGTGGCCGGCGAAAGCATTTTCGGGATAGGCGCAACAGTCGACGGGCTGACAACCGCCACTCCGCTGGGAATTGCCAAGACTGCCGCTACGGCTGCCGACTGTCCGGCTTTTTCATGGGATATGGTGACCGGACTGATTCCGGGATCGATCGGCGAAACCAGTGTCATCGCCATAGCCATCGGAGCGGTGATTTTGCTGTGGAGCGGTGTGGCAAGCTGGAAAACCATGCTGTCGGTGTTTATTGGCGGCGCGCTGACGGGAGCGGTGTTCAATGCGTGGGGACCGGATACGGCCATAGCGCATATGCCCTGGTATGAGCACTTGTGTTTGGGAGGGTTCTGTTTCGGAGCCGTATTCATGGCGACCGACCCGGTTACTTCTTCGCGTACCGAGAACGGCAAGTTTGTGTATGGTTTCCTGATTGGAGCCATGGCAATCATTATCCGCGTGCTCAATCCGGGTTATCCCGAAGGGATGATGATGGCGATTCTGCTGATGAATATCTTTGCTCCGCTCATCGACTATGTGGTGGTGGAGAACAATATCTCACGCCGTGCGAAACGTGCTGTGTCTAACAACTAAAACGGGATACGATGAATACAAACAGTAATTCTTATACGATTGTTTATGCTTCGGTACTTGTGGTTATCGTTGCATTCCTGCTGGCTTTTGTCAATTCTTCACTGCGCGATCTGCAGGGCAAGAATGTGGAGCTTGACACGAAGAACCAGATTCTTTCGGCACTCAATATTCGGGGGGTGAAGGATGTGGAATCGGAATTTGCCAGAATTGTGAAGGAAGATCAGATCGTTGCCGGCGACGGAACGCTGACCCCTTACGAAGGCAAGTTTGTTACCGGTTACGAAAAAGAGTTCAAGGAAAACGGACGTGCCCATATCTTTGTATGTGAGGTGGACGGCCAGAAAAAATATGTGATTCCCGTTTATGGCTCAGGCTTGTGGGGAGCTATTTGGGGATATATAGCCTTGAATGAGGACAAGAATACGGTTTACGGCACTTATTTCTCTCACGCTTCCGAAACTCCGGGACTGGGAGCTGAAATTGCCGGCGAACATTTTCAGGGCGAATTCAAGGACAAGCAGGTAATGGACGGCGAAAACATCGGACTGGGCGTGGTGAAGTTCGGAAAAGTGGAGAGTCCCGAGTATCAGGTGGACGGCATTTCCGGAGGAACGATCACTTCTGTCGGTGTGGATGCCATGCTGAAAAGTTGTTTGGCGCATTACACTAAATTCTTAACTTTAAAAAACGAATGAGGAGGAGATAAACGATGGGAAATCTATTTTCAGCAAAGAACAAAGAGGTCTTTTCTGCTCCGATCAGCATGAACAATCCGGTGACGGTGCAGGTGCTGGGCATCTGTTCGGCACTGGCTGTTACTTCCAAGCTGGAGCCGGCCATTGTGATGGGACTTTCGGTTACCATCATTACGGCGTTTTCCAATGTGGTGATTTCATTGATCCGGAAGACTATACCGAACCGCATCCGCATCATCGTGCAGCTGGTGGTAGTGGCTGCGCTTGTAACCATTGTGAGCGAGCTGCTGAAGGCGTTTGCGTATGATGTGAGCGTACAGCTTTCGGTTTATGTAGGTCTGATCATTACCAACTGTATCCTGATGGGACGGCTGGAAGCGTTTGCCATGGCGAACGGTCCGTGGGAGTCCTGTCTTGACGGTCTTGGAAACGGTTTGGGCTACGCCAAGATTCTGGTGATGGTGGCTTTCATACGAGAACTTCTGGGATCGGGAACCCTGTTGGGATATAATATACTGAATTACGATGCAGTGAAAGAGGCAGGTTACGTGAACAACGGACTCATGCTGATGCCGCCGATGGCTTTAATCATCGTGGCATGTATCATCTGGTACCAGCGTGCAAAGCATAAAGAACTGCAAGAAAATGATTAACGTCTAACCGAAAAGAAATTATGGAACATTTTTTTAGTTTATTGGTCCGTTCGATATTTGTGGACAACATGATCTTCGCTTTCTTCCTAGGCATGTGTTCGTATCTGGCTGTATCGAAGAATGTGAAGACCGCTGTCGGTTTGGGCATTGCCGTAACTTTCGTGCTGGTGGTGACCCTTCCGGTAAATTATCTGTTGCAGACTAAAGTGCTGGCGGCCGACGGCATTCTGGGAATCGACCTCAGCTTCTTGAGCTTTATTCTTTTCATTGCGGTCATAGCAGCTATTACGCAGCTTGTGGAGATGGCGGTCGAACGCTTCAGCCCTTCGCTTTATGCGTCGCTGGGTATTTTTCTGCCGCTGATTGCCGTGAACTGTGCCATTATGGGAGCGTCGCTCTTTATGCAGCAGCGCATCAATCTTACTCCTTCCGATCCGAAATATATAGGTGATGTGTGGGATTCCATTTCATATGCCTTAGGTTCGGGGCTGGGATGGATGCTTTCTATCGTGGGGCTGGCTGCCGTTCGCGAGAAAATGGCCTATTCGAATGTGCCCGCTCCGTTGAGAGGTTTGGGCATCACGTTCATAACCGTCGGACTGATGGCGATGGCCTTTATGTGTTTCTCAGGTTTGGACATTTAACGGAAAGGAAGCAAGACTATGGATATGCATTTTATATTGGCAAGCATCGGAGTGTTTCTGGTGACCATTCTGGTGCTGGTTGTGATTCTGTTGGTGGCAAAGAAGTTTCTGGTGACTTCCGGAAAGGTGAAGCTGACCATCAACGGTGACAAAGTGATGGAAGTTGAATCGGGATCTACGCTGCTCAATACGCTGGCGGTAAACGATGTGTTTCTTTCGTCGGCGTGCGGGGGCAAAGGCTCGTGCGGACAGTGCAAGTGCCAGGTGCTTGATGGAGGAGGCGAGATCCTTCCTTCTGAAGTGGGACATTTCAGCCGCAAGCAGCAGAAGGACCACTGGCGTTTGGGCTGCCAGGTGAAAGTGAAGGGCGACATGGCTATCAAGGTTCCCGAGTCTGTCTTGGGTGTCAAGGAGTATGAATGTACGGTAATCTCCAACAAGAATGTGGCCACTTTCATCAAGGAGTTCAAGGTGCAGTTGCCTGCGGGAGCGCACATGGACTTCATCCCCGGATCGTATGCGCAGATCAAGATTCCCGCGTTTGCGATGGATTATGACAAGGATATAGACAAGGCGCTGATCGGTGACGAATACTTGCCTGCATGGAAGAAGTTCAACATGTTCTCATTGAAGTGTGTGAATACGGAGCCGACGGTGCGTGCCTATTCTATGGCGAACTATCCGGCAGAGGGAGATGTGTTTATGCTGACAGTGCGTATCGCCACTCCGCCGTTCAAACCGGACCGCAGCGGATTTATGGATGTCAATCCGGGTATCGCTTCGTCTTATATCTTTACCCTGAAGCCGGGTGACAAGGTGCTGATGAGCGGTCCTTACGGAGATTTCCATCCGATATTCGATTCCAAGAAAGAAATGATATGGGTAGGCGGTGGTGCAGGTATGGCTCCGTTGCGTGCGCAGATCATGCACATGACGCGTACATTGGGCACGAAGGATCGTGTGATGCATTATTTCTATGGAGCACGTGCGCTGAACGAGGTGTTCTATCTTCAGGATTTCCTGCAGCTGGAAAAGGATTTTCCGAATTTCCATTTTCATCTTGCGCTTGACCGTCCGGATCCTGCTGCCGATGCGGCTGGTGTAAAATATACGGCGGGATTCGTTCATCAGGTGATGTATGATACTTACTTGAAGAATCATGAGGCGCCTGAGGATATTGAATACTACATGTGCGGTCCCGGACCGATGTCGAATGCAGTAGTTAAGATGCTTGACAGTCTGGGAGTTGATCCAAGTTCAATCATGTATGATAACTTTGGAGGATAAATCTCGGAGCATCATATAAAATGGAGAGAGGTGTGCCATGCGGGGATTCCCGTTTTGGCACACCTTTTTGCTGATTTATGCCCGAAAGCCGATGCGAGGTATCACGGCCGTTTCTATCTGGCGAGGCTTGAATTTGAGAAATGCCGTTTCAACATCTTCTTTTTCAACCGTCCGGCAAGACTCTTTGTCAATTGCTCCGCCCCGGTTCAGCACCCGTTCGGCCATAGCCGGAAGAATGCCGCTATACACATATTGCTCTATCCAGCGGGCATTGCTGAAGCTTTCTGTCTTGTCGGCAACCGCTTCGCTGATGGTTTCGTACAGTTGCCTGCTCGCTTCGCCGGTCAGGATATATTCTTCTTTCCGGAAGAGTTGCAGGGCTATTTCCATCAGCTCGTCTGCCGAATAGTCCTCGAACCGGAGCGTGTGAGGGAACCGTCCGCGGAGTCCGGGGTTGGTTGCCAGCATTTGGTTCATTTCCTTTTCATATCCGGCCAGAACGACTATCATGTCCGGGCTGTTTCTGGACAGGACTGTGAGCAGGCATTCGACAGCCCGGTATCCGAAATCCTTTCGATTGTCTTTGTCTGCTGTCAGTGTGTAGGCTTCATCGATGAAGAGAACATTGCCTTGCGCTTTCCTTAAAATCTCCTGCATGTTGCGTTCTGTTTCGCCGAGAAACTGTCCTACCATCCGGCTTCTTTCCGTCACGATTACATCGCCTTTCGAAAGGAGTCCCATCGCATGGAAGATTTTTCCGATCATTCTGGCCACTGTCGTTTTTCCTGTTCCCGGGTTGCCCGTGAATATCATGTGGTGGATGCCTTTTTTCCGGACGGCCAGTCCCATTCTGCTTCGGAGATCATCAAACTGCAGTTGGTTGAATGTTGCGTTGAGGAGCTGTTTCACCTCGTGAAGTCCGGTCATCGCATTCAGTCCGCTCATTTCCTGTTCGAATGATGTGTCTTTTCCGTCGGTAAAACCGTCATGTATGTCTTCGGCCTTAATCTTTGAAAGCTCCTGTTTCATGCTTGTTTCCTCCTGGCATTCCATATCCAGAATGCGTTGCCAGAAGCAGGGAAGAATGGAACCGGTGAAGAATTGTTCCACCTGTTCTGCCCCCCAATTCTTCAGTTTTCCTTTGGCATCCATGCCTGCCAGCAGTTTGGTAAGGCGCAGCTCCGCTTCTTCCGAGAATGAGAACTGCTGCTTTTTCAGCGTGTTCTGGAGAGCATGGGCGATATCGGAAACCGTATAGCTGCATAATCCAACGCTGTTTTTCTCGGGGAAGAGGCCTTTTAGCGTCGGATTGGTTTCGAACACTTGATTGATTTCGGCATCTGTTCCAAGGAAAAACAGCGTGAGCTTCCGCTCTGTCTTCAGTTTCTTTTCCAGTTTTTGAAAGAATCTGTTTTCGTTGGCATTCAGCAGGGCATACAGATTGGAGATGCAGACAACGCCTTCTGTCAGTCCCTCGAACAGTCCGTTGACCGCGGCATAGGGGTCAGCCAGGTTTTTCTGTTCGGTCAGTTCTTCTGCATCCACATAGTTGAAATTTCTGGTTTCGCAGAGAATGAAGGCGAAATCTTTTATTGCGTTCTTTGTTCCTTCAGTTTCTTTTCCGATGAACAGGAAATTCATGTTCCGTCTTATCGGACCCAGATCGCAGTCTTTCCGCATTAAGTTCAGTGCGTTGTCCTGAAAGTATTCCATCGCCTTTCGCTTTATGCTTCCGAATCCGGGGGTACGCCTCAGCTCGCTCCAATAGAACGAGTTTCTTCGGTCGGATTCCATGTATCTCAAGAGTATGTACTCGGATGAGTGTTTCTTGATGCTTTCACTCATCTTTACGGATATCCTTTCATTTTCCAGGCTGAAAGATATTTTATGGAAAGGTTCTCCGTTGTGGCTGAGCAGGCAAGTGTATTGGCCCGGCATCCAGATAAACGGTGAATTGAGGCTGGTGCAGACTTTTCTGCTCTGCGGCATTTCAGGGCTTTGTGAGATGAAAATCCTGTCCATGAGGAAAAATGATTCGTCATAACAGCAGGCTGTGAATTCATCGTATTTCCGCATGGCTCTTGAAAGACTGAATGAAAGACTTATCCGTCCGGAAGTGCCGGCAAGCGGTGTCCGGTCACGATGCAGCCGGATGTTCCGTATGTCGGGATGTGCCAGATGGCGTCCGTCGGGCAGGATGGAGAACGAGAACCTGAGGTTTGTTCCCATGGCTTCAAAGTTGCAGTCGCTTTCCGACGCTTCCAGGTTGTTGAGAAGCAGAAAGTATTCGCCCGGACTCAGGCTGTCGCCCAGCTCGGAGAAATCGAAATAAATGCCGTCTTCGTTCGGGATTTCCTTTCGGATTGCAAGTGCTTTCCGCTTTCCTTTCTTATACAGCCATGCCTGCACTGCTTCATCGTCGCAGCATCCTTCATTTTCTACCTGAGTGACAAACAGAAAAAAGGATATTGCAAACCGGGTGTCGGGGAGGCAGGCCTTGAAGTTCGTTTCCTTGTCCATCAGGTTGTTTCCGTCAAGAATCAGTTCAGCCGACCGGAAGGAGTAGGTGGCGGGCGAAAAGCCTGCAGGGACAATGTAGTCTATATTGTCATACGTGCAGCGTTCGGTTTCTGTTTTGTTGGAGTCTTCTATAAATTTGTCAAATCCGTCAGTCAGTGGTGTTTCATTGTATACATTATCAATCATGGCTTCAAGTTTTTAACGGTGAGATATTTCAATAAGGTGCATAACAAAAAGAGGACATGCAGTCTGCATATCCTTATTAGGATAACATGTCTTCATTTGAAAAATGAGGACATGCATTTAAGAACATTGGAGTGTTTCGGATCTCCCAAGATTTCTCCGGCCCCGTCTGCTTTGGGCGCACTTAACCTGTTTTGCCGGAGGGGTGTCCATCAAATCAAAGAACACGACAACATTCACTTTCACGCCTTGCAACGTCTTGTTGCCGGCTGGAAATGATTTTCTGTCTGTTTTCTTTGATTTGAAACTTTTGAAGCATGATTGGTCTATTTCATCGTTCTGCCGCAAATATAGAAACAGGTGTTGACATGTACAAGTTTTTTGCCGGATTTCTGTGAAAAAAATGAGGGCGCAGCTTTGAAGCTGCACCCCCCGTAGTCAAGCAAGAAATCTCAGCATCCATGCATTTGCCGGTGGCCTTTCGGCAGAAGGCTTTGGATACCTGATATGTTAATTCCAATGATTTGGTATGGCATCGTAATCTGACAAGCCTGTGCAATGGCGGAAGCACCATACATAGTTATCGGGTGCTACAAATTCGGTATTATAGTTGCTGCGTTCGTATAGATGTACTTTTGTTCCATTTCCTATCGTTGTATAAGGAGATTCGCCGGATAAGGCAGAACAGCCTTCAAAAAGTGAGCCGACAATTCTCAGCTGGCGGTTGTTGTCAAACAGTGAAACTGGCAGCGACTGAAGGCTGGAACAGTATTCAAAAGTACTTTCCAAGTATTCTAATGAAGTACAAACGCTGAACAAATCGGCTGGCAATGTTTTCAATCCTCTACATGATGTGAAAGCAAAAGACGCGTCTTCAAGTTTTTTGAACGAAGCAAACAGACCGGCAGGAATTTCTTTCAGGTTTGTACAACCTTGGAACAGTCCCCGCCCACCATTTAAATAACCTCCACTGGAATTACGCCGTGCACAAGTACCTATATAGTTTACTTGCTTATTGTGGATGAATAGTCCTGCAGGAATTGAAGTTAATGAAGTACAGTTGCCAAAGGTTCCTTCAAAGTTGACGACTTTGGTGCAGGCATCAAACAATCCCGCAGGAATTTCTTTCAGTCCGGAACAGCCATTGAAAGTCGTTTCGAATGTGGTTACCTCCGAGCAATTGCTGAACAGGTCGGCAGGCAATTCTGTCAGTGAGGTGCAGCTGATGAAAGTACGCTGGAAACTTTTTGCTTTCGTACAGTTCTTGAATAACCCTTTGGGCAAAGAAGCCAGCTTTGAACATCCGCCAAAAGTGAAGTCGAAGCTTGTCGCATTGACAGCATAGTCAAAAAAACCTTCGGGGATTTCCGTAATGCTGGTTCCCGTGAAACTTCCTCCGTATGGTTCTACACCAAAGTGTTTCATGTTGCGGAAAGCACCTTGTGTATCCGGTGCCACATATGAAAGACTTGTGAAAGAGCCTAAATCGATTTCTTCCAGTCCCGTATATCCCCATTGAAGAATACCCAACAATGTGTTTTCCATCGCGGAAATAGGAGCAGTGCCCGGGGCGCTAAGACTCATATTGGTCATTTTTCCGCTGAAGCGCACTTCGAATTCAGTGGCTGTGGTGACATCGTATTTATGTTGAATGTTATGAAATCCGTCTGCCACTGTTTCCACTGTGCCGTCTCCCCAATCCAACGTACCTGTTGTGTAATCGCTGTGAAGAGGTATATATACCGTAAAGTTATTGGCAGGATTGGCGCTGACTAGTAGTACAAGGTCCTGTTCGCTTTGTCCGGCAGCCGTGGAAGCGGTGTATTCGCTGAAGTAGTTGGTTTCCAGTGTGCTTCCGTACTCGCTCACGGGACGTACATACAGATAATAGGGCGTGTTTACGAGAAGACCGTTGAAATCTAATGTGAATTCTGTCTGTCCCTCAGACAAAACAAGCTCTTCGCGTTCCCATCTGTCGTAGAGAATGCCTGACGCTTCGGAACGGGGAAGCGCCTTGTCCGACAGATAATAGTACACCTTTGCTGTCGATTCGCTGGCCGTGAAAGGAAAGCTGAGCCTGCTGAATGTCGACTGTATGTTGCCGTTCAGCTTGCAGTATGGCGGTGCTTCCTGCACGATGTTCAGTGTGGCGAGGGTCTTTCCTCCGGAAACAACGTTTATCGAACCTTGTCTTGAGAGTGCTTCGTCAACGCCCGTTTCGGTGTTGTGTTGCAGGATGTTACGCGTCACCTCCAGCATCACCTCACACTGTCCGCCGTTTTCCATGTCCGGCGGCGTAACTTCATTGGCATAAATGAATGCGCCGGCCACATCGGTGTCAACTTCAATGTATGGCATGGACAGATTTGTGTAGAGAACCACCGGGATGGGATTCGTCGGATCAGAAGAGACTTCGAGCTGTGAATCCTCGAAACGCGCGAAGGCGGGGGCGCCGTCAAGTGTAGAACTTTCATTGTCGGATACCCCTATCGACGAGTCATTGTTATCTGACCATTCGTCATCGGGATCATCGGAACAGCCGCTAAAACTTGAGAAGAACAGAAGAGGAAATAATAACAGTAACCAGTTTCGTAACATAAGCTATAAGATTAATGGTAAATTATAAATTGCTGAGATTGTCGTTATTGATGCGGGCAATGGCCGCCATTTATTTTCGGACAGGTATCTCCGGAGATATTGCATTTGTTTGAGCCGCCCAAAATATCGTGGCTCAAATGGCTGCATGATACGCTGTGCCGTGTTCTGCCGCTGCTCTTGCCTTCCGTACCGCTGCCTACAACGTGTGTCAGAATCAAGTAGAAAACATACAGCATCACTGTAATGAGGATGATCCAGACCGTGACGATGAACACGATATAAAAGGATACGGCAATATATCCCCAACGCCACACGATGCTGTGACGTTCTTTCCGAGGGGTGCGCCATACTTTCCATGCCACTAAGCCGATGGCTGCCATGGCTACGATGCCGGCTATTGTTTCTGCTATGTGATCACCGTCCGGAATAAACTGCGTTATTATAGCGACAACGGCAAGACCGGCTGCAACCCAATAATGTTTTTTGCTTTGGGGCACCACATCAACTCCGGCGATGTCGCGCCACTTTTCAGGGAAGAAATAATCCCATTTGGTAAACGATCCCAATACGGTCAGACATACGGCGATGATGATTGCTATTCCGCCTCCGAAGCCGACAGAGAGGTTCAGCAGTGCATCGTAGAGCAGACGCCAGCGTGCGGCACGCGGATTTTCGCTGCGACTTGCCTTTACCAGCCGCCATACCAGCCAGAAAATGGGGTAGACCAAAGTGAGGCAGCTTAGCCACAGCATATTGTTCACCTGTTGGTCAGTAATGTTGTCATTGGATGCAGAAAGAAGCATCCCGATGATCAGTATAGTGAAACCGAAAACTCCCGTCAGCAACAGCGGAGTTAGTGACCGGAAATGAAGATGAATGATGATTTCCGTTCCGGCTTTCCGGTTATACCAGTCGGTAATCTTGCGATAGCGCAATATTAGCAATGACGTGTAAACGATGCTTCCCCAGAAGAGTATCTGGCTTAACAATAGGACAGGAGTAAGAGCTGTAGCGTCTGTTAACATAAGGTGTCAAGTGTTTTATGGGTTATTATATTAGGTTTGTCTGACGAATCAGCGTTTGCGGACCGTGATAATTCCTTTGGCTATGGCGGTCATGAGGAGGTCGACCACGTTGCGCGCCCCCAACTTGTCCAGCAGATGGCGGCGATGCGTGTCGACGGTATTGGTTGATACGCAAAGTTCGCGTGCTATTTCTTGCGTAGTCTTCCCCTCAGACAGCAGTTTCAGCACATCCAACTCTCGTGGAGTCAGCGTGTCGCGCCGTTGCTTGTCGCTGCGTTCCATTTTGGCGCGTGTCCGGCGCACTTGCTCGCAGTAATAGGTCTTTCCCCGCAATATGCGGCGGATGGCTTCCAGCATTTCGCTCGGATAAACGGACTTGAACAGAATACCGTCCACCTGGCGCTGCAGCAGTTCCTTGATGCACCACAGCTCTTCGTGCATGGTGTTCACAATAATGCGTGTGCCGGCATTTTTCTCGCGGATGCAGGCGATGACATCCAGCCCCGACATGTCGGGTAGTTCCAGATCCAGCACGCACAAATGAAAATGTTGGGATGTAATGAGGGAAATGGCTTCTCGGCCGGATGATGCCGTACAGATATGCTTCACATCCGGCAATGAACATTCTATGATGTATTTCAATCCTTGCAATACCAGTTCGTGATCGTCCACCAGTAGCATCCGTATGTCTTTCCCTTCTTCCATCAATTCAGTACTATGTTTAGAACTATGTTGCAAAGAAAAGTTTTTTTAAGATATACGGCATCATCAAAAACCGTGATTTTAGAGGCTTTGTTAGTGGTTTTTCGGTCAAATCATGCCTGTTGTCGGTATGCGGGACCTGTTTTTCCAATGATAGCTTCTGTCGTCGCCTTGAATTCGGCGCGTTCCCGATGCGGAAACTGCCGTTTCATTTTCGGGTTGTTTCGCATGAACAACGGCGGGATTTCCCGCAGAAAAGTCTGTCTTCAGTCTAAAGACGTGCATCTTTAGCTTGAAGATGTATGTCTTCAGGCTGGAGATGTATATCTCTAGCCTGGAGATACAGATTATTCCGCAGGAAATGCCGTTGTTTCATGGGCTGGCAGAACCTTTCCTTTCACAGCCTGCTGTAAAGACAGGGGAGCAGATGCCGGTCTGTTGCCCGTCTGTTGGTTGGGGAATTATAGCTGCATGATCCCGTCCAGTTTTCCGTTGATGAACGAGAGCATCAACATGTGCCCTCTCGACCGGTACTGCCAGTTTTCGTGTACCCCGTCGTACAGATTCATCACGTTTACGTTTCCGGGTTTTCCGAATATTTCGCGCACGGCTTCCTTCGGCATTCCGATGTAAAGCGAATAAGATTCCCCTTTCCATTGTATTTCCGTGTACTGTCTGCTCTCTTCCTCCTGCGTCCGTGTCGTCCGGGTGTTGCGTTCCGGAGGTGTCTGCTGTGTTATTTTTTCGGGAAGAGCTTCCGTTTCTGCAGCTATTTCCGCTGTTGTCACCGGTTTCAGCTGCGGCTTTGCCGCTGTATGCTGAGGTTCGGGTTCCTGTTTCTTTACACGCTTCTGTGGCTGTGCGGATACCGTTCTCTTTTCGACAGTTCGGGACTGGTGCGTTTTGCTCTCGCCGGCGGTAGTTTCGGGTGCGGACGGTTGTTCCTGCTGCACCACCTGTGCCGTTTCTTTTTCATCTGTCTGGCTTTTTTCGTTCAGCGAAGAGATTCCCCAAAGCGAGGCCAGAAACAATGTGAGGAAGGAGCCCATGACGAGTCCGCATCCGAAGTGAAAAATGGGTTTCATAGCTGCTGTTCATTGGTTTGTCCCGAATTTACGAAATATTTCCGGAATAAACGAATAAAAAGGGAGAAAAGGCACCGGATGGCTTAGAAACTGTTTTGAATTTCTCCAAAAAGTTTTTCTTGGCTTGATGTATTCGTTTTCGTGTGTGCTTTGGGCTATTTTTTGGTCTTTTCCGCTTCTGTTCTTCGTCAGATAGCCCGCTATCTTCCTCATCACACAAACGGAAATGCCTCAAAAACTCATCCCAAATCAGCACACGATAAATTCAAAACAGTTTCTTAATAGAAAGGTCTTTATAAAGCCACTCCGTGCCAGTGACAAATCATGTGATTCATTGTACTATTCCGGTTATTCCTTGTTCAACAATAAAATATGTTCTCACAGCAACTGCCATGGTTCTTTTCCTATTTTGTTTCGTTGTCTGAATCGAAGGTCATGCAGGCAGGGCACACCCCTTTTATCAAGACCTCGCAATCCTCCTGCTTGTAATTGCCATGCAGTTGGTAGCGGTGTACCGGGACATCCTTCAGGCATATTACGGCATGGCAGATTCTGCAATAGAAATGCACGTGCGACTTGTTTTCCCCATCCGTGTTCAGGGCATACTTTGTAGTTGTGTTGTCCACCACGATACGGTGTACAATCCCCATGCCGACAAGCACCTGCATTGTGCGGTAAAAAGTCACACGGTCATAGATTTCGCCCATGTCCTCCTTTATTTCTTCTTCCGTGAGGGGAACCAGCTTCTGTTGCAGAATCGTGATGACGGATATGCGCTGGGCACTTTTTTTCAGTCCCTTTTCTTTCAATATATCGGTTGCGTTCATAATTTGTATTGATTAAGACGGGTGCAAAGATACGTTTTTTGTCCCGTGTGATGAAATTTAACTAAAATAGAATATGAAACATTGTTGCATTTACAAGGGAAGTATTATCTTTGCACGCGAGCTTAGAAGAATGAAAAGGAAAAGAAGAAACAGGATCATCATCGCATGGGTACTCTTGCTAACCCTCATGCCGATAAGCATCGTGAAGGCAACGCACTTTCACGATGGAGCCATGGCTGCAACCTGCCACGCTTCCGCTTCCAGCCATTCGCAAGGCAGCGATGATGGCGGTACGTGCCCGATATGCCATTTCTTCTTGTCGCCTTTTGTGGAAGCACCGGCTATTCTTCTTGTTCCTTTTGCGCAACCGGTCTATATTTTCATTGACTGTCCGTATGCGGATGTCATCCAGAGAAAAGGACCGTCACCCTCGTTGCGTGCGCCTCCCTATATGTTTGTTTAGATAAATCCGTTTACGGTCTTCTGTCCCTTGTAGAGAAACAGGATTTGCAACTGATGCGTTGTGATGCAGGAAAGGTTGCACTTTGTCCGGACAGGAGGATTTACGCAACAAACAGCAACATTCATTTTTTTTCAGATGGAAAAGAAGACATTGATGACCATGCTTCTGTTTTTCGTCATTCCTTGCCATGCGCTCTGCACGATGAACGCAGAGCCTCTTTGTGTCCCTGTTGATACAGTGAAGGCCGATGTTTCTGCCGACAGTATCGGGCGCATGATGAGGGACGGCATTTCTCTAAAGGAAGTGGTGATAAAAGGAAACAGCGGCTATAAGGAGATACAGATGCGCTCGGCACAGAACACGCTGGGTGTGACAAGGGGGTATGTGGAGGACAACTTTGGCGGCTCGCTGATGCAAACGTTGGAGAGGCTGCCGGGCGTGAAAGCGATGGCAGTAGGATCCGGAGCATCGAAACCCGTTATACGCGGATTGGGATTCAACCGTGTGCTGGTGGCGGAAAACGGCATCAGGCACGAGGGACAGCAGTGGGGGGATGACCACGGGCTGGAAACCGACCAATATGCCGTGGACAAGGTGGAGGTCATAAAAGGTCCGGCAGCGGTCACTTACGGCTCCGATGCCATCGGCGGCGTGATAAACCTCATAAGCGACCGTGCACCGAAGGAACGCTTCGGCGGCAGCGTGAATCTGTTTGCCCGGAGCAACAACGAGTCTGTCGGCACCGCGCTCCGCATGGCGGGGCGCAGCGGCGACTTCTGGTACAAGGCGAACGCCACGCTCATCGACTATGCCGACTATCGCATACCCACCGACAGCATACGCTATTATTCTTACTACATCAAGCTTCATGACCGGAGGTTACGCAACACAGCCGGGCGCGAACTTGACGGAAGCCTTCTGATCGGCTACGAGGGAAGCCGTATGAAAACTTGCTTCCGCATGGCGGATGTGAATACACGCAGCGGTTTCTTCGCCAATGCCCACGGTCTTGAGGTGATGCTGTCGGACATAGACTATGACCGTTCGTGCCGCGATGTGGATTTGCCCTCTCATACGGTAAACCATCTCATGCTGTCTAACCGCACCGAATGGCACTGGCACGGCGGGGCAGTGGAGGGCAGTTTTGCCTACCAGCACAACCGTCAGAGCGAGCATTCGGAACCCGTTTCCCACGGATACATGCCTGTTCCTCCGAATACGCTCGAGCGCCGTTTCACGAAGCAGACGGTATCTGCCGGCATCCGGTTGCGTCTGATGCTCGGACGGCATTCGCTGCAAGCGGGAGCAAGTGCCGAATACCAGAAAAACCGCCGTGACGGATGGGGCTTTATTTTGCCTGACTTCGGGCAACTGGCGTTCGGCGGATATGCTTACGACCGTTTTGTCGTCAGCGATGACCTTATTTTCAGCGCAGGCATACGCTTCGACCGCGGTACGGTGCGTATCCACAGCTATCGTGACTGGTACAAGACACCGCAGCCGGACGGTGATTCCGTATTTGTGCAACGCTCCGCCGGCATGAGGCAGTCGTTTGGCTGTTTCACATGGTCTGTAGGCGTCAACCGGCGTACAGGAGATTGGCTGCTGAAAGCCAATGTAGGCAAGAGTTTCCGTATACCCACTGCCAAGGAACTTGGCATGAATGGTATCAACTACAACATCTTCCGCTACGAAGAAGGCAATGCCGGATTGAAGCCGGAAGAATCGTACCAGGCGGATGCCGGGCTGATATACGAACATGGGTCGCTGGATGTGTCATTAACCCCGTATGTCAATTATTTCCCGAACTACATCTATCTGAATCCCACGTCCGAATATCGCGAGGGCTTGCAACTCTACCGATACATGCAAAGCCGGGTTATACGGTGGGGCTTCGAGGCTTCGCTCTCTTGGCGTTTCCTGCGGCATTTCGTGCTGGAGGCGGACGGGGAATATCTGTATGCGCGTCAACTTTCGGGCGAGAAGAAAGGATATTCGCTTCCTTGCTCTACCCCATGGTCGGCACACATGGAACTCCGTTGCGGGTTGCCTGCCAGCGATGAAGACGACAGCGGCTTTGTGGCTGTGGAATGCCGGACAGTCGGGGCGCAGAATGAAGTCGTGCCACCCGAGGAACCCACTCCCGGATATTGGCTTTTGGCTGCGTCGGCAGGGAAGTCGTTTCGCTTTGGCGGAAACGTGCTGCGTGTGACGCTCCGTTGCGAGAACATCCTCAACAGACGGTATTTCGATCACACCAGTTACTATCGACTGATAGGCGTACCCGAACCTGGGCGCAACTTCTCGCTTATGGCTGCATGGAGTTTCTAGATTACCTGTTAATATAAACCGGGCATACCGCCCATAAAAACACCAAAGACAATGAAACAGAGAATTTTGTTGGCAGCATCGTTGCTGCTCAGTACAATCACATTCGTAGTATCGTCGTGCGACAGCGACGGCGGACAGACTGGCGTGGCAAAACCCGTGGTAGCTCTTGCCGAGGTAGGAAGCGGAAACGGCAAGTCCGTAGTAGCAGGGAAAGACCTGCATCTTGAAAGCGAGCTGGAAGCCGAGGGGCTTATCGGACACATAGACCTGAGTATTGCGAGCGCGGACGGTACAAATGCTGTGCTTGCCGCATCATGGACCGACGGCAAGTATATCGGTGTGCGCAACGCTACATTCCACGAGCATGTGGGTATTCCTGCCAATACCGCTGCAGGCGACTATGAACTGACGCTGGCAGTCACAGACCAAAAGGGGCAAAGCACGGCGGTCACGTCCGAACTGAAAATTACCGTGCCTGCCGATGGGGCACCCAAGGTGGCACTTGCTGAAGTGGGTAAAGATGACGGCAAGACAGCCGCAGCAGGAGAAGAGCTGCATTTGGAAGCGGATATAACTGCACCCTTGAAAATCGCCGGGATAGAGGTGGAGCTGCACAACAGTGATGCCGGATATGAGTTTACGTCCATTTTCACAGGCAAGTATCTTGGGGAAACTTCGGTTCACTTTCATGAACACATCGAAGTGCCTGCCGATGCTCCCGCCGGTGAATACCATCTTCACTTTACCGTGACAGATGCCGAAGGCAATGCCACGACCGAAGAAGTTGAAGGAATCCAAATAACCGAAAAATGAACAACCGGGCTGTCCGTTCTTGCCATTGCATGGCGGACAGCCTCATTCAAATCAGATATTCAAAATGAAGAAGATCGTATTTTTAATGCTTGCCGCCGTACTGGTGGCATCATGCAGTTCCGGCAATGAAGATGACCCGGCAAAAGACATGGAGAAGCCGGATTTCACAGACGGAGAACTTCCGTCGCCGCTCGACTGCGAGGTTTATCATAAAGGTGAAACCATCGCTTTCCGATATACCTTTACGGACAACCGGGAACTGGGCAGCTTTAACATCGAGATACACAACAATTTTGACCACCACTCTCATTCCACATCGGCAGCTGACTGTACGCTCAATCCGAAAAAGAAGCCTGTCAATCCTTGGGTTTACAATCAGGACTACTCCATTGAACCGGGGCTGATGCTGTTTCATGCAAGCGTAGATATCGATATCCCCGAAAACATCGATACGGGCGACTATCACTTTATGGTACGGCTGACAGACAAGGCGGGATGGCAGCAGTTGAAAGGCATCAGTCTGAAAATTGTAGAGTAAGGTTCAGTGGCTGATTCTTCGTCTTATCGAGACGAGCGGCATTCCCATTTCCTGTTGATTGCCAAATTTTGTGTTGGCACACCCTCTATATAAATCTTCTGGAATCAATGAGTGATTTCAACTTTGTCAAGTATTCCGGTCAGGCATGCAATGGCAACTCCGTAATTCGTCATCGGCACGTGCTGTTCCTTAGCCGAAGCGATTCTGTTGAGCACATATTTGCGAGTGAACATGCAGGCTCCGCAATGAATGACCAGGCTGTAGGGGGAGAGGTCTTCCGGAAAATCGTTGCCCGACACCACATCAATCTGCAGTCCCCCGCCTATGCGTTTGCGCAGCATGTTCGGAATCTTCACCCTGCCGATATCCTCTGTCATGGGAGCGTGGGTGCACGCTTCGGCTATCAGCACGCGTGAATCCTCAGTAAGCCTTCCGATGGCTTCCGCACCTTTCAGGAAATAATCGATGTCGCCCTTGTATTGTGCGAAGAGTATGGAGAATGAAGTCAGTCTGCTGTCCTTCGGCTTTTTCTCGTATACTGTTTTGAAAGCCTGCGAATCCGTTATAATCAGTCTGGGGGGACGTGCAAGCGCTTGGAGCATCTGGTCCATCTTGTCTGTGGTGCAGCTCATCACCAGGCACTTTCTGTCGAGAAGCTCCCGTATGGTCTGCACTTGCGGAAGGATGAGCCTTCCTTTGGGTGCTTGCAGGTCTTGCGGCATGACCAGCATGACGGTTTCTCCCTCTTCAACAAGTCCTCCCAGCAGTCCGCGGTTCATGGTTTCGTCGGGCAGCAGCTGGGCAATCCGCCGGTGTATTTCTTCCGTTCCCTGGTGCTGCTTTGCACTGACTGGAAGCGGCACCTGTCCGCATATCTGCTCGATTTGCCTCATAGTCTGTTGGGGAGCGTCAAGCAGGTCACATTTGTTGAGAACCCAGATAACGGGCACATCTTTTTCTTTCAGCCGTCCGGCCCATTGCATTTCCCGGGTGATGTCGCCGTCTGTGCATACCATCAGTGCGATGTCTGTGCGCTCCATGACGCGCAGCGTCTGCTTTATGCGCAGTTCGCCCAACTGGCCCTCATCGTCAAGTCCAGCCGTATCGATGAAGACACAGGGACCTATGCCATGAATTTCCATTGCTTTCAGCACGGGGTCGGTGGTGGTTCCGGGCACGTCAGAAACGACAGATATGGTTTGGCTGGTCAGCGCGTTTATGAGTGAAGACTTTCCGCTGTTGCGTTTGCCGAAGAAGGCAATATGCAGGCGGTTGGATCGGGGAGTTTCGTTCATAGGTTTGTATATTAAATGTTTGCGTAAGCAGCTTTTCCGGAAGAATCAGAATCGGAAGTCGCGTTTGCCTTCTTTGATCCGTGTCAGATTTTCTACGGCACGGCGGCGTATGGCAGGGTTGGGAATTTCTTCCATCTGCCGGCGGATCATGTCTGTTCCGAGGAGCCTTGTTTCCGGAGAAGCGTAGTCCTCCAGATATTCTTGCAGTGTCATCAATGCGTTGGGAGTGCAGCAGTTGGCGATTTGTCCGGTCTTGACCAGCGACATGAAGCGGTCGCCCGTGCGTCCTTCCCGGTAGCAGGCAGTGCAGAAGCTGGGTATATATCCTAATTTCAGCAGCCATGCCACCACTTCGTCCAATGTGCGGTGGTCGCTTATGTCGAACTGTGCTGAGCTTTCTTCCGGAAGTTCAGCTTCTGCATATCCGCCCACGCTGGTGCGCGACCCTCCGCTTATCTGGGAGATCCCCAGTTCGAGCACCCTTTCGCGCGACCGCTGTGATTCGCGGGTGGAGATGATCATGCCTGTATAAGGTACGCTGATGCGGATGACCGCTACGATTTTCTGGAACACTTCGTCGGAGATGGCATCCTTGAAGCTGCCGGCATCAATGTCGTCTGCCGGACAGATGCGGGGCACACTGATGGTGTGCGGGCCTACACCGAAGGCCGCTTCCAGATGTTCCGCGTGCATCAGCAGCCCGACGAAATCATACCGGTACGTATTCAGTCCGAACAGCACGCCGATGCCCACATCGTCTATGCCTCCTTCCATGGCACGGTCCATCGCTTCCGTATGATAGGCATAGTTGCTTTTCGGTCCGCGTGGATGCAGCTTTTCGTAGTTTTCTTTGTGGTAGGTTTCCTGAAACAGGATATACGTGCCGATGCCTGCATCGCGTAGTTTCCGGTAGTTCTCGACAGTTGTGGCTGCTATGTTCACATTGACGCGTCGGATAGCTCCGTTCCTGTGCTTGATGCTGTAGATGGTTTTTATGGATTCCAGGATATAGTCTATCGGATTGTTCAGCGGGTCTTCTCCTGCTTCGATAGCCAGCCGTTTGTGCCCCATGTCCTGCAGGGCGATGACTTCTCTCCGGATATCTTCCTGAGTGAGTTTCTTCCGGGCGATATGTTTGTTCTTGATATGGTACGGACAGTAAGTGCAGCTGTTGATGCAGTAGTTCGAGAGATACAGCGGTGCGAACATGACAATCCGGTTGCCATAGAACTTCTGCTTGATTTCACGTGCCAACCGGTAAATTTCATCGGTCAGCTGCGGATCGCTGCACTCCAGCAGTATGGCAGCTTCCCGGTGCGTGAGTCCTTTGCAGGCACGGGCCTTTTCAAGGATGGAACGTACTGTGCCGAGATTGTTTGCATGCTGTTTTGCATAATCGAGGGTTTCTATGATTTCTTCATGACAAATGAATTCTTCCGCTTTTCTGGATTCTTTTTTATACATAATTATAGTGTTCTTTTCGTTCTGGAAGGGTGATCTCCCCGTCCGTAATCAACTTCGTATCCGATGCTTTTCAATTGCCGGTTCAGTTGCCGCAACCCTTCCGCAGATTCTGCTCCCATCGAAGCCTTGTTGTTGTAGAGCGCGTATTTGCTCCGCTCTTCTGCCGGAGAGAGGTTGGGCATCACCACGTTTGCTCCGGCCAGAATTCCCCGTTCGCGTCCTTTGGGCGAAAGGGTGGCAAGCGCAGTGGTGGAAGGTATGAGCGCATGCGGATGCATCAGTCGGAAGATCGAAAGCATCAGCAGCGTCTGTTCCAGGCTTCCCGGAGGAGATGCAGCGAAAGGTGTGTCGCAGTGTGGGATGAAAGGGCCGATCCCAATCATCTCCGGACGGAACTTTTCGATGAAGAGTATGTCTTCTATCAAATGATTCACTGTCTGCCCGGGGCTTCCCACCATGATGCCCGTACCCGTCTGGAATCCGATTCGCTTCAAGTCGTCCAAACAGCGGAGCCGGTGGGCGAGCGACATGCTTTGGGGATGCAGTGTCCGGTAATGCTCCGGATTGTGCGTTTCGTGGCGGAGCAGGTACCGGTTTGCTCCGGCCCGAAAAAAACGTTCGTATGATTCGGCCGGCTTTTCTCCCAGCGAGAGCGTGATGGCTGCGTCGGCAAATTCTTCACGGATGCGTTTGATGAGTTCTGCCATGGCTTCGTCTGCGGCTTCGCTTTCTTCACCTCCTTGCAAGACAAAGGTACGGAATCCAAGGGCATATCCTTTCCGGCAGCACTCCAGCACGGTGTCATTGTCCAGCCGGTAGCGTTTCACAAGGCGGTTGCTCCGGCGGATGCCGCAATAGTAGCAGTCGTTCCGGCAGCCGTTTCCAATCTCAATCAGTCCGCGGATATAGATTCTGTTTCCGAAAGATTCTTGCGCCACTTCCCTGGCTTCTCCGCAGATATCCTCCAGCATCTTGGGTGTGCATCCGGTCAGCAGCGTGCGGAATTCGTCGGGAGCTAACGTGTGTTCCCGACGAAGACGCTTGATCAGTTCTATCATAAGAAGAGTTTATTCTTCGCGGAGGTTCTCGTATTTCAGTGTACGTTTCAGCAGGTCCTGGTTCAGTTGGCGGCGGCCTGCCATCGGATCGTTGTGCGCGCTTGGTCCGGTCACGCATCCTCCTTCGCATGCCATCATCTCGATGAACTGTGCGTCCACTTTTCCTGTCTTTGCATACGCACGGAGAACGCCGATATTCTTCTTGTTGAAGTCAGAGAACTGAAGCACTTTGATGCCGTCTGCTTTGGGACCCAGATAAGCCTTGACAGCTCCTGCAACGCCTCCGGCCTGTGCGAATCCGTGAGCCTCGCAGACCGATTCGTATGCCACCTTGTAAGGATTGGCTTGTTCCAGTTCGATGCCCAGTCCGCGGAAAATCGGATGCAGTTCTTCGAAGGTAATCACATAGTCCACACATTCGTCGCGCTGCGCTTCCTTTCGTTTGGCGATGCACGGACCGATGAATACGATTTTAGCGTCCGGATATTTCTTGCGTGCGATGCGTGCAGCGTAGTACATGGGAGAGCCGGTAGACGAAACATACGGCTTCATGCCGGGGATATGCTTGTTTACCAGTTCGATATACGACGGGCAGCAAGAAGTGGTCATGAATTTCTGTCCTTCTTCCAGTTTTTCCAGCAGTTCGTGCGCCTCGTTGCTTGTGGTGTGCATGGCACCTTCCGCAACCTCGATTACATCAGCAAATCCGATTTGTTTCAGTGCGCCGTATACTTGATCGATGCTGGCTTTGAACTGTCCCAGTACAGAAGGGGCGGGAAGAGCTATCACTTGTTTCCCGTTTCTTATTTCTTCCAAAACGTCGAATACCTGAGATATTTCGAAGATGGCTCCGAAGGGGCAGGCATTCAGGCATTTCCCGCAATATATACATTTGCTTTCATCAATATGCTCGATGTAATTTTCGTCCTTGCTGATGGCTTTTACCGGACATGCTTCTTCGCATGGCACAGGAATGTATACGATGGCATGGTAAGGGCAGCTTTTATGGCACAGTCCGCAGCTTATGCACTTGTCATGGTCTATGTGCGCCTGTCCGGTTTTCTTGTCGAAATGGACAGCTCCCTTCGGACAGTTCATGTAGCAGCTTCTTGCCACGCATCCGCGGCAAAGGTTGCTTACCTCATAGTTGACCTGCACGCACGAAGAACACGCTTCGTCGATGACGCAAAGGATGTTCTCCTTGATCTTTCCGCGGCGTTCCAACGCTTTGCGGGCATATTCGGACAGGGGAGTCAGCTCATCGGTTTCGTCGGTCATGTCCCATCCCAGCAACGGAAGCAATTTGTATCTGTTGACAGCGCGTTCCTTGTGTATGCAGCACCGTCCCACGGGCTGCGAGCGGCGGGGTGTCATTTCGATGGGGACGCGGTCAATCTTCTCAACAAGTTGGTTTTCCTTCCATAAGGCTACCAGATTTTCCAGCAGCTTATGACGGACAATCATTACGTTGTTAGTAAAAGCCATGTATGTAAAAAGTTAAAAGTTAGTATTCGTTTCGGGGTTTCATGTGCGGGATATGCAGGACGCATGCCGGATCTGGGAAGCCTGCTTATGCGGGCAGGCGTTTATCTGTCCGTATCCTCGGCAAGCGCTTCATGAAGGATAAAGGTCGTGGCTCCCAAACTCACCACGGCGCCGTCTTCAATCCGTATGCGGTCTTTCGGCCCGAGCAGGCTGTTCATCAGGAACGTGCCCGTCACGCTGTTGTTGTCGCGCAGCGTATAGGTCAGTTTTCCCTGCTTGTTTCTTGAAACATTGATGTAGCAGTGTCTTCTGTCCAGGCTCGGATCATTGCTTTCAATGGGTATGTCTATCTTGTCCCCCTTGTTGCGCCTTCCGATCAGGTTGTCTCCTTCGTGGAGAGGGAACACTTGTTTGTAGGCGAAAATGTTTTCGATGACTGTTATGTTGCCGAAATCCTGTATTCCTTCTTTTTCGTCAACTTTTTCTTCGCGGCGGTTGGCTGCGTTCAGCTTTGTTTTTCCGATACGGATGCTGAATTGCTTTTTGCAATTGTCGCAAACAAAGACGAGCGACTGTCCTTCTTCGTATTTTGTTTCATCAAACTGTATATAATTGTCGCACTTGGGGCATCTGACACGTTTCATAAGCGGAAAATAAGAATAAGATGGTTATTTGGATGTGAAGACCCATGCATTCTTGAAGCTGTCAATCTTTCTGATCTCCTGCACTTTGCGGTAAGCATCGGCTTCATTCGAGAAGTGCCCGAGGGCGATGCGGAAGCGGCCGTTCGACTCTACGACTTCTGCGTCTGTATAGCCGTCTTTTATGAAGCTCTTCAGCGTTCTCTGCGCGTCGGCATTGCTGGTCAGGCTGGCCACTATGACATAGGAACGTTTTCCGGCAACCTTCTTTTCAGTTTTCTTCTCTGCCTTTTCTGTTTTTTTCTCCACCTTTTCAGTCTTCTTCTCCGCCTTTGCTATGTTTTTTGTTGCTGTTTTGGCCGCTACGGTTTCGGTTTTTACTTTGACCGGCTTGAGCGTATTGATATTGTTGCGCGCTTTTTTCTTGTCGTCTTCTTTGCTCGGGCTTTTTTGCTTTTGCAGAGAAAGGGAAGTGGCGACAGACTGGTCGCGGATGGCATCGAACATGTCGATCGAGCCGAGCGAAGCGAAGTTGGCGTCGTCTATGTAAGTGTTCTCTACCGGAGTGGAGAGGATAAAGAACAGCAGAACAGCCGCTGCAACCGCTACAGTGGTGCGCAGCCAATTATACAACGAAACCGTTGTTTTGCTTTCGTCCTTGGCGGGCACGGAAACGGAAGGTATGCGGCGGATTTCAGCGAGAGGAGCCATGCTGAATCCTTCCAGGCCGTAAAGGTCCGGAGTGAAGAAAGAACGGGTTGACGGTTCAAACTCATACAGTCCGTTCATATTATAATATAATGTGCCGATATTTTCCAGCTTTACCTGTCCTTCCCGATAAATGTCTTCTTTGATTGCGTTTACCGTCTTTTCAATTCTTCTCGTTGCGTCGGGAAAGTCGGTGTTGTATGTCTGCATGTATGACTGCGCGAGCAATCCGTCGTTGATGATGAGTTGCGGATTAAACCCCACGGTGCGCATGGGAGGCTCGAATATATGTTTTTCTTCTGCATAGGATGCCGGACGGTTGTGCGCGATGAATCCCCCCAGCCCCGGAACAATGACACAGTCGTTCTCAAGCAGCAATACTTCTATATGTTTCGCTAATTCATTCATAACGCAAAATTAATATTTTTTTCTGTTATCTGAAGTATCTTTCTGAGGCAAATTTCTCATCTAATCCAAATTTGTTATAATTTTGTGCGCTGAAACATTTAAAAAAACAGTTCAAGGATATGAATATAGCTATTGTCGGAACAGGATACGTGGGCTTGGTGTCGGGCACTTGTTTTGCAGAAACCGGAGCGAATGTGGTTTGCGTTGATACGAACGCCGAAAAGATCGCGTCATTGAATAAGGGTGAGATTCCCATTTATGAGCCGGGGCTGGAGGAAATGGTTCTCCGTAATGTAAAGGCCGGCAGACTGAGCTTTACGACTTCGCTCGAAAACTGTTTGGACGATGTGTCTATCGTATTTACGGCTGTCGGCACTCCTCCCAATGAGGACGGAAGTGCAGACTTGCAGTACGTGCTTGAGGTGGCTCATACTATCGGGCGGAACATGAACCGTTATGTGCTGGTGGTGACAAAGAGCACGGTACCTGTGGGGACGGCGCGCAAGGTGAAGGCCGTGATAGAGGAAGAGCTGCGCAACAGAGGCGTTCAGATAGATTTCGACGTGGCTTCCAATCCGGAATTCCTGAAAGAAGGAAATGCCATAAAAGACTTCATGACTCCCGACCGTGTGGTGGTGGGCGTTGATTCGGAAAGGGCGAAAGAACTGATGAGCAAGCTTTATCGTCCGTTCCTCCTCAACAATTTCCGGGTGATATTTATGGATATACCTTCGGCTGAAATGACCAAATATGCGGCCAACTCAATGCTGGCCACCCGCATCAGCTTTATGAATGACATTGCCAATCTTTGTGAACTGGTGGGCGCCGATGTAAACATGGTGCGGAGCGGTTTGGGGTCAGATACGAGAATCGGGCGGAAATTTCTGTATCCGGGCTGCGGATACGGCGGCTCCTGCTTCCCGAAAGACGTGAAGGCGCTTATCCGCACGGCAGAAGAGCACGGCTATTCGATGCGCGTGCTCAAGATGGTGGAAGCAGTCAATGAAGACCAGAAGGATATCCTTTTCCGTAAGCTTGAGAAATATTATGAGGGGAATCTGAAAGGCCTGACAATTGCTCTTTGGGGGCTTGCCTTCAAACCTGAAACCGATGATATGCGCGAGGCTCCTGCACTGGTGCTGGTTGACCGGCTGCTGAAGGCGGGATGCGTTGTGCGTGCTTACGATCCGGCCGCCATGGACGAGGCCCGCCGCCGTTTCGGGGATGCCGTCTATTATGCCTGCGACATGTACGATGCCTTGCTTGATGCCGATGCCTTGCTGCTCGTGACCGAATGGAAAGAATTCCGTCTGCCCGCATGGGGAGTCATCAAGAAGACAATGAACAATGCCGTCATTTTTGACGGACGCAATATTTATGACAGAAAAGAACTTGCCGAATCAGGCATTGCCTACCATTGCATCGGAAGCAAATAGCCGGCTTGGCAGAGGCAAGGCATAAGGAAAGAATATGAGAAAGTTTCATTTCACGGCACTCTGCGTGCTTTTATGCGTAGCGTGTAACTCGTCGCAGAAGAACGGCGAAGAGCGCAAGGATGAGATTGATTCGACGGCTGTGCATGAGCTTCAGGGGATATGGCTGGATGATAATACGGAGCTTCCGCTTTTCAAGATCAAAGGCGACAGCATCTATTATGCCAGCCAGATAAACCTGCCCATGTCTTTTACAGTGAGGAATGATACGCTGGTCGTATTCGGGGCGGACACGTTGAACTATCCGATACAGGAAAGGGGAATGTACTTCCTGCGATATCGGACGCTTGCCGGCGATATGGTTTCCCTGCACAAGGCCGAAACGGACACGATCTCGTTCGGAACAGCGGTGGAAGTGCCGGAAACGGCCGATGAGGTCGTTGAAAAGGACTCTGTCATCGTTTATGGCGGAGAACGTTTCAGAGGGTATGCTTACATCAATCCGACCAGGAAGAAAGTTGTCAATATGGGCGTGAGCGAAGAAGGGCTTCCCGTTGAGAACATTTACTACGACAACATTATCCATATCTGTATATACCAGGGAAAGAAATGCCTGTTTGCACGCGATATGAATAAGGAAATGTTCTCGCAAGTGGTTCCTGCGGATTTTCTGCGCTCTGCCATCTTGTCTGATATGAATTTTGCGGGGATCGACAGCGAAGGCTTCTGGTATCAGGCCACTCTTTGCGTTCCGGGCGGTGCCATTTGCTATAACGTAAGACTGGGCATCAGCCGTGACGGAGAACTGACCTACCGGGTAAGATAGTTCCTGACGCTTCTTTTGGCTGTTGCATCTCCGTTTTCCGGAGGTTTTCTTGCTCGCTTCTTTTTTGCGCTGAGCAGTTGAGGCGTATGTGTTTTCCCGTGGGAAATACGCACATGCGCTTGTGTATTCTATAGTCCAGCGCGTGAACCGTACGGTCCACATACGTGGACTATACAGTCCAGCTGCTGGACTGTATAGTTCAAACGCTGGAACATAGAATTAGCTCCGGTATCATTCGGATTGTGTCATTGTTCCCGTATATTGGGTCCGGAATCTTTCAGCAGTGTAAATACGAATTCAAGGCCTCCTTCTGCTCTGTTTTTCGCGAAGATTGTGCCTCCGTGGAACATGACCGCATTTTTTACGATGGCAAGGCCGAGGCCGGTTCCTCCCAGTTTGCGGGAGCGTCCCTTGTCTACCCTGTAGAACCGTTCGAACAGGCGGTTCAAGTGTTCTTCAGGGACTCCTACGCCAGTGTCGGAAAAGCTGAAATAATAGTAGCGTTCGTCCTCCCGGAAGCAGCTGATGGTTATTTTGATGTTTGTGCCTGCATAAGCTATGGCATTGTCTGTCAGGTTGCGGAAAATCGAGTACAGCAGCGAGCTGCTTCCGGTCACAATAAGGTTCATCGGCATCTTGTTGACCACCGTGATATGTTTCTCTTCAAGTCCCATAGCCACCTCGTTCAGAATGTTTCCGACAATCTTGCTGAGGTTGACCGTTTCCTTTTCCACCATTTCGGGGGCTTCGTCCATGCGTGTCAGCACCGATATGTCGCGGAGCAGGTAAGTCAGGCGGTTGCTTTGCGCGTAGCTTCGCTCAAGAAACGAGCGCACATTTTCCTGCGGGATGTTGGGGTTGTTGATGATGGTTTCAAGATACCCCTGGATGCTGCTTACCGGAGTCTTCAGTTCGTGAGCGATGTTTTGGGTAAGCTGGCGTTTCAGGCGTGCCTGCTCTTCTTCCTGTGTCATGTCATTGATTGATATTTCGAACGACATGTCTTGAAAGATGATGCACTCGATAGTGAAAGAGCGCGCGTTTTTGTTGATGTGCATCGAGAAGCGCTTCTCCTCTTTGCTGAAACTCTCCGTGCTGATGTTCTGGGACAGAAAGTCATTGATGGGCTGGAGCTCAGGTATGGAAAAGATTTTTTCTGTCGAATGCAGATGCCTGTCGGATATATTGTTGATGTATTGAGTGAAAAGATTGTTCACCAGGATTTCTTTTCTCTCTTTCGTAAACACGCCCAGCCCCTCGTGCGATGTCTGAAGATGCAGAATCAGTTTCTCGCGCTCGATGTATAGGGCACTTTTGGTGCGGTGCAGTCTTTTGTAGATTTTGATGATATGCTGGGAGATTTCTCCTAATTCGTTTTTGGGGAACGTTTGCAGGATGTCCATGTCGATAGGCTCATTTCTGTCCGCTTTCATGGCGAACTGCTGCAATTTGGTTACCGACACTCCCAGCTTGCGGGTGAAGCGGTAGAAGATCACAAGCAGAAGAAAACAGATGATGAACGCGAACCACAGGTAGCCCGAGTCTGCGCGCAAATGTTCTGCCAGACTTACGTTATAGGGAAGCGCAGAGCGTACAATGAGCCGGTAGGGAGGGTAGTAGCGTGCCGAGTAAAAATATTCCTGCCCCTCATTCGATTCAGACTGCCTGCCTATCGAGTATCCGCTTCCGTACATTAAGGCTTCCTGTATTTCTTCTCTGTCCGCGTGGTTCTCAAACGACTTCCAGTTTCGGTTTGTGTTGTCGTAAATCACCTGTCCCGACGGTTTGATGATGGTGACCCGCAGGTTGGGAATCATGTGCGTGGTGACATAATGCTGCATGGTTTCTCCTGTAAAGCCTTTGTTGTCGGCGATGAAACCATATACCTGGTTGTTGTAGTTTTGCAGCTGGATGTTCAGCAGTTCTGATTTGAACGACTTCTCTCTTTGGTACTGGAAGAGGATGAAGCAGACGGCATAGCTCAGAAAAAGGAACACGACGGAGAGGAACAGCTTTTGGCTGAACGAAAGAAACCGTAAAGAAATTTTAGTCATGGCAGTTTTAGCAGTCGCAGTCTTTTTTATTCACATTCAAAACAATATCCATATCCCAGGCGAGTAACGATTCGCTGGCCGTATTCTCCGATTTTCTTGCGGAGGCGGGTGATGTTCACATCAATGGTACGGTCAAGCACGTAAACTTCGTCGTGCCATACTTTGGCAAGGATGTCTTCGCGCGAGAACACTCTTCCCTGGTTTTGCAGCAGAAGCAGAAGGATTTCAAATTCCTTTTTTGTCAGCGGAGCTTCCTCGCCGTTGATGGTCACCTTTTTCTGCGGTATGTTTACCACCAGCCCCTTATATGCAAGCTGTTCGGGAGTCTGTGTCTGCACTCCGGCTGTGCGGCGCAGCACGGCCTTTACTCTCATTACGACCTCGCGCAATGAAAACGGTTTGGATATGTAGTCGTCCGCGCCCAGGTTGAATCCGGTGAGCGTGTCGTTTTCCGTGTCTTTGGCGGTGATGAATATGATGGGTATGTTTTGCGTGTCCTTGTTCTTTTTCAGCATGCTGGCCATCTTGAAGCCGGAAATTTCTCCCATCATCACGTCGAGCAGCAGCAGGCTGTACTGAGCCAGATCCAGTTTGAGAGCTTCCTCTGCGGAGTTGGCTGTGTCTACTGCATATCCTTCCATTTCAAGGTTGAATTTCAGAATTTCGCACAAATCTTCTTCGTCATCTACGACCAATATACGATAATCATTGTTCATGGTTTGTTTCCGTTTTTTATAATTAGAAATGTTTGGTCTGTTTTTGAGGGCAAAGATGGCCGTATCTTGTTTCTTCCTTATGAAATAACTGTTACAATTATGTTACAGTTTGGGGCGGGTAAATTCTCCGGCCAACGGGTGGCTCAGTTCGTTGCGTATTTCTTTCGGCGATAGATTGTGTCCCAGCAGAAACATCAGTTTGGTGAGCACGCTTTCTACCGTCGAGTCATATCCGCTGATCACGCCGGCATCAATGAGTTGCAGTCCGGTTTCGTAGCGCGCCATTTCTACCATGCCTGTCTGGCATTGCGATATGTTTACTATGACGATGCCGCGGCGGGTGGCGTCGGCCAGCAGGCGGATGAACCATTCCTTTTGCGGTGCATTTCCCGATCCGTATGTCTTGAGGACTACGGCTTTCAGTCCCGGAAGGTTAAGTACGGTGCTTACGATATTTTCCTGTATGCCTGGAAAGAGGGTCAGGATAATAACGTTTGTGTCGAATACATAATGCGCGTGCATCGGCAGTGTCGGATCCACTTTCCGGATTTTGTCGTATTCATACTTGATGTGGATGCCCACTGTGGCGAGAGCCGGATAGTTGTATGAGCGGAAAGCGTTGAAATTTTCCGCGTTGATTTTGGTTGTCCGGTTGCCTCGGAGCAGATGATTCTCGAAAAAGATGCACACTTCGGGCACAATGGCTGTTCCGTCCGCGTGTTTTGCGGCCGCGATTTCGATGGAAGTGATCAGGTTTTCTTTTCCGTCGGTGCGCAGAACGCCGATCGGAAGCTGGCTTCCGGTAAGGATGACCGGTTTGCTCAGGTTCTCAAGCATGAAGCTCAGTGCCGAGGCCGTGTAAGCCATCGTATCAGTTCCATGAAGAATGACGAATCCGTCGAAATTTTCATAGTTGTACTCGATGATCTTCACAAGTTTGGCCCAAAGTGACGGTTCCATGTCGGAGGAGTCGATGGGCGGATTGAACTGATACGATGAGATACGGTAGTTGAACCGCTTCAATTCCGGTACATTTTCCTGCAATTGGTCGAAGTTGAACGCTTCCAATGCTCCGGTTTCCGGATTCTCTATCATACCGATTGTTCCTCCAGTGTAAATGAGCAGAACGGAAGGATAATCTGGTCTTATCATGTTGTCTTTTGTTTCTATGCTTAATTGGCACAAAGATAGTATTTTTCGGTGTGATGGAGAAGAAACGGGATGGAAAAAATAGCAAAATGTACGCGTCCTGCCCGGTTTTTTATTGTCTGAGCGCATCCAGCAGACGGTCGGCCGCTTTAGCTGCATCGCCTTTTTCTTCTTCCAGAAGTGTGATGAACTTGCTTCCGATGATACATCCTGCGGCGTATGATGAGGCTGCTTCGAATGTCTGCCGGTTTGAGATTCCGAAACCGATCATCCGCGGATTTCGCAGATTCATTCCGTCGATCCGTTTGAAGTAAGCCTGCTTCTGTTCGTTGAAGTTCTTTTGTGCTCCGGTGATGGCGGCAGAGGAAACCATGTAGATGAATCCGTCGGTATGTTCGTCAATCTGCCTGATTCTTTCTTCGCTTGTTTCGGGCGTGATGAGCATGATGATTCTGATGTCGTATTTTTCTGCCGTGGCTCGGAATTCTTCCTGATACTCCTTGAACGGAAGGTCAGGGATAATGACCCCGTCGATTCCGTATTCGCGGCAGGAGGCGCAGAAGTTTTCAAATCCGTATTGCAGGATAGGGTTGAGGTAGCCCATCAGTATGAGAGGGATGGTTACGTCTTGCCGGATGCCGGCCAGCTGTCCGAACAGTTTGCGCAGCGTCATCCCGTTGCGCAGCGCATGCATGGCTGCGTTCTGGATCACGGGACCGTCCGCCATCGGGTCGCTGAACGGGATTCCGATTTCTATCATGTCTATTCCTTTCTTTTCAAGCGTGCGTATGATTTGAGGTACGCTTTCCAGTGTCGGATCTCCTGCGCAGAAATATACCGACAGGATATTGTGTTTTTTTTCGCTGAATAATTTGTTGATACGGTTCATAATGCTTGTTGTTTTTGTTGTGAATACATTTTCTTGAATGCTCTGATAAACTTGCCGAGGGCTTCTGTATCCTTGATGCCCGGCGCCAGTTCGAACCCGCTGTTCAGGTCTATTCCTGCCCATTGCGGGTGGGTGAATCGGGACAATGCTCCGATGCTGTTCGGATTCAGTCCGCCGCTCAGGAGGAAGGGGGTGCTTCCTGTATAGTCTTTCAGCAGGCTCCAGTTGAAGGAGCGTCCCGAGCCTCCGTGTTCCGTGCAGGGTGTGTCGAACAGGAAAAAGTCGCAGGAGTTCTCATAGGCAGCGACGGAATGCAATGCTTCCCTGCTCCCCACGGAAAAAGCCTTGATTGTTTTCAGTCCGCTTTTCCGCAGTGTGCTGCATTGTTCCGGCGTTTCTTTCCCGTGCAGTTGTACCAGTTCCAGGTTCCACTCGTCTGCAATCTGCAAGATCGCTTCTGTCGCTGCGTCAACGAATACCCCTACACGCCCGACCGTTTCGGGCAGATAGTCGGGCTTGCGGTGGACGCAGCGCGGAGAGGGAGGATAAAAGATGAATCCCATCCATTGCATGTCAGTCTTTTCGGCCTGGCGGATATTTTCTCCGTCGGTCATGCCGCATACTTTTACGATCATAGGTCCAGGCGTTTGATGAAGTCAGACAAAGCTTTTCCCGGATCGGGCGTTTTCATGAATGTTTCTCCGATGAGGAAGCCCTGGTAGCCGGCTTCTCTGAGTCTGTGTATCGTTTCGGGCGAAGATATTCCGCTTTCTGAAACACGGACGGCATCTTTGGGGAGCTTCCCGGCCATGCGGAACGAGTTCTCTACGTCAGTATGAAAGGTCCCCAGGTTCCGGTTGTTTATTCCCACCATGTCCACGTACTCGTTATAATGCCCCAGCTCTTCTTCACTGTGCAGTTCGAGCAGGACCTCAAGGTTGAGGTTGTGGGCTTCCTGTGCCAGCAGGAAGCAGTCTTTGGGCGACAGGGCGGCGGCGATAAGCAGAACAGCGTCGGCTCCTGTCAGTTTAGCCTGAAGAAGCTGGTAGCGGCTGATGATGAAGTCTTTCCGAAGAACAGGCACTTCCACCGCCTTGCGTATGTTTGCCAGATCCTTCAGCGTTCCGCCGAAAAACGGTTCGTCTGTCAGTACCGAAAGTGCTGAGGCTTTGCTCCGGACATATCCTTCGGCCACTTCAAGCGGGTTCGCATCCCGGTTTATCCAGCCTTTTGAAGGCGATTTGCGCTTGAATTCGGCGATGATTCCCACGCGTGATTCGGCCAGCGCCTTTTTCATGCTGCGGCCGTCTGCCGGCCTTCCGTCAAGCATCTCTTCCAGCGCCGATTCGGGTACAGACGCTTTCTGCTGGGTCAGTTCAATCTGTTTCTGTGCTATGATATCATGTAGAATGTCTTTTTTCATGTTGTTTTGTTCTGATGAGATGTTCAGTTGTTTAGTTCGATGAATTTTTTGAAGGTCTGCTGTGCCCTGCCGCTGTTGAGCGATTCGCGTGCTATTGCCACACACTCTTCGATCGATTTTGCAGGCTCCATGACCTGAATGGCGAACGAGGCATTGATCAGCACACAGTCTGTCTGCGCTTTTGTGGCTTCTCCCTGCAGCACATTGTCGAAGATGCGGGCCGCTTCCTGCGACGTGTTTCCTCCGTGGAGCTCTTCCTGCTTGACGAGCGAGAACCCAAGTTCGGAAGGACGGTGTATCGTTTCATAAAGGTTTGTCATCACCTTGAACTCGTCGGTGAGCGAGATCTCGTCGTATCCGTCCAGGTTGTTTACTACGGCGAAGCCGATGCCGAGCTGCTGGAGCGTGTTGGTGTACAGGCGCATCTGTGGAAGGTCGGCCACTCCCAGCAGCTGATATTCCGGCAGGCAGGGATTCACAAGCGGTCCGAGGAGGTTGAACAGCGTGCGCACTTGCATCGCCTTCCGGATGGGAGCTACCGTCTTCATGGCCGGATTGAAGAGGGGAGCGTGGAGGTACGCCATTCCGCATTTTTCGATCGAGCGTTCCAGCATATCCTGCCGGTTGGTGAATTTTACTCCGTGCAGTTCCATTACATTGCTCGCCCCGCTCACTGATGTGGCTCCGTAGTTTCCGTGTTTGGCCACGTGATAGCCCGCTCCGGCCACGATGAAGCAGGCACAGGTTGAGATATTGAATGTGTTCTTCCCGTCGCCGCCCGTACCCACGATGTCGATCGGACGGTAGGCTGCCAGGTCAACCGGAATGCGTGAAGCGAGCAAGGCCTCTCTGAATCCGATCAGTTCGTCCACTTTTACCCCTCTCATCTGGAATACGGTCAGGAATGCGGCTATCTGCGCCTCGTTGCATTCTCCCTTTGTGATGCCTGCCATCAGTTTGCACGCTTCTTCCTGCGTAAGCGTTTCGTGATTGAATAGTCGTTTAAGTATCTGTTTCATAGTTGTATCTGTTTAGTGGTTTATCCAATTGCGGAGCATTTGTTTTCCGTCGGGAGTAAGGATTGATTCGGGATGAAACTGGATGCCCCGCACGTCCAGTTCTTTGTGCCGGAGAGCCATGATGTGCCCTTCGCTGCTGACGGCAGTCACTTCGAGGCATTCCGGGAAGCCGTCCGTGTCGACTACCCACGAATGGTACCGTCCCACGCTTATCTCACGGGGGAGTCCCGCAAAAATAGGGTCGTCGGCTACGATCGAGATTCGGCTTTGTATGCCGTGATAAACGCTCTTTAGGTTGGTGAGCCTGCCTCCGAATACTTCTCCGATAGCCTGTTCGCCAAGACACACTCCGAGGATCGGCTTTTTTCCGGCGTATGTGCGGATTACATCAAGCAGTTTTCCGGCTTCTTCCGGCACCCCCGGTCCCGGCGAGAGCAGAATCCTGTCGTATTTTCCGAGCTCGTCCATCTCAAACCGGTCGTTGCGCACTACGGTGACTGTTGCTCCCAATTCTTTTACCAGATGACTCAAGTTGTATGTAAACGAGTCGTAATTGTCTATGATTACAATATTCATGATGTAGTTTGCTTTTTGTTACAGCTGTTCGGCAAGAAAGATAGCCTTTCTCAGTGCCGCCAGCTTGTTGTTAACTTCCTGCAGTTCGTTTTCTTCATTGCTTTTGGCCACGATTCCGCCTCCGGCCTGAAACCAAAGTTCGTTGTTGCGGCTTACGAAAGTGCGGATGGTGATGGCCTGGTTGAGCGATCCGTCGAATCCGATAAATCCGATGCATCCGCCGTATGCGCCGCGGTTGTGCGGCTCCATTTCGCTGATGAGCTGCATGGCTTTTACTTTCGGCGCTCCGCTCAGCGTGCCGGCCGGAAACGTGTCGACGAATGTCTTGATGGGATCTGCCCCCTCGTTCAGTTCTCCGCTTACCCGGCTTACCAGGTGGATGACATGACTGTAATATTGGGCTTCCTTGTAGAAATCCAGGTGTACGTCGTGGCAGTTGCGGCTCAGGTCGTTACGCGCAAGGTCTACCAGCATCACGTGTTCGGCGTTTTCTTTCGGGTCTTTCAGCAGCTGTTCCGCCAGTATCCTGTCTTTTTCCTTATCTCCGTTTCTTCTTACGGTGCCGGCGATGGGGTCGATGGTTGCGTGGCGGCCTTCAATCCGGCAATGCGTTTCGGGCGAAGAGCCGAAGATGCGGAAGCCCCCAAAGTCGAAATAAAACAGATAGGGCGAAGGGTTGATGCTTCTCAATGCACGGTAGAGTTGGAAGTCGTCCCCTTCGTAGCGCTGGACGAACCGCCGTGAAAGAACGATTTGGAATACATCTCCACGCAGACAGTGTCCGATGCCCCTGCGTATGTTTGCTTTGTGCTCTTCGTCGGTCAGCGTACTGGTGACGGGACCTGTGGCGCGAAACTGATAGGTGGTGTAGTTGCGGTTTTCAATCGCTTTCTTCACCTCCTCGATATGGTCGGGTTCGTTTTCGTTCTGCATCTCCACCAGGGTCATTTCGCTTGTGAAGTCGTTGAATACGATCAGGTATTTATAGAGGATGTAGAGCATGTCCGGCGCATCGTTCTTGCTGTCTTTGCTGTCTTTGATGGGGATGTGCTCGAAATAGCGGATGGCGTTGAACGTGGTATATCCGTAAAGTCCGCAGTATCGTGCGTATTCTCCTTCTACCTTGAAGCGCGAGAGGAACTTGCTGATGGCGTTTTCGGGTCTGAACGATTCGGTGAGATCCAGTTCTTCCCTCGATCGGTCGGGGTAGACCATTACGGCTTTCCCGTGGCCCACAGACACGCTTGCTATCGGGTCGAGTCCGATGAACGATCGGTTGTTTTCAGATCCGTGGTAGTCGGAGCTTTCCATCAGGGCACTTTGCGGAAACAGGTCGCGCAGTTTCAGATAAGTGGTTACCGGCGTATGCAGGTCGCCGAGAATCAGTTTGTATTTTGTATGGTAGTGAAATGTTTTCATGTCCTTATGTATGTGATAAGTGATGTTTGAAGCTTATGTCTTTTCATTGCATGAACTTCAGGTAAGTGTCTATGTCCTTGTCGCCCCGGCCGGAAACCGTGAGCACCACAATGTCTTCGGGCTTGAAGTTCACCTTTTCGAGCGCGCCTAGGGCATGTGCCGATTCGAGTGCAGGTATGATTCCTTCAAGGCGGGTCAGTTCGAATGCGGCGCGGACGGCCTCGTCATCGTTGACGGCAAGAACTGTAGCCCGGTGCTGTCTGGCCAGATTTGCGTGCATCGGACCCACGCCCGGATAATCCAGTCCTGCGGAAATGGAGTAAGGTTCCAGAATCTGTCCGTCTTCGTCCTGCATTACCAGCGTGCGCGAGCCGTGGATGATTCCCGGCAGTCCGGCCTGGATGGTTGCGGCAGACAGTCCCGTTCCGATTCCTTTCCCGCCTGCTTCGGCAAGCACTATTTTCACCCTTTCGTCATCGATGTAGTGGTAGACGGTTCCCGCTGCGTTGCTTCCCCCTCCGATACAGGCAATCAGGTAGTCGGGATAGTCGCGCCCTTCATGCTCGGCAAGCTGCCTTCTGATCTCCTTGCTTATGACCGACTGCAGCCGGGCCACCATATCGGGGTAAGGATGAGGCCCCACGGTAGAGCCGATGATATAGTATGTGTCGGCCGGATGACAGCACCAGTCGCGTATGGCTTCGTTGGTGGCATCCTTGAGTGTCATGTTTCCGCAAGTCACCGGCACCACTTTCGCTCCCAGCATCTTCATCCGCTGCACGTTTACATACTGGCGTTCCACATCGGTCTTTCCCATGTATACCACACATTCCATGCCCAGCAGGGCGCATACCGTCGCCGTTGCCACTCCGTGCTGTCCGGCTCCCGTTTCGGCGATGATCCGATTCTTTCCCATGCGCTGCGCGATGAGTGCCTGTCCGATGGCGTTGTTGATTTTGTGCGCTCCCGTGTGGTTCAGGTCCTCGCGTTTCAGGTAGATCCGGCAGCCGTATTTTTCAGACAGCCTTTTGGCGAGGTAGAGCGGGGAAGGACGCCCCACGTAGTCGCGGAGCAGCGTGTCGAACTCCTGTTTGAAGCCGTCGCTTTCCATGATGCGCAGGTACGAGTTTCTCAGCTCTTCCACGCAGCGGTGGAGTATTTCGGGGATGAATGCTCCGCCGAACTCTCCGTAGTAGCCTTCTTGATTCACTTGATAAGTCTTCATGATGTTTTTGTATTTTAGTGTGATTAACTGATTTGTCTGGGGATAAAACAAAAAGGGCTGCCGTAAAGTACGACAGCCCTTTTGCTATATGGTTTGCTCTATTTGGATGGTAACATATACACGCGACTGGTTTCCCTTACGACTTTGGAAGTTGCAAGAGGCGCCACCAGAAGAATGTATTTACCATTGTATGTAACATAGCGTTGTATTATCTGTTGTTTTATTGCCGGATTGTTCCGGTTTGTTTCTATACGCTTGCAAATATACGGATAAATTTGAATAGCCAAAACTTTTTTTCTGTTTTTTTGCCGGAAATCTTGCATCTCTTGTTTTTCTGTTGCAGGGAGAGGACTGTGTGCCTCCGTCGGCCGGAGGCTTTGCGGCACTGCCGGCGAATGTGACGGAAAGGTGGCCTTGCGGGACAAAATCTGTATCTCCAGCCTAAAGATATAAATCTCCAGGCTGGAGATGCCAATCTTTAGATTAAAGATGTATGTCTTCAGGCTGGAGGTGAAGAATCTGCCGGGCATTCGCCGGTCTGTTTCCTTCATGTGCCGTGCGCGATGTCCCGCATGGTTCAATCGTTTGCAAATTTTAGTCTGCGGACAATTGCCGTTTGCATAAAAAACAATAACTTCACCCCCGTTTTTTATTGATGGCGTAAAATGGACGATTTGAAAATAAATGACCTTACGGTGCGGGAGCATCTGCTGCGGCTGGCGGCGGAAGGAAACCGCAAATTCACGGAAAGCCTGCATCCGGGCGTTGAGCATATATTAGGTATCCGTGTGCCCGATCTGAGAAACCTGGCCAGGCAGATTGCCAAAAACGACTGGGAACTGTTTCTGGAGAGAGCCGACAATGATTATCTGGAGGAAAGGATGCTTCAGGGGCTGGTGCTCGGTTACATCAAGCCCGATGACGACATCGAGGCATATCTTCATCGGGTGACAAAGTTTGTGTGGGTAATCGAAAGCTGGTCGGAATGCGATGTCTTTCAGTTTGCCGGAGGAAAGGCTTATTTCAGGAAACACCAGGAGCGCATATGGGAATATCTGAAAGAGTGGCTGAAATCGTCGCGGGAGTTTGAGGTGCGTTTCGGTGTCGTGCGCATGATGGAATATTATGTCGACGGGGATCATCTGGATGAAATGTTTGCCTGCTTCGAGCAGATCCGGCAAGAAGGATACTACGTGAAGATGGGAGTGGCATGGGCGCTTTCGGTATGTTTCGTCAAGTTTCCGGAACGGACGATGGAATATCTGAAACATTCTTCGCTGGACAGCGACACTTATAATAAGACATTGCGGAAGATTATCGAGTCGAACCGCGTTCCGGCGGATACGAAAGATCTGATAAGAAAAATGAAGAGGGTGGGCTGAAACGGATTTTCAGGCACAAAGACACGAAGCCGGAAAAGTGCTGTATGCCTTGAATCCGGCATCCTTTTCTGCGGCTTCGTGTTTCAGTGCCTGCCGTTTGTTCATTGGCGCGCTTTCTTCTGTGCGCCTGTCTTTTTGAGTCTGTCGTCACTGCATCCCCGGGATGCGTGCGGGCAGCCTGCGCATCCGTATCCGCAACCCGGATCCTTGCTCTTTTTTCTGAACAGAATCTTGATGTAGTGCCGGAACGCGAATATCACGCATCCGGCAACTATTATATATACCAGTATGTCTTGTAAGTCCATAAGCTTTTCGGTTTAGAACAGGCTGCCTATCTGATAGACAGCGAATGAAACGATCCAGGCAAGAGCCGTGGTATAGAGGGCGGCGAAGGCTGCCCATTTCCAGCTTCCCGATTCCTGCCTGATGGCCGCTATTGTGGCGATGCAGGGGAAGTAAATCAGCACGAACAGCATGTAGCCGTAGGCGGCCAGCGGTGTGATGGGGATGCGTTCGGACAGGTTGATGTTCTCTACATCGTCTTCATTGGTGTAAAGCACGCTCAGTGTGCTTACGACCAGCTCCTTCGCGCCGACTCCCGAAAGGATTCCGATTCCCATCTTCCAGTCGAAGCCGAGCGGCTCGATGGCCGGTTCGATAGCTTTTCCCAAACGTCCGATATACGAGTTTTCCTGCTGTTCGGCGGTTGTGGCGTATGCCTCATGGTTCGGATAGTATCCCAGGAACCAGATGATGATGGAAGCGATCATGATGATGCCTCCCATTTTCTTGAGGTATTGCTTGCCTTTGTCCCAGGTGTGGCGTGCCACAACTTTGGCGGTCGGCATCCGGTAGGGCGGAAGTTCCATCACAAACGGACTGTCGTCGCCTTTCACGATGAATCTGGTGAAGACGCGCGCCATGAGTACGGCCAGCAGGATGCCGATGGCATAGATGGAAAGAAGCACCAGACTGGCTTTGGAGGGGAAGAACGCGCCGATCAGGACCAGATAGATGGGCAGACGGGCGCTGCACGACATCAGCGGGTTGATGAGCATTGTGACCAGCCGTGCCTTGCGGCTCTCTATGATGCGCGAGGCCATGATTGCAGGAACGTTGCATCCGAAGCCCATGATGAGCGGAATGAACGACTTTCCGTGAAGTCCCATCTTGTGCATGATTTTATCCATGATGAAGGCCGCGCGCGCCATGTAGCCCGAATCTTCCATGAACGAGATGAAGAGGTAGAGCAGCAGGATGTTCGGAAGGAACACGATGACGCCTCCCACACCGCCGATGATGCCGTCGATTACCAGATCTTTCAGCGGTCCGGGCGACATGAAGTGCTCTACTCCTGTCCCGATCAGTTCCACCAGCCATTCGATCCATGCCTGCGGATAGGCTCCGAGCACGAAGGTGGCTTCGAACATGATGTACAGAAAGATGAAGAATATGGGGAATCCCCAGATGCGGTGAGTGACAATGCTGTCGACCACACGGGTGAACGCTTCGGTGTTTGTGTTGGTCTCGGTATAGGTTTCTTTCAGCGCGCCCGAGATGAATGCATACTTGGCATCGGTGATTGCCTGCTCGCTGTCTTCGTTCACAGCCCGCTTCAGCCGCTCCGCTTCCTTGTCGCGCACAGCCAGGATATCCTTGCCGTTTGGCAGCGGGGCTACAACCCTGCTCTCGATGTCCTTGTCGTTTTCCAGGAGCTTGATGGCAAGGAACCGGGTGGAATACTCATGGCGGATATTGTCGTTCTTGCATATTTCCTTTTTCACGGCGTCGATGCTCGCTTCGATTTCCGGCCCGTGGTTGATGTGGATGTGGCGGATGAAGCTCTGGTGGGCGAAAGGGTCTTCCTCTTTCGGGCCTTCATACTTGTGTCCCTGCACGCACTGGTCGTGCCATTCGCGGAACTCGCGCAGCACTTCGTTCTTTATTTCCTTCTTCTGCCCCATGAAGTCGGCTCCTTCATAAAGCCCGATGATGACGTGGAAAAGGTTGTCAACGCCTCTGCCTGTACGGCTGACGGTGGGCACGATAGGCACGCCGAGCAGTTCGCTCAGCCCGTGTATGTTGAGCTTGTTCCCGCTGTGTTCCAGCGCGTCATACATGTTCAGCGCGATAACCATCCGCACGTTCATGTCGATGAGCTGTGTGGTAAGATACAAGTTCCGTTCCAGATTTCCCGCGTCTACGACATTGATGATGACATCGGGGGTTTCTTCTATTATATGCTTCCTGACGTAAAGTTCCTCAGGACTGTAGGCCGAAAGCGAATAGGTGCCCGGCAGGTCTACCAGGCGGAAGTGGTAGCCTTGGAAATCGAAGTGCCCTTCTTTGGCATCGACGGTTACCCCGCTGTAGTTCCCTACGTGTTCGTGTCCTCCCGAGGCAACGTTGAACAGTGAAGTCTTTCCGCAGTTCGGGTTTCCCACCAGTGCCACGTTGATGGTGCGCCGTTTGCCCCGGGCAAGACGCCTCATCGTTTCTTCCGGCACCGGTGTGTTCTGGGTGATCGGCTTCAGAAATGTGTCTTCGTTGTTTTGCGTGCGCGCTTCTTCTTCGCTTACGACTTCAATCATGGCGGCTTCCTGACGCCGGAGCGACACTTCGTAGCCCATGATTTTGTATTTTACGGGATCTTTCAGCGGGGCGTTGAGTATGACTTCTACCGTTTTTCCCTTGATGAATCCCATTTCAATGATGCGCCGGCGAAAGCCTCCGTGACCGAGCACTTTGACAATCATTCCTTTCTGGCCGGTTTCTAATTCAGACAATCTCATGTTTTATTTTTTTAGTTTGGTGCAAAAATAGATTATTGTATCGGTTCATGCAAATTATTTAGATTGTTTTTAAATAAAAGCGGTCCGGTTGCAAGAATCGTTTTTCCCGGACGGCAATTGTGGAGGGAAATTTATATGTTTGCATTATGTTTGAACAAAAAGTAAGTGCATTCATACAAGAAAAGCGCTTGTTCGGTAAAAGCGACAAGGTGCTTGTGGCGTTGAGCGGCGGGGCCGACTCGGTAGCGCTGCTTCGTGTCCTGCTTCGTCTGGGCTATCATTGCGAGGCTGCGCATTGCAATTTCCATCTTCGCGGGGAAGAATCTGTGCGCGATGAGAAGTTTGTCGTTTCGCTGGCTGAAGATTTGGGAGTAAAGCTCCACAAGACAGATTTCGATACGGCGGGCTATGCCTCTGATAAGGGGATATCCGTTGAAATGGCCGCACGTGACTTGCGCTATGCGTGGTTTGCCCGTGTGTCGGAAGCTGTGGATGCGAAAGTGGTTGCGGTGGCTCATCACCGGAATGACAGCGTGGAAACTTTTTTGATGAATCTGGTCAGAGGCACGGGAATAGACGGCTTGCTGGGGATTCGTGCGGTGAACGGAAAGGTGGTCCGTCCGCTGCTTTGCGTGGATAGGGAAGATATATTGGATTATCTGAAATATCTCGGTCAGGATTACGTGACTGACAGTACGAATCTTCAGAGCGAGTTTACGCGCAACAAGCTCCGGCTGGAGGTGATTCCGCTGCTTGAGTCTGTCAATCCGTCGGTTGTCGAAAGCATATCCCGAACGGCTTCTCGGCTGGAGGAAGTGGCTGAAGTGTATCATCGGGCGGTGGCCGAAGCCGCAGAGCGTGTGCTGGCAGGAGAAAACATGCTTGACGGAGCTGTTTTGCTGCGTGAGCCTGCCCCCAGATCCGTCTTGCATGAAGTGCTGTATCCGCTGGGGGTAAACGCTTCGCAGCTGGATGATATTTTTTGTTGCCTCCGGCTGGGTGAGTCGGGCAGAATGTTTGAAACTTCCGGGTATGTGTTGGTGACAGATCATGGGAATCTTCGGTGGAGGGTGCGCCAGGGAGATGAACGCATGTTTGTGCTGCGGCATGAGATTATATTGACTGAGGCTCCTTTTGATGTGCCGAAGGACAGAGCGGTGGCTTATCTGGATGCTGACAAGGCCGGAGATGAATTGCTCCTGCGCAAGTGGCGTTCGGGCGACAAGTTCGTTCCGTTCGGCATGAAGGGCTTCAAGTCCGTGAGAAACTATCTGCGGGATTGCAAGAAGTCGCTTTTCGACAAGGAACGGCAGATGGTTGTTTGTGCGGGAAAAGATATTGTATGGCTGGTGGGAGAACGTGCCGACAACCGGTTCAGAGTGACTCCGGAAACACGTAGAATTTTGAAAATGTGGGTGGAACTTGGTTGATTTGTACAAAAAGAAAATGATTGTATTAAAAGATGCAAAAAAAGCTGGCGGAAATATTCAGTTTGAAGCAAATGTGTTTACATTTGAATATGTTTAATTTAAAACGAAAATAAGATTATGAATGAAATTGTTGCAAAAATCAAAGAATTGTATGATTCAATGATGACAGATGCAGATCTGCAGATTGAAAAGGGAAACAAAGCTGCAGGAACTCGTGCACGCAAGGCATCTTTGGAGTTGGAAAAGGCTTTGAAGGAATTCAGAAAGGTTTCTTTGGACGAATCAAAGAAATAAGACTCGTGGTGCATTTTTGTGCAAGAGAAGGAATTGCAGACTTGTTGGTAAAAACATGAAGCAACTCCTTCTTTTTATATATGTGTCTGAAACGGACTGTCTGCATCGGCTGGGAAGAATTTCTTTCAAGCCGTTTTTTATTTTTTAAAGAGGAAAGCGTTTCTTTTTGGCCGGAACTTCCTACATTTGTATAAATGTTTTTATCTGGACGATGGTTTTATATGATTTGAAAGACGGTATCGGTTGGGTAGCATGGCTCTGGATGCTGGTGCTGGCCTCATGCAAGCCTTCTGCCAGCCGACTGAACGACGAAAAGGTCGATTCGCTGAATTGTCTTTCATATGAAATGCGCTATAAGAACCTTGAAGAAGCTTCCCGTCTGGCGGACCAGGCATGGAAGCTGGCCGTAGAGGGAGGATCTGCAAAGAAGGCGGAGGCCTTGAACAACCGCGCTTTCTGCGCATTCATGCGGATGGATTTCGAACGCGCCGCTTCGCTTTACAAACGTGCGACTGATGCAGGAAGAAATGAAATAGAGCGTCTGGTCGCAGATGTGGGAATGATGAAAATCTGCCAGCGTACTTCGATGAACAAAGAGTTCTATGATTATAGAAACAGTGCGCTTAATCGCATCCGGCGCATTCGGGAGGAAGGCAGGCTTCAGGATGAGAGATTGCAGAAACGTTTCGATTATGCTCTGTCCGAATTCTATATCGTTTCAGGAGTCTATTATTATTATCTGGACCAGGAAGCCGAGGCTTTGGCTTCCATTGATTCCATTCCGCTCAGCTCGTTGCGCAACGACCGAGGGCAATGGCTGTATTATATGTATATGCGAGGGTCGGGAGGAATGTATCAGGCACCGACACGTGAAGAAACGGTACTTGGAGAGTTCTCGTATCTTGTAGAATGTTTGCAGGCAAGCTCTGATAGCGGTTATATTTACTTTGAAGCCAATGCGTTGCAGGCTATGGCCGAGATGCTCAACTTCAGGAGGAACCGGCAGTTGTTGGTCCGGGAAAGGGCGGGACTGCTGCGTATGGTCAACCCGGAAGAACTCTCCGTCGATAGCTTGCCTTTGCGTTTTGCCCGTCATGCCCTGAAGCTTTTCAAGGAGTATGGCGACTGGTATCAGATATCGGGGACATACCGCACGATTGCCACTTATTACAATTATTCGGGACAGTCGGAAAAGGCGCTTCCCAATTTGCAGACAGCATTGGATTATGTGAACCTCCATCATGAGAGGTATTATCATTGTGAGGATACAACCGACCGCCTGCGTACCTTTATTCCCAATGCGGCTTCTTCGATCGAGCTGAAGTGGATTAATGAGGAGGGAATCAAGACTGTTCCGGAATGGGTCGCACGATTGCGTGAACAGTTGAGCCGGAGCTATTCGGCCTTGGGCATGAAGGCCGAGTCTGACTATAACCGGAATATTTATCTGGATATTCTTGACTATACCCGTCAGGACAAGGAACTTGAAAGCCGTTACGTCGCGCTGGAGCGTGAGGGAAGGCAGTTGAATGTGCTTCTGGTTATGGTTATCGGCGGGCTGTTCGCGTTTGCCTGCCTGTTTGTGGTGCTTAACCGTTATTGGAGGAAGAAGAATCTTGCTTATGTGGAAAGGCTGAAGCAGGTGCTTTTGCTTTGCCAGCATATTACAGGCTCTGTTCCTGCCGATGCTGTATCGCAGGACGAGGTGGCTTTGGCTGTGTCTGAAACATTGCGGAAAGGTCTGGATGCGATGTTCGGAGTGTCTGACTTGCAGATATGTCTTGCAGATATGGACGGTGAAGAGGCTGTCCCGGACGATGACAGGACAGTTCGTTCGTTCGCTTTGGTTTCTCCGGGAAAGACAGTTCAGGTAGGAACGTTGCGGCTCTTTCTTTCTGCCGCACTGCATAAAGAGGATATGGCTTTGTTGAATCTGCTTCTGCCTTATGTGGCGTGGACCATTGAAAACGGATTGAATCTTGTTTCGCTTGACGATGAGAAGAAACAGCTCGAGAAAGAGCAGTATATCCACAGACAGCATCTGATTGACAACAAATGCAGAAATGAAGTGAAGAAGGCTTGCCTTTCGATCGTAACGGGCATACTTCCGTTTATAGACCGGATGGTGAACGAGATCCGGAAACTTCGGACAGAGGCATTTCGGCAGAATGATGAGGTCAGCCGGATGAGGCTGGACTATATAGGCGAACTGGCTGATAAGATCAATGAATACAACGATATTCTGGCTTTGTGGATTAAACTGCGCCAGGGAACGCTGAGTCTGAAGATTGAGAATTTCGCCTTGCGGGATTTGTTTGCCGTGGCAGCCAAGGGACGGCGTTCGTTTGAAATGAAACATCTGCAGCTTGTTGTAAAGGATACGGATGCCGTTGTAAAGGCAGACAAGGCCTTGACATTGTTCATGATCAATACCTTGGCGGACAATGCCCGGAAATATACGCAGGAGGGAGGACACGTTGAACTTAAAGCGGACGAGGGCGAAAACTATGTGGAAGTGTCGGTTACCGATGACGGCCCCGGACTTTCTGAGAGTGACATCCATCGGATTCTCGATGAGAAGGTTTATGATTCAAGTGTTATAGGCATGGATACGGCGTCGGACGTGTCGCAGCTTCACAAGCAGAAAGGCCATGGGTTCGGCTTGATGAACTGCAAGGGCATAATCGAGAAGTACCGCAAGACGAATAAGGTGTTTGATGTGTGCCTGTTCCGCATTGAAAGTGCTCCGGGAAAGGGAAGCCGTTTTTACTTTCGTTTGCCGAAGGGAATCAGCCGCGCGCTGTTGGCTGCAGGTATGGTTTGTGCTGTAGGGCTGGGAGCTTGTTCCAAGGCTACGTCGGGAACTGTTTCGGCCGCCGCGGATCCATTGCATGTGTCGCATTATGACAGCCTGCTTGCGATAGCTAATGATTACGCCAACTGGGTGTACGACTGCAATGTGAACGGGGACTACCAGACTGCCATCCGGCTGGCCGACAGTGTGCTGTACTTTATGAACACGCACTATCTGGAATATTCGGGGCGGAAATCGCCTTTGCTGTCTTTGTACGATACGGATGAAGCGGGTGAACTTACGTGGCTTGCCAACCGTTTTGATACGGATTATTATATATTGCTTGATGTGCGGAATGAAGCGGCGGTCGCTTCTTTGGCATTGAAGGATTTTCGTCGTTACCGTTATAACAATGCGGCTTACGTTTCGCTTTACAAGCGTTTGAGCCGTGATTCGTCATTAGAGGAATACTGTCTTCAGATGCGTCAGTCGGCAGGAAACAAACTGATAGCCTTGTCGATATTCGTCATCATCGTTCTGGGGTGCTTCATCGCCTATTATGTGCTGTATTTCCGCCGCCGTTTCCGCTACCGTTACAATATGGAGCAGGTTTTTGCCGTAAACAAGGCAGTGTTTTCCGCTTCGCTGAATGCCGAAGGAAATAATGTCGCTTCTGATGTGCTGGATGCGATGTTTGTTGAAATGAATGAATTGCTTCCGCTGGAGAATCTGGCCTTGGCTGTAATGGATGAAGAAACTCACAGTCTGAGATTTACGTGCCGCCAGAAGGCGGACGGTGAGGACTGGGAGGAATATTTGCGGAAATGCTACGAGACGGGCAAGCCATCATGGGTCAGAGAAGGCGGTTGGAGCTGCCTGCCTTTGTGGATAGAGGCCGGAGGCGACTCGCGCTGTATCGGCGTGCTGGCTTTGAAGGCCGAACGTTCCGATATCCGTGAAGAAGACAGGCTGCTGGTTGAACTGGTCTGCAATTATCTGGCAGTCATCTTGTATAATACCATAGTGCAGGTCAGCCGCAAGTGCCGCGACATCGAACTGGCTCAAGATGAGGCCCGACGGGTTCTTTTTGAAGAAAACCAGCTTCACGTTCAGAATATGGTGCTTGATAATTGCCTTTCTACAATCAAACACGAAACGGTTTATTATCCGAATCGTATCTTGCAGATGGTAAACCGCTTGGGCGAAATGGACGGAATGGAGAAGAAGGCGGTGCTGGATGATATGGCGGAGCTGGTGGAATATTATAAAGATATCTTTACGCTGCTGGCATCGTGTGCCGCCCGCCAGTTGGAAGAAGTGACTTTCCGGCGTATGGAAGTTGACATGAAAGCGTTGGCTGACGAGGGAATGAAATACTTCAGCAAGCTGATGCGTAAGCAGGATTTTGCCGTGGAGCTGACGGTTGAATCGCAACCTCTTTGCGCTACAGGTGATCCCGTGCTGTTGCTCTTCCTCCTGCAAAACCTGATAGACGAAGCCGTGCGCGTGCGGATGCCGGGGCATCTGAAACTGATAATCCGTCAGGATGGCGATTTCGTGCGGACTGACTTTATCGACAGCCGGCGCGAGATGACTCCGGAAGAACTGAACGGTCTTTTTTATCCCGACAAACGGAGAATGTGCGGCGGAGCCGATGGGATGACTTTGACCGGGACAGAATACCTTGTTTGCAAGCAGATTGTTCGTGATCATGATGAGTTTGCAGGAAAGAGAGGCTGCCGTATAAACGCTTGTCGGGCAGAGGGCGGTGGATTTGCAGTATGGTTCACTGTACCATTCCGAAGGAAGAACAAATGAAAACAGACAGAATTTGCATAATATGGATAAATTTAAAGTGATTATTGTTGAAGACGTAAAACTCGAATTGAAAGGAACTGAAGAGATTTTTCGTCATGAGATACCCAATGCTGAAGTTATAGGGACAGCTATGACCGAAGCAGAGTTCTGGACGCTGCTTGAAGCGAAGACGCCCGATATGGTGTTGCTCGATCTTGGACTGGGAGGCTCGACTACAATCGGTGTTGAAATATGCTCCCGTCTGCATCGGGAACGTCCGGAACTGAAAGTGCTTATCTTTACGGGCGAGGTGCTCAATGAGAAACTTTGGGTCGACGCGCTTAATGCAGGGGCGGTGGGTATCATCCTGAAAACCGGCGAACTGCTTACAGCAACCGATGTGCAGGCTGTTATGGACGGCAAACGCTTGGTATTCAATTATCCGATTCTTGAGAAGATCGTAGAGCGTTTCAAGCAGACGGTTGAAGCGGAACAGCGCAGGCAGGAAGCGATTGTGGATTATGATATCGACGAATATGACGAACGCCTGCTTCGTCATCTGGCATTGGGGTATACGAAAGAAATGATCACAAACCTCAAAGGCATGCCGTTTGGGGTCAAGTCGATAGAGAAGCGTCAGAACGAGCTTGTCAACCGCCTGTTCAAGCCCAGCGAACGTACTGGCGTAAATGCCTGCCGGCTGGTGACACGGGCCTTCGAACTACGTATTTTGGATATCGATAACCTGGAGCCTGACGATGAATAGAAAATCCTTGTTGCATCCGGCCGCTTGCTTTTTCCTGCTCACGGTGCTTGCTGCGTTTATGTCGTGGGTAGGCACTGTTTACGAGTGGGAGGGGGTGAAAAGTCTGTTCAGCGGCGAAGGCCTGCGCTGGATGCTTCATTATGCGGGCAAGCTTTATGTCTGTTCGGAGGTTGTTCCTGTCGTGCTGGTCCTGTTTCTCGGCTGCGGCTTGTTCTTTCATTCCGGTCTTTGGAGAATCTGCCTGAAGTTTTTTAGGCATAAAGCTTCTGTTTCGCATAAGGAACGTCATGCCTTGTTTGTGTCTGTGTCTTTTTTCCTTGTTTATTTTTGTGCGCTTGCTGTTCTTGCGTGGGGACCGTGGAATCTGGTGCGGAGCGTGAGCGGCACGCTTTCCGGGTCGTCGTTCGAGGAGGGCATCTGGTGTCTGATATCATTGGGAATTGGCCTGGCATCGGTTGTTTACGGTTTCTCTTCCGACACTTATGTGTCCGACCGTGATATTGTCCGGGGCATGGCTTTTCTGTTTGCGCGGAAGGCCTCATACTTTGTCACTTTGTATTTTGTCCTTCTGTTTTTTGCCTGTCTGGACTATTCCGGCATGGCAAGAGCTGCCGGGGTGTCCGATGATGTGACGGAAGGTCTGTGCTGGATTGTCTGCATATTGCTGTTGGGGAGGAGCGGTTGACGCGCTTTTGTTGGTTACGAGATGACAGTTTCCGGATTTCGTTTAAAGACGGCGGAAAATGAATGGTTGCACATCAGATTCTGTATCTCCAGCCTAGAGATACAAATCCCCAGCCTGAAGATACACGTCTTTAGGCTAAAGATGCATATCTCCAGGCTGGAGATGAATGTATTTACGCCTCCGCCAGCGTATTTCACTGGCGGAAGAGGCTGTTTCTGTCAGCCGGCGGAACCGGGGTTTTTCATGACCAGCTTCACTGCGGCCCAGTTGCGCTTCTCGCGGTGGTGCACGAACTCCATTCCAAGGCTTTCTCCTTTTTCGCGGATGGCAGGGATGTCTTCCACATAGAAGCCGCTCATGTAGATTTCAGAGCCTGGATGCATGCAGGCGGCATAGGCCGGCAGGTCGTTGAGCAGGATGTTCCGGTTGATGTTGGCGATGATCACGTCAAACGGTTTCCGTCCTTTCAGCAGGGATGCGTCCCCCAGTTCTACCGTAATGTTTGAGATGCGGTTCAGGGCGATGTTGTCGCGCGAGTTGTTCACACACCAGTCGTCGATGTCGATGGCGGTTACGGGATCGGCCCCTCTCATGCTGGCAAGTATGGCGAGGATGGAAGTTCCGCACCCCATGTCGAGCACCGATTTTCCGCTGAGGTCTGCGTCCAGCAGCTCGGCTATGATGGAGCTGGTGGTTTCGTGGTGTCCTGTGCCGAAAGCCATCTGCGGGTTGATGACAATGTCATATTCCGCCTTCGGATAATCTTTGTGGAAAGTGCTGTGGATGACGCACCGGTCGCTGATGACAATCGGCTGGAAGAAATTCTTTTCCCATTCCTCGTTCCAGTCCTTGTCTTCCGGTTCGTCGATGGTATAGGTGATTGCCGTGCCGGGAATGGGAAAGTTTCCTACGGTCTGCTTCAGCGTGTCTTCGTCGAACAATGCCTGCTGTATATAGGCCTTCATGCCCTTTTCGCATTCAACAAAACTCTCGAATCCGATGTCGGCTGCAAGTGCCGACAGTACATCGGTGGCCGTTTCACTGTACGGCTGCACATTAAAGGTTACTTCAAAATATTTCATACGTATATCGCGGGTTTAGTGTGGCGGAACATGGTTCCGCCGGATCGTTGTTTGTCCGTGCACAAAGATACAGCTTTTAGGGAAATCCCTATGCGGAAATAGGGATTTCCTGCTTGCAGACTCCGAATAACTTCCTAAATTTGTATCAGAATAAAAAGGGGAATTATAAAATTAAGGCGATATGATGAAAAGTAGAATATTTGCTTCGCTGCTGTTGGCCGGCTTTCCGTGGCTGGTGATGGCTCAGAGTAACGACGACCTTTATTTCGTTCCGAAAAAGAAGACGGAAGCGAAGAAGGAAGCCGCCGCTCCGGTTGAGAGGACGGTGGCGGTTCCGAAACAGTCGTCGAACACAACTGTGTATGCGGCTCCGGGATCTACGGTTGTAGTGAAGGATGCTGCTGGAAAGATGCGCGATGTAGACGAGTACAACCGGCGTTATACTTCGCGCGACAATACGTTCAGCTATCGGAATGATACCTTATATATCGAGGAGAAGCCCGTTGGCGAGCGTGGAGAATGGGTGAACGGTTTCGAAGGTTCGCAGGATGACTATGAATATGCCATGCGGATCGTCCGCTTCCGCAGCCCGGCGTATGCCATTCCGGTCAGCAGTCCGCTGTACTGGGACGTGGTATACGGCGCTTTCCCTTCGTGGGACTGGAACGTATACGATGACGGGCTTTATGCTTATGTATTCCCGACCTATTCCAATCCGCTGTGGTGGGACTGGCGCTGGAACTGGAGCATAGCCGGTCCGCGCTGGGGCTGGGGGTGGAGCTGGTACTCTCCGTGGTATTACAGCAGCTGGTATTCTCCATACTGGTACGGCGGCTATTGGGGCGGCTGGTACGGCGGCTGGTATGCAGGCTACTGGGGCGGCTGGCATCACCATCACTATCCTTATTACGGATGGGGAGGCGGCTGGCGCGGAGACTACACCGACTACCGTCCGTCAAGGTATCAGCGGGCTGGAACTTCGGTGACGCGCCGTTCTTCAGGTGGAACTGTCTACGGCGTGCGTCGCCCTTCGGAAAATATCGCTTTGGGTCGGGGCGCTTCTTCCGTGCGCCGTTCTTCAATAGGACGCGTCGTGCAGGGATCGTCTGGAACAAGGGGTGAGGTGAATTCCGTGCGTTCAGGAAGAACTGCCATTCGCGGACGGGGAGAAACGGTTACGGGAACACGTGCCGGATCGCGTTCACAGGGCGTATATACGCGTCCGAGTATGGGAGTGGACCGCAGCGGCTCTACTTATAACCGTCCGAGCAGCACCCGTCGCAGCGTAAATTACGGGAATCAGAGGAATTATAACACGAATACACGCAGCAGTTATCAGAACACTTCCCGTTCCAGCAGTTTCAGCCGGGGCAGCGGCAGTAGCTTCAGTCGTGGTTCTGGCGGAGGCGGAAGCGTAACTCGCTCTTCAGGCGGCGGAGGCGGCCGCAGAAGATGACGTGCATAATGAATGAACTGAAAAAACATGGAAGAAAATGAAAAATAGAATATATTCTTTGGGAGTGGCCTTCATGGCGGTATCGTCCGCCATGGCCCAAACTCAATATGATGCGGCCCGTATTTCGGGATCTGAGTTGAACGGTACTGCGCGTTTTGTCGGCATGGGCGGGGCAATGGGTGCTCTGGGAGCGGACATTTCTGTGATAGGGACAAATCCGGCAGGTATCGGCCTGTTCAGAAGCCACGATGTGTCTGTGTCGTTCGGGTTCAATAAAAATATGACCGAGAGCACCTTGGAAGGTACGGTGCTGAAAGATGACCGCACACGTGCCTCGTTTGATCAGGCCGGCATCGTATACAGCTCGAAGATAGGCAACAAGACCAGCCTGCGTTATCTGAACTTTGCTTTCAATTATCATAAGGTGGCCAACTTCAACCGTCAGTTCTCCTCGGGAGGGAGCTTGAACGGCTCGTCGCTGACATGGCAGATGCAGGATATGATGTTGGGAACGGGGGCATATGCGACACAGGACAGTTACAACGCCCTTCTTGACGCAGAAAACCCCTATACTTCATCTAATTATTATGGCACTCCGTTCCTTGGTTCGATGGGGGTGCGTACCGGTCTGGTGGATGATGTGACAGACGACAGCGGTTTCTATATGATGGGCTGGAACGGTGCCAGCGGCGAGTATTACAGCCGTGAAGAAGGGGGCATCAATGCTTATGACCTGAATGTTTCGTTCAACGTGCAGGACCGTTTCTATTTCGGACTGACATTGGGCATCTATGACATCAACTATAACCGCTATTCGTCGTATTATGAAAATATTCTTGATGACAACGGGAACGATAACGGTGGCTTTACCTTGAATAACTGGTATAGTGCCGACGGAACAGGAGTCGACTTGAAGTTTGGAGCTATTATCCGTCCGTTCGAGTATTCTCCGTTCCGCATCGGTCTGGCAGTGCATACTCCTGTGTGGTATTCTGTGACCGACCGCTATCATGCTTCGTTGAGTACGGATGTGTTGGCTATGCCTCAACCACATACAGAGAATCTTTCGGACTATTTTTCTGGGGGAAGCTATGTGTGGGAGTACCAGATGAATACACCGTGGAAAGTGAATGTAAGCATGGGTACAACCGTCAGTGATGTCTTGGCTATCGGTGCGGAATACGAATATGCGGCATACGGTTCGGTGAAGTTCCAGGATCTGGACAATTATGATCTCACTTCCTCCAATGAAGCTGTAGACAAATACTTGAAGGATACGCATACTTTCCGTGTCGGGATGGAAGCCAAGTTTTCTCCCGCATTCAGTTTCCGTGCAGGGTATAATTATGTGACTTCACCGATTAAGGACAATTCTGCCCGTTATGTTCCGAATCTGGTCACGAACTATGCAGATCAGATTATTTTTGATGAAACACGCACGGATCCGGAGTACCATAATCTGAAGGCACGCAACACTGTGACTTTGGGACTTGGATATAGAGGCTCGGCTTTCTATTGCGATGTGGCATATAGATATGATTTCTATAAGTCGGATTTTTATATGTTTGACGACTATCGCTTTTCCGATGACGGAAACTCGATTGTAGGGCGTAATTCTGCAGCGAAAGTTAACCACAACCGTCATCAGCTGCTGTTTACTTTAGGCGTGCGTTTTTAAGCGAAATACATATTGTAGAAAAGACTGAAGCCGCAAAGTTCAGAAGAGATTCCGGACTTTGCGGCTTTGTTCTTTGGTGCGCCCTGTTTCTTACAGCTTGTTCAGAATGCGGTCCATCACCCAGTTGGTCGGCGTGGCACTGATGCCGTCACACGTGCAGATGGCTTTGCCTTGGAGGTGTTCTACCACCGCTTTGATCAGCGGGAGCTGTACGTGCGGCGGGTTGGGCGGCAGAATCTCTTCACGTCCCCTTTCCGTGTGAAGCGCTATCGGTTCGTAGGTGAAGACAGAGAAGCAGATCATTCCCTTGTCGCCGATTATCTCAATGCGGTCTTCTTTTGCCGATTCATGGGCGACAAAGCACCACGAGCCCGATCCGGGAAGTCCGGAGTCGAACTTGAAGCATGCGCTGATGGTGTCTTCAGCTTCATACAGTCCGCCCCGGTTGCTCTTGTAGCCTTCCGCTTCAAGAATGCAGCCAAACATGTCCTGCAACAAGTCCAGCTGATGAGGGGCAAGGTCGTAGAAGTAACCGCCTCCTGCGATGTCGGGCTGCACGCGCCACGGCAGGTTCGTTTTGTTGTAGTCAAGATCGCGCGGAGGTTGGGCGAAGCGGATCTGTATATTGATTACATTGCCGATTTCTCCTTCCTCAACCAGCTGGCGCACTTTCTGGAAGTAGGGCAGATACCTCCGGTAATACGCCACAAAGCACGGCACGCCCGTTTCCTTGGAGATGCGGTTGATGCGTGTGCAGTCTTCGTAGCTGGCGGCCATCGGCTTTTCGATATACACCGGCTTTCCTGCTTTCATGGCCATGATGGCGAATGTGGCATGCGACGAAGGGGGAGTCGCTATGTAGATTGCGTTTACATTTTCGTCCCCGATAAGTTCCTGGGCATCGGTATACCAGTTTGGGATGTCGTGCCGCATGGCGTACGACTTTACCTTTTCTTCTTCCCGGCTCATCACCGCCACAACCTTCGATCCCTCAATCATGTTGAATGCGGGGCCGCTCTTCTTCTCTGTCACTTCACCGCAGCCGATGAAGCCCCAGTTTACGTTCTCAAGTATTCTCATAGGCCTGAAAGTTTAGTTGAAATATTTTTTGTACAGTTTTTTGTATTTGTCCGTTTTCATGTATCTCTCCAGCCAGTTGTTCAGCGTGTCGAGGAGGACGGGCGAATGCTTGTTTACTCCCCATGCGTAAAACTGGGTGAATCCGATATCTTTGCTGATGTCCAGGTTCGGGAATGCGGCAAGTGAGGCCGAAGCGATGTTTTCGTCGCATACGGCATAGTCGATGTCGCCCGCCGAAACCATTGCCAGCAGCTGTTCGGGACCGTAGTCTTTCACTTGTCTGATATAGATGGTATCCGCGATTTCATTGATGAGGTTATGGATGCGCAGCAGTCCTGGAGAGCCTTCTATGATGTGCAGCGTTTTGTGTCCCAGCTCCAGCTGGCTGTTGATATAGAGGCTGTCTTTTCCTTCTTCTTTCTTCCGCTGCACCAGCACCTGCTTGCTTAGCAGGATGTGTTTTGTGAAAAGCAGCGAGTCTTTGAACTGGGTGGTAACCACCGTTCCTGTTGCCAGAATGTCATATTTCCCTTTGACTATTCCTTCCAGCCTTTCCTCAAAGCTCATTTCCGGAGTAACCGAAAGCTTCAGCTTCTTTTCTTCGGCAAATGCGTTTAGCAGTTCATAGTCGAATCCGTCGATGGTGTCTTTGTCCACGTGGTAGCTGATGGCGTTGTATTCTGTTACGGCGTTCAGTGCTCCCGCTTCCATTATTTCCGGATAATCTCTCGGGGCGGTCTGCTCTTTTGCATCCTTCTTTTCACTGATGAGTCCGCCTATGATGAGCAAGACGACAATTCCGCCTGCTGCCAGATAATATGTGTGTTTCCTTAGCATGAATGTAGAGGGTTGTTGGCGTTAGTCGAAGAAATTCCACGAGATTCCGATTTTCAGGATACGGGGATTCAGCGGATAATGCGGGATATAGAAGTAGCTCTTGTCGCCGTCGCGCTGAAGCAGGTTATACATCTGCACAAAGATTCTTGTCCGTTTCAGGTGCAGGTTGATATATCCGTTAATCATCGGATAAGCTCCCAGCTTGTATCTGGTATCGCGGTTTTGCAGATAGAACTGCCCGATCGCAGGCGCATAGTCGGGCGCATAGTATTGGGTGAAATACCTCAGATCGGCTCCCATTTCTATGTTGAGCACTTTTTTTGCCAGAGCAAACTTGATGTACAGGTTGTGGTAAAGCACGAGTTCCGGCAGCGGGAGCACGTCTGCATTGCTTGTTTTCTGATAGGTCACTTCGTTGTCCAGATGAAGGATTCCCAGCTTAAAGTCCTGCCTCAGGGTTGCGCTGAACACCTGGATGCTTCCCGAATGCTGCCGGACGGCCATGTCATTCTTGTAGCTCACATCTCCGTTCTCGGCGGTGTATTTTACGGAAGCATTGTCCAGGTATGTATAGTTGGTTATGTTTTCCACTCCGGCTTTCAGCTGGGTGCGCCAGTGGTCTATGCTCAGCTTCCCTTCGATGCGGGTGCGCATTATTTTCGACAGGTCATTGTCCCACCAGTAGTGTTTGGAATGGAAATGACGGAAGTAGAAAGTCGGATTCAGGTTTTTGATGTATGCGTTGGCCTCCAGTCTTACAGTGTCGTTGAAGAGGCGGAAATTTAAGTCCCCGTTTCCCTCCACCGTGAACTGTCCGGCATCTTCGCCCAGCATCGCGATTTCTCCTGTCACATTGTAGTGGAAAGTCTTTCCCTGCTGCTTGATCAGCTGTCCGCCGATTGACAGCACATTCTCCTTGTGTGCGGTAGCGATTCGCTGTCTCGGATTTCCGGTGATGGTGTCCGTCATGGTGAAGCTGCGGTGTTCAAAGCTCATGAAAGCGGTAAGCCCTGCTTTTGCCCACTTGTTGAAACCTTCGCGCAGGGCAATCCCCACCGTATTCTTGATGGAGAAATGGCGGGTTACGTCCAATGAGTCGGTTCCCAGATAGTTGTGCTCGAAATAATCGTTGTTCTGGCTTACATCGTATGACACGTATTTTCGGCGGTCTACATCCACCTTGACACTATGGATGAAGCTCGTTACCGGGACAAATACCTGCTTGGTGACCGTATCGTTTTCCTGCGTCACGTCGCGGTAGAACCCCAGGTTGTAGCGGTGTGTCAGAAACGCATGGTAGCCTGTGTTGTTGTTCCAGATGTCAACCAGGTTGGTGGGAATGTTGTAGGTTTCGTATGTGCGTTCCCCTTCTGCCATTTCCAGCGGGTTCGTTACGTATCTGTCGTCCGTTATACCTCCGTTTTCGGCCACCTTCAGGTTTTCGTTGATGAAGTTGAAATGCATTTCGTACTGGTCGCCGTGGTAGTATGCAAAGAGGTTTCCGTTGAAAAGGGCGGTCGACTGGTTCTGATATTTTCCTCGTCCGTACGTATAGTCGATGTCGAATCCGAATCCCAGACGCTTGTTTACGTTTACGGCGAAATAAGCCTTGAACCTTTCTTCTCCATACCTGCCGTCACCCTGCTTGTAGTAAGTGAGGTTGGTGAAGGGCGACTTTGTGTTGGTGTAGATGACGTCGCTCGGCTTGCGTACCGTGAAATCGTACGGGTCATAGAAAAAGAACTGTCCCGGATCCTTGCGTTCGAAGAATACGTGCGAGATGCGCGGCGCTCCCAGGTTTCCCAAAAAAGAATAGTGTCCGGTGGGACCTCCGGTGTCGTTGGTGTTCTGGAATCCGTGCATCAGCGTGTCTACAGGTACGGGTGTCCTTTCTCCGAACCTTTCTTCAATCTTCCATGCGTGAAGTCCGATAGGTATCGTGTTGGCATCTATGACAGAAGTAGTGTCAATAGGATTTCCGTTCCGGTCATACTGGTTGCTGTTGAGGCCGGAAGCAGATGTGCCGTACTGACTGTATTGGTTTTGTATCATGTTCTGCGCAACAAGATTGCCGCACAAGAGGATGAGTATCGCTGCAAAAAGTATCTTTTTCATAACGGGACAAAGATACAATAAAAATGCGAAAAGATAAGAGTGGCAGTCAAAAAACAAGTTAAGCCGGAATGATCGGCCGGATTCTGGCATGGAGCCGCGCTGCGATTGTCAGGCGGCCGTGCGCAGAAACACGGAGCTTCAGGGATTTATGCGGATGAGCATCCGGCATTTTCTCTGCGGCTCCGTGTCTGTTTGCCTTGTCTGCGGTCTGTTTCCTTTATTTTTCCACCTCCCTGATGATGTCCATGCCGATTTTTACGGCCTCTTCATTCATCGGAATCAGGTGGTGGTGTCTTTCGGGAAGCGTCTTGTAGAGTGCTTTGACCACGCTTTCGACAGATACGATCGGACGGATCTTCAGCAGACCGCCCAGCACGATCATGTTGAACGTCTTGGCCATCTTGCGTTCGTTCGCTTCGTCCATGGCGTCAATGCGGAACACGCGGATGTCTTTGCGTGTGGGAGGGTTGATGATTCCGTATCCGTCATATATCAGTACGCCGCCCGGTTTCACCTTGCTCTCGAATTTGGCCAGCGAGGGCTGGTTCAGGATGATTGCGGTGTCGTATTTGCTGAGAATCGGAGAGGAGATGCGCTCGTCGCTTATGATGACGGTCACGTTGGCCGTACCTCCGCGCTGTTCCGGTCCGTATGCCGGCATCCATGTCACCTCCTTGTTTTCCATCAGTCCCGAATAGGCGAGAATCTTTCCCATGGAAAGCACTCCCTGTCCGCCGAAGCCGGCTATGATAATTTCTTCTTTCATACGATTCAGGATTTATTTGGTTTCAGTTGTATCTTTCAAGTCGCCCAGCGGATAGAACGGGAACATGTTCTCTTCCATCCATTTGTTTGCCTTTTCCGGAGTCATCTTCCATCCGGAGCTGCATGTCGAAACGATTTCCACGAGGCTTGAGCCTTTTTTCTGCATCGAGCTTTCGAAAGCTTTGCGGATGGCCTTTTTCGCCTTGCGGATGGCTCCTACCGACTGCACCGACTGGCGGGTCACGTAGCAGGTCCCCTGCAGGGTGGCTGCTATTTCGGTCATCTTCAGCGGATAGCCGTGCACTTCCGGGATGCGTCCGTAAGGGCAGGTTGAAGTCTTCATGCCCAGCAGCGTGGTCGGAGCCATCTGTCCGCCGGTCATTCCGTAGATGGCGTTGTTGATGAAGATGATGGTGATGTTTTCGCCGCGGTTCAGCGCATGGATCGTTTCCGCCGTTCCGATGCAGGCAAGGTCACCGTCGCCCTGGTAGGTGAACACCAGCCGGTCGGGCCACAGGCGTTTGATGGCGGTGGCCAGGGCAGGGGCGCGTCCGTGGGCGGCCTCCTGGCAGTCGATGTCGAGATAGTTGTACATGAACACGGCGCAGCCCACCGGACTGATGCCGACAGCCTTTTCGGCCATCCCCATTTCTTCGATCACTTCCGCAATCAGCTTGTGCACTACTCCGTGGCTGCATCCCGGACAATAGTGCATAGGGTTATCGTTCAGCAGCCGAGGCTTCTGATAAACCAGGTTCTCGGGCTTCATTATATCTTCTTTAGTCATAATGTTCTTCTCCTTCTTCTTTTAATTTTGTCTTTTTGCAAGAAACGCAGTACATACTCTGCCATTTTGATGACGATTGAAACCATACATACATAGATGTACAGGAAAGGATAGTCCTCGCTTGCGGTGAAGAAAAGGACAATGGAGGCGGCGGCTCCGACCATGAACAGAATGTTCAGTATGTTTCTAATCAGTTGGATGTTCATGTCACTGCTTGTTTATCAGTTGGGTCTGGATTGCTTCAATCACCTCGTCCGGATCGGGAACGATGCCGCCCAGACGGCCGAAATGTTCAACCGGAACCTTGCACTCGACGGCCAGCTGCACGTCTTCAATCATCTGTCCGCTGTTGAGTTCCACCACCAGTATGCCTTTCACCTGTCCGGCTCTTTCCTTGATGGCTTTGCCCGGGAAGGGCCAGAGCGTGATGGGGCGGAGCAGTCCTACCTTGATGCCCATTTCGCGTGCGTGCTCCATCGACTTCTGCGCGATGCGCGCGCACGAACCGAAGGCGACGATCAGGTATTCGGCATCTTCGCAGTGGATTTCTTCGTAGCGGGCTTCCTTCTCCTGGATTTCCGCATATTTGGCCTGAAGATGCAGGTTGCGCTGTTCCATCACGGCCGGGTCGAGTTCGAGCGAAGTGATGATGTTCGGCTTGCGTCCCTTGCATCCGGTTGATGCCCACGGGCATTGCGCGATCACTTCCTCTTCGGTGCGGCGCGGGCGGGGTGCCGGAAGCACCACTTTCTCCATCATCTGCCCGATTACTCCGTCGGCAAGGATCATGGCCGGGTTGCGGTATTTGAATGCCAGCTTGAAGGCAAGGTCAACGAAGTCGGCCATTTCCTGCACGGATGCCGGAGCCAGCACGATAAGCCGGTAGTCGCCATGCCCTCCGCCCTTTGTGGCCTGGAAATAGTCGGCCTGGCTTGGCTGGATTGTGCCCAGTCCCGGCCCTCCGCGCATCACGTTCACCACGAGGCAGGGCAGCTCGGCGCCTGCGATGTAGGAGATTCCTTCCTGCTTCAGGCTGACACCCGGACTTGAAGACGAGGTCATTACCATCTTTCCGCTTCCTGCGCCTCCGTATACCATGTTGATTGCCGCAACTTCACTTTCGGCCTGGAGGACGACCATTCCGGTCGTTTCCCACGGCTTCAGCTCGGCAAGAGTTTCCAATACTTCCGATTGGGGAGTGATAGGATATCCGAAGTAACCGTCCACGCCGATGCGTACAGCCGCGTGCGCGATGGCTTCGTTACCTTTCATTAAAACGACTTCTTCTGTCATAGTTCTTTTCTTTTTTGTAGTTGATTCTATTCTTCACACTTTGCTCTGTAGACGGTCAGACATCCGTCGGGGCACACGATGGCGCATGAAGAGCATCCGTTGCAGGTGTCTTCCACTACCTGCTGGACAAAATTATATCCTTTCTGATTAACTTTCGGGGTGAGTGACAATACGTGGAGCGGGCAGGCAACCACACAGAGGTTGCATCCTTTGCACCGTTCGGTATTCACAACGACCACACCTTTCATTTTAGCCATAAGTCTTACGTATCTTTATTGATTAAACATGTCTTTGTTGTAGAAGCTGAGGATGTCGAGCGCCATGTCGCGCGCTTCAGCCGCAGGGCTTTCGGGATCCAGGGCGATAGCCTCCTGGTAATTGTTGAGCGCGCCCTGCCAGTCGCCCAGCTTGCGGTAAGCATTTCCCAGAAGGTAATAGGCTTCGGCATTCGTTTCGGGCGAAACGGCCATAATCTCCCTCAGCCTGATGATGGCTCCGTCCACGTCGCCGTCGTTGATTTGTCGCTTGATTCTTGCCAATAATTCGTTCATGCTTTTCTTGTTGGTTGTAACCTCACAAAGATAGTCTTTAATTTGATACCACATCCGTTTTTTCCGGACAAATCATTTTGGAAATTGATAAATAAAATAGTTTCGTAATTGTAAGCCGTTGTCTGTCTGTCCGTTGTCGCCCGGCATAATGATTGTAATTGAAAAGGTTGCGTATTTAACCAACTGCTCTCCGGACTGGCGTGCAGGCGTTTTTCTTCTTTCTTTTGGAGGGATTGACATTCTGACAAAATGCTGTTTCCGCCTGATGAGAATGCGCTGTTTGCGGCCGGATGTGGGGGAGGCAGGGAAAAACGCAGGAAGATGAATCGCAATGCGGTCCGGTTGTCTGACGGTTGTGCCTTTTTCCGGAAAATGTTTTTCTGTGCTGCGTTTTTCATTGCTTTTTGTCGTCGTTTCCGGGAGAGGAGTTTCTTTTCGTCTTTTTGCCTTTGTGCTTTTCTTCGTCCGTTTCGGAGAGAAGAAGGCGGCTTGAGGACGGCTGAAAGGGCTTTCCGCCGCCTTTTGTTTTATGTGACGGGACATTTTACTGCAAATGTCGGCTCGTTTTTGTGAAAAGACCGCGGTGTTTTGCTTTGAATGTCGGGACATTTTGGACTTGTAATCGGCTGTTTTTCTTCTTCGGAGAGCTTTCTGGAGGGGATGATGCCTTGCTTTTGCAGTGAAAACGATTCTGGTTTGTTGCTTTCAACGGATTGTCCGGTTATGAAAAAGCCGCTTCCGGTGTCATTATGTTCGGAAAGAAACGTGTATGGCAGAGAAATGTTTTTTGTCGGTTACGGTGGTTCTATATGTGGAAACGTATTGTTTTTTAGGAGAATTTTTCGTATATTTGGACAGATGAAAGGATGTTTAAATTAGGCATAAAATGAAGTGGAAGATTTTAGGATTGTCCCTCTTGTTCTGTTGTGCCAGCGCAAATGCGCAGCCTGCCGTAGGGCAGGGCGATTCACTCCTTACGCTTGATGAAATAGCGGAATGGATTTCCGGCCACGTGAGGTTTCCCGAAGGGGCTTCGCGTTACGGCGTGGCCGGAGTGGAGCGGTTCGTGGTCAGTTCGGCTTGGGACGGAAGGGTTTTCATCACGAGCGGCGTGAACACGCTCAGCCCTGCCTTTGAGCGTGAAATAAAGGGCGTAGTGTCCCGCGCCCCGCGTTGCAGGTTTGGTGGCTGCGGCATGGATGACATCTATAAGCTTGTGGAGGTTGACTTTCCCTCGCTGATGCCCGACACGTTGCGTGAGGATGTTCTGTGCGTGGGCCGTCACCTTCCTCCCCGTTTTCCGTTGAAGGGAGAGAAGAGTGGCTATCTTGACGGGAGGGAAGCGTTCGTGAAGTGGCTCTCCTCCAGGTTCCGTTTCCCCCGTCACTCCGATTTCTCCGGCTATTGCGATACGTTGTCACTGTGCTATACGGTTTCGGAAGAAGGGTGTATGGAGGATGTCCGTGTGGAGGGATGCGGCAATGCGTCTGTCAGGTCGGAGCTTGAGAGGCTTCTGAAGCGTTCTCCCCTTTGGGAGCCGGCTCTGACGGAGAGCCGCCGTCCGGTACCGGTATCCGTAGAGGAGAGGGTTGTCATCCGTCCGCATGACGGTGGGCGCAATGCGCAGTTTGCCGTGTGCGTGGACGAAGTTTGCAGGAATTCCTCGTCTGCCCCTTCGGACCTTGACATGATTGTGCTTAATCCGGAGGTCCGGAGTGAGTATGGCAGTGATAAAAGCTTCTTGCGTACATTGCGTGATAGTTTGAAAGTGGACAAACGTGTCCGTTATGCAGGATTTTTTGTTGTGGAGCGTGACGGGAGTGTGAGCAACCTGCATATAGAAACGGCGGACAGCCTGATGGGCAATGCTCTTGCTGCTCTGATAGTGAGGAGCGAATGGCTTCCTGCTCTGCAGGGCGGCGAGAAGGTGCGTTCGATATATACGTTTAGCGGTGTGCAGTCACCGCCGGCACGTTATGTGTATAAAGCTCCGCCATATAGAATCGGCTTGTCTGACAAATTGAATTATTCGCATTGGAGGTCTTTTGTCAGAGGACATAGCTCATATTCTTTAGTAAAAGCTTATCCTGAGCTGGGCTTGTATCCAGAGGATACAGCTCCTCAAATTAAATATTATGACGGTGTGGGCGACATGGAATTGCTGATGACAAGGGGGCTTCCTTTGCTTCCTATAAAGAAAAAGGTAAGAAAATGAACGCAGGTTAATGAGGCGTTTGTTGTGTTTGTATTCGGCAAGTGTTTGTGGCTGCATGTGTCGGCAATTGTCCGCCTTTCGTCTGCAGGCATGCGCCAAAGATATTCAGGGGCGTTCCTGCAGGCGAGGGGCGGACTTGTTGCAAGTTTGTATGTTATCTCGGATTTTGGGTCACGTTCGGATTCGAGTCGATTTCCGTTTGGGGAATAGGCAGGGCGATGCGCAGGTCGGTCGGTTCGATAACTTCGGCATTGGCTGTTTCCAGCGTTCCCAGATGCCATCCTCCCTTGCGGGTGATCGTTTTCTTGTTCCGAAGGAAGTCAAAGAATATCTGCCCTTCGCCCACAAGCTCTTTTCTGCGTTCTTTCAGCACACGGTCAACCGTAAGGTCGGCATCCGAAGCTACCTGCATCGAGGCGTTAGGCGTGCGCTGGCTGATGAGCGTGTTCAGATACCCCCGTGACTCCGACAAAGCTGCGCCTCCCAGATGAGCGCCGGCTTCGGCGGCGTTCAGGTAAACTTCAGAAAGGCGTATGATGCAGATGTTGTTGTCTTTCGGGTCGCCGGTCTTTCCGGGGAACTTGCCGAGAAACACCCTGCGGTTGCGGGCGGCTCCGGGCAATGCGGCATTGTTTTCGATCCTTGAATACTGCGTGACACTGTGGCGCACATCGTCCGGATCTTCTTCCAGAAGCGTAAGATAGTCTTCCGTCAGAATCAGGTTGTTCCAGTCGGTGGAGTTTTCGTTGGCATATACCATCGGAGCACCTTCTCCTCCTGTTCCTCCGCCCCATTCCGACGGTTCTGTGGTGCTGATATACAGTTCAAAGAGCGACTCCGACTGAAAGTCTTGTCCCCAGACACCGGGATATTCGCTGATTGTGTATAATGAATAAAGTGCGCCTGCATTCTGTATCACATCGGTTGCCGCTTCATAAGCTTTCTGGTATTCGCCCATGTCGAGGTAGACACGCGAGAGCAGTGCCTGCGCCGCCCAATAGTTGACATAACCGTCACGGCGCTCCCTGCTCAGGCCGGACAAGGCATCAGTCATGTCTGCAACTACTTGCGCATAGCATTCGGCCACTATATTGCGGGCCGGAAGATAGTCAGGTGTAACGGCTTTGGTGACTATTGGAACGCCCGGTGATGCACCGTTGTCGTATGTATAAGGCATTCCGAAAAAGCGTGTCAGGTTGAAAAGAGCCAGTCCGCGGAGCACGAGTGCTTCGGACTTGATTGCGGCAAGCTGTTCTGCATCGCCGTCGGTGATGCTTCCTTCATCGATGTGCTGGATGATGTTGTTTGCCTGACGGATTACAATGTAAGGCCGCTGCCACGGCAAGACAATGTTGAGATTGTCTGTTGCGATGGCGTTGTATTCATAATAGGGCGACACACGTTGGCCGGAGTCTTTGCCTTCGCGCGCCTGCACATCCATGGCACGGCAGTCGCCGTAGTACCAGTAGTTGTCACCGTAATAGCTGTGTTGAGATGTTTCACGGTACACGCCATTTAAGGCTGTCTGCAAATCGTTTACCGTAGAAAGAGCCTGCTCTGTAGTGACAGAAGTCGACGGGTTCAGGTCGAGCCAGCTTTCGGAGCAGGAGGCGGCTGTCAATGAAGCCGCCAGCAGCAAATATTTGGAATATCGTTTCATATAATCGTTTTTTAATGTTTTCAGGTTGCTTATGTGTTTATAATGTCAGTTGCACGCCGAAACTGAATGTGCGCATGGGCGGAGTTTCGCAGAGCACTTCTCCGTTTACCGGAGTTTCGGGGTCATACTGTTTCCATTTTGCCCATGTCAGCAGGTTGCTGCCCGAAAAATAGATGCGTGCATTGTCGATGAACGCCTTGTTCACCCATTGCTTGGGCAAGGTATAGCCCAAAGTGAGGCTTTTCAGGCGCAGGTGGTTCGTGCTGTGGATGTAGCGGGAAGAGTTGTTGGGTCCCGGTGCTTCACCGAACACGAAGCGGGGAACGTCGGTCTGGTCTCCCGGCTTCTGCCAGCGGTCAAGCGCATAGACCGGAAGGTTGCGTCCTTTTGACCCTGCCCCGTCGCCATAAATGCTGTTCGTCCCGTTTTCGATGTAAGTGCCGGCCCTGTCGAAAGAATATCCTCCGAGCGAATAGGTCAGGGTGAAGCTCAGGTCGAAGCCTTTGTAGTCGAACATGTTTGTCAGTCCTCCCGAGATTTTCGGTTCAACCGACTTGTAGGGAACCGACTGTGCCTGATCCGGATTGGTTGTCAGTCCGCGGTTATAGGATCCGTCTTCGTTTTGCGTGTTCAGATAGTATTGGGCTTTTCCCGTTTGCGGGTCTACCCCTGCAAACTCCTTCACGTAAAAGGTATAGTAGGGAAGGCCCACTTTATGGATAAACCAGTTGCCTTCGATCGACTGGTCGAGCTGTCCGTTGAGCGATACGACTTTATTTCTGTTGTGGCTCAGGTTCAAGACGGTGGTCCAGTTGAAATCGCTGGTCGAGAAGTTCATTGTGCGCAGTTCAAGTTCCCATCCTTTGTTGTTCAGCTGCCCCACGTTGGCAAGATAATTGGTGAATCCTGTCGTGTTGCTGATAGGCATGTTATACAGCAAGTCTTTCGTGTCCCGGTTGTAATATTCCAGACTTACGAAGATGCGGTTGATGAACGCCACGTCAAGTCCGATGTTCAGATTGTAGTTTTTTTCCCATTTCAGTCCGGGGTTAGGCTGTGACGACTCATACGACCCCGCATTTCCCATATAGTTCTGTCCGTAAGAATACAGTCCCATGTATCCGTAAAGGCTGTTGGGCTGGTTGCCGTTTACGCCGTATGAGGCTCTGATCTTCAAATCGGTGAGCACATTCTGCAAAGGCTTCATGAAAGCTTCGTTGCTGATGTACCACATGCCCGATACAGACCAGAAGTTCCCCCACCGGTTTCCCGGGGCAAGGCGCGAACTTCCGTCCCTGCGGAAGCTTCCGGCCACGAAATAACGTCCGTCGTAGTCGTAGTTCAGGCGGGAGAGATACGAAATCATCCTGTAGTCCTGCGTAGAAGAGTTGAAAGCGTTGATGACGGCGGCATTGTCGGGCTCGGTAAGAATATCCGAGGGCAGCCTGTATGCTTCTCCCACCGCATGGTCGTTGTCGTAGCGTTCCAGTTCGTAGGCCGCAAGCACATCCAGGTGATGTTTGCCGGCAAACGCGTGGATGTAATTCAGAGAAGTGGACGAATTTATTTTTCCATATTCGATAAAGCCCTTGGCCGTGCGCGCGTCGCTTCCGCTCTTGGGCCCTGCTGAGCTTAACGGATTGTAGTATCGGGAATCTTTCTGGATATTATAGTCATAGCTGAGCGTTTCTTTCAGCTTCAGTCCTTTGACAAGTTCGATGGATGCATATCCTGTCGAGAACATCCTGGTCATGCGCGTCCGGTTATAGTCAGTCAGGATATCTCTCAGCGGATTGAGTGTCGATCCTTCGTATGCGCCTGTATAGTTGCCGTTTTCATCGCGGACGGTCATCGACGGATTCATGCTGACCGCTACGTCAAAGAAGGGGTTGATGGCCGAGGTACGCTCTTCATTCAGTTCCTGGTTCAGTTGAGAGAACATGATGTTGGCTCCCACTTCGGCGATGCTTCCTATTTTGCGTGTAAGATTCAGGCGTGCGGAGTAACGCTCCAGGCCCGAATTTTTTGCCAGACCTTCCTGCTTGTTGTATCCGAGCGAAAAGTAGTAGGTGGTTCTTTGTCCGCCTCCCGAAACAGAAGCCTCGTAGTCTTGCTGGGTAGCGGTGCGGAGCAGTTCTTTGCGCCAGTCGGTATACCCCAGGGCAGGAACAGAGGCGTAGCTGTCAATCTGCTGGTCGGCATAAGCGGTTGGGGACTCCATCCCCTGGTCGGATGCGTAATTCACCAGGCCCTCATAGAGCAGTTCGCGGCGTTGTTCGCCGTTCAGTGTGGGGCGGAAGTTCACAGCGGAATTGGAGAACCCTCCTGAAATGTTCAGATTGACTTTCGTTTTTCGGACTTTCCTTTCTTGGTTGTGATGAGAATCACTCCGTTGGCAGCCCGTGAACCATACAGTGAGGCCGCTGCTGCATCCTTGATGACGTGATGTTTTCAATGTCCGAAGGGTTCAGCGAACTCATGATGTTGGTCTTGGAGTTGTTCATGTACGAAGCGTCGTAGCCTCCCGTACTCAGGCTTCCGGATGTGACAGGAACGCCGTCGATGACGAACAGAGGCTCTTGCGAGGCGTTGAACGATCCCATGCCCCGGATGCGGATGCTTTGGGTTGCTCCCGGCTGTCCGGAGCTGCTTGTAATGCTTACGCCGCTGGTCATGCCTTGCAGCTTCTGTTCTACGCTCATCACGGGAATGTCTTTCATCATATCCGCCCGTACCGTACTTGCCGAGCCGGTGAACGATGATCTCGTGAAGTTGCCATAACCGGTCACCACCACTTCTTGCAGGAGATGTTCGTCGGGCTGCAGGGCAATGTTCAGTTTGTTGCTCCGCATGATGCGCACTTCCTGCGTTTTCATTCCAAGATAAGATACAACCAGCACTTTGGCGTTTTCCGGTATCGTGAATGTATAGCGGCCGTTGATGTCGGTCGCGGCGCCCACAGAAGGGTTGTCCTTGAGCACAACAGTTGCGCCGATAAGCGGTTCTCCGTCTTCGGCAGATGTGACAATCCCTTGAATGGTGCGGTTTTGCGCAAATAGGACCTGACTTGTAAGTCCTATTGCAAAAAGCAATAAGATTTTTAACTTTTCCATGTTCCTTCCTTTGGTTTCTTTTTGTTGTGCAAGCAAAGAATGTGCCCGCGTGCCGGTAAAAGAACATCACGGTTTATAAAATACTGCAAATCAGTAGATAGTGAAGCGGAAGATTGTCGGAACGGAAAGGGAAAACTGTGGAAATCTGTAGAATAATTCTACAATGTGAAACGGAGGGAGCCAAACATTACGCGTTGGAGCGTATTATTAACAGAATGCACCATCGGTCGGGTGGCTTAATCTGTTGGAAAAGTTTTTTGAAGATGTCATTATTTGCGCTAACTTTGTGGGGGTCAATCTGACATGATCTTGAATAACTAACTTATATCCGATAGTAGAAGATGAACAGAATTCTTTCAAAAGAACATTTTTCAGAAAAGGTCTTCAAGCTTGTGGTTGAAGCTCCTTTAATAGCGAAGTCGCGCAAAGCGGGACATTTTGTGATTGTACGTGTGGGGGAAAAGGGCGAACGTATGCCATTGACAATTGCAGAAGCTGACCCTGTGAAAGGAACCATTACGCTGGTGGTGCAGGAGGTCGGCCTGTCGTCTACCCGTTTGTGCGAACTGAACGAAGGCGATTATATCACTGATGTGGTGGGGCCGTTGGGAAAGGCTACGCATATCGAGAATTTCGGAACAGTGGTTTGTGCCGGAGGCGGTGTGGGAGTGGCTCCGATGCTTCCGATTGTGCAGGCACTGAAGGCTGCCGGAAACCGTGTGATTACCGTGCTTGCCGGACGGACAAAAGAACTGATCATTTTAGAAAAGGAAATGCGTGAAAGCTCTGACGAGGTGGTTATCATGACCGATGACGGCTCTTACGGAAACAAGGGACTGGTTACCGAAGGAGTTGAGGCAGTTATCAAGCGCGAGAAGGTGGACAAATGTTTTGCCATAGGTCCGGCTGTCATGATGAAGTTCGTGTGTCTGCTTACCAAGAAATACAATATTCCGACTGATGTTTCTCTGAATACCATCATGGTGGATGGGACAGGCATGTGTGGCGCGTGCCGCATTACGGTTGGGGGAAAGACCCGTTTCGTCTGTGTGGACGGTCCGGAATTTGACGGCCATCAGGTAGATTTCGATGAAATGCTGAAACGTATGGGTGCTTTCAGGGATGTGGAGCGTGAAGAAATTCACAAACTGGACGAACATCCGCAGGCTTGCAAAGCCGAAGACAGTCTGACCGACCGGAATGCTCCGTGGCGTGAAGTGCTCCGCAAGCAGATGAAACCGAAGGAACGCACTGCCATTCCGCGGGTGAAGATGAATGAGCTTGACCCGGAATACCGTTCGCATAGCCGCAAGGAAGAGGTGAATCTGGGGCTGAATGAGGAACAGGCGCTGACCGAAGCGAAACGGTGCCTGGACTGTCCGAATCCTTCGTGTATGGAAGGCTGCCCTGTCGGCATCAATATTCCGGCCTTTATCAAAAATATCGAGCGGGGTGAGTTTCTCAGCGCTGCCAAGGTGTTGAAGCAGACGAGCGCGCTGCCTGCCGTGTGCGGCCGTGTGTGTCCGCAGGAAAAGCAGTGCGAATCGAAATGCATCCATCTGAAGATGGGACACGAAGCTGTTGCCATCGGTTATCTGGAACGTTTCGCTGCCGATTACGAGCGTGAAAGCGGACAGATTTCGGTGCCGGAGATTGCCGGTAAAAACGGCATTAAGATCGCTGTAGTGGGTTCGGGACCTGCCGGACTTTCGTTTGCCGGGGATATGGCGAAGAAGGGTTACGACGTAACGGTGTTCGAGGCTTTGCATGAAATCGGCGGCGTGCTGAAGTACGGCATTCCTGAGTTCCGCCTCCCGAACAAGATCGTTGACGTGGAAATCGAGAACCTCTCGAAGATGGGTGTTACATTTGTGAAGGACTGCATCATCGGAAAAACAGTCAGTGTGGCCGATCTGGAGGCTGAAGGCTATAAGGGTATATTTGTAGCGTCGGGAGCCGGCCTGCCTAACTTCATGAATATTCCGGGAGAAAATTCCATCAATATCATGTCGTCCAACGAATATCTGACGCGTGTCAACCTGATGGATGCTGCAAGTGAGGACTCGGACACGCCGGTTCCGTTCGGGAAACGTGTTGCCGTTATCGGAGGCGGAAATACTGCAATGGATTCGGTGCGTACTGCCAAACGTCTGGGAGCCGAACGCGCTATGATCATTTACCGCCGTTCGGAAGCAGAAATGCCCGCCCGCATTGAAGAAGTGAAACATGCAAAGGAGGAGGGCGTGGAGTTTCTTACCCTGCACAATCCGATTGAATACATCGCTGATGAGCAGGGGCGCGTGAAGCAGGTGGTGCTCCAGAAGATGGAGTTGGGCGAACCTGACGCTTCGGGACGCCGGAGTCCGGTTCCTGTTCCCGGGGCAGTGGAAACCATAGACATTGATATGGCCATTGTGAGTGTAGGAGTTTCTCCGAATCCGATTGTGCCGAACTCAATCGAAGGCCTTGAGCTGGGACGCAAGGGAACAATCGCTGTAAACGAAGACATGCGCTCGTCTATCCCGACCATTTACGCCGGAGGCGATATCGTTCGTGGCGGTGCTACGGTGATTCTGGCAATGGGTGACGGACGTCATGCCGCCGCCGCAATGGACAAGCAGCTGCGCGGATAAGATGCGGCAGGCATGATATAAATGAAGAAAGTGTGCCATGATTAAATGAACCGGACGGAAAGACCGCAGTGTGCGGAAAAGGAAAGACACTGTCCAAAATTTTGTGTAAATGGAAACAGGATTCCGTTATAAGTTTCTTCTTATATCTGGATTCTGTTTTCAAATATAAGCATAAACTGGTTCATAATCAGTCCCCAGTTTGAAATAGGCATCGTCCATTTCTTTTCGATCTCCATAAGCGAAAGATACACGGTCTTTTTGACGGCATCATCCGAGGGGAATGAAAGCTTTGATTTGGTGTACTTTTATGGGGCGTATAACGAAGCGGTTTTTCAATGGTGATGGGCAAAATGGCGAAAATTGTTTGTTTATAGGCAGTTGCGGACGGAGGTCTGAAAGGTGCAAATAATTCGAAGCGGTTTTTCTGCTTTACATAGGCTTACATCGGCTTTACATTTCATGGCTCCATTTTTGGTGATTTGCTTGTCCGTAATGAGTTTATCGGTTTTAATATAACCCATTCTTGAACGGTGGACAACACAAATGTACACTGGATAAAATCCGTCAGCTCTCTTTTTTTTCTTACGACTACTTTAAGCGTTGCCATATCAGATTGATTTATAAGTTATTAATGGTGTATGCGTTGGTGTATGCGCCACTGTTCAAAAGTGTATGCGTGGTGTATGCAAGTACTGTTTATTTGACTCATTTTTTGCGGGCAAATGCACGAACCGCCTAAAAACAACTTAGGCTGTAATGTCTGAAAAAACAGTCCATTACAGCCTAAATCAATGATTATCTTATACTGTTTATGCTTCCTCTATTGCAGCCTGCGCCGCTTTAATACCTTACTGGTATTGAGTTGATTAGCCTCCATTGGGAAAACAAATGAAAAACAAATGTTTTGCATATAAAATGCAGATGGAAGCAAAATATCAACGTCGTTGCAGATTTTTAGAGTTTGTCTTCGATTGCCGCTTGGGCCACTCTAATTAGATATTCATATTCAATGAGTTATGTACTATGTAGAAAACAAATAGCAAACAGTTTCGTGAATTTGATTTCTCTTATCGAGTTCCCATCGAATATCCAAACTCAATAGCTGTCGAAATGATAGCAATATATATTTGAAAACCAGATAACTACCGATATTGGTGTAAACATTCTGCGCTACTATGTGCCAATCATCATATTGACCACAGTATTCAATGTTACATATTTTGCCTCCTTTCTTTTAGTAATTCTATAATTGCGTCTTTGTCCTTCAGATTGGAGTCCAGACGGATAATTTGTGCATTCAGGCTATCTATCTGCTCCTTCAGTAGCTTGATAGTGCCGTTCAAGTTTTCCACCTTGGTCTGTTCGGCGGTAAGCTGGGCTGCAAGTCCGCTATCGCCAATGTTGTTATTGGCATCTCCCCCGTCCAATGCTACTGCCGCGAGGTATGCGGATATCTGGGGGTTGACCGGGCAGAACAAGGCGAAAAAATTAAAGTCCAACGCCTTGCAAGCCTTGACAAGCCGCTTGGTCTCCATCGTCTCCCTTTCCAGAAGGCGGTTGATATGCTGTTGGGGGATGCCAAGTCTGCGCCCAAGCTCGGACTTAGAAAGACCGAGTTCGTTGCGGCGTTGGTCAATAGCCTGCCCCACATGTACGTCTTTTATGTCTATATTCATGGGTCAAACCTTAAATTGCAATATTAAATCAACAATTATCAAACAAATATTTGGCTATATAAACCTTTTTATGTTATTTTGCCGATGATATAAATTGAATTATCGACTACAAAGTTAAACATTAATCATTAAACAAACAAATATTATGGCAGAAAACATGGAAAAAATCCGTCCTGCGCTTATCGCACTCGAAGTTGGCGATGAAATCACCTTCCACATCTCCAGGCTGAAAAGCGTCCGAACCCAAGCCTCAGAACTTGGTGCCATTTATAACCGTCAGTTCAAGACACGGACGGACAGGGAGAAGCAGACCATAACCGTAATGCGTACCTTGTAAATCCTGGATTTATGCAGTTCCTCCAGTTTTTAGACCGCCTAATCCCTTATGACACATTTCTGAATGACCTTGCGGCAAGGATTGTCAAGTACTTGAAATCCGACAATGCCGATCCGGAATTTGTCAGTCAGAGAAAGGCTTATGAAATGTTCGGCCGCCGGAATGTCGAAAGATGGAGACGGCAAGGGAAAGTGGTATGCTACAAGAGACCCGGCAAAGTGGAATACAGGACGGCAGACCTACGCCTCCTGCAACGCACGGTTCAGGACTATTTCGACAACACTTCTTCCGATATAAACGAAAATAGTTTAGACACAAAGAGATAAGAAAACAATATCAGGATATGTCAGTGCTGTAACTTATGAGACCTACGGAACAGGCATACGATAAAACATTAAGCGGATGAGAGAATTAGTGCCAACATGTGACCCGGAAGGGGTTTATTCGGTCAAACGTACTTGCGCAGAACTGGGTGTCAGTTACAAGACGCTTAGAAAATATAAGGCCAGCGGCTATATCAAGCCGCTTAATCCCGATAATGCCAGCCGGCCAAAATACTCCGGCCAGTCCATAATTGACTGTTGGAAACTCCTGACCACGTTATGATAAGCGAGTCAACAATCAATAAGGTCAGGGAGCTTTCCATCGAGGATGTATTGGAACCGTATGTCAGACTGTCAAGGAAAGGCTCGACCCTGATGGGCGTTTGTCCGTTCCATGAGGAGCGGACCGGCTCCTTTTCTGTCAGTCCGGGAAAGAACCTGTTCCACTGTTTCAGCTGCAACCGTGGCGGCGATGCCATCACATTCATCATGGAGAAAGAGAATCTTTCCTTCATGGAAGCCATCGAGTTCTTGGCCAAACGGCACAATATTTCCATTGAGTATGTGGAAGGACAGGACAAGGAGCAGACTGCAAAAATTCGGCACAAGGAAACGCTTCTTGCCACACTCGGCCATGTACAGGACTTCTTTGTAGGCAGCCTGCTGGTGCCGGACAGTGATGAAAGCCGCCTTGCCCGTGAATATGCTTACGGAAGATGGCCGGAAGAGTTCTGTTCGGTCGCAGGCATCGGGTACGCGCCACGTGACGGAGGTGCGTTCATGGAGTTCTGCCGGACAAAAGGACTGGACGAGGATGTACTTTTCGAGCTGGGGTTGCTCCGGCGCGGAGATGACGGTCGTGTGTATACCATGTTCAGACACAGGATAATGATTCCCATACGCAACAGATGGGGGCGCATCATCGCTTATACCGCCCGTTACATCGGGAACAGCCCGAATGCACCGAAATACATCAATTCGCCAAACAGTGCGGTATATGCTAAGGGTGAATGTCTGTTCGGCATAGACAGGGCGAGCCGTGAACGCAATGCGGAGTACTTCATCATCGTGGAGGGTGCGCCCGACGTGCTGCGTATGCAGTCCGTCGGCTACGACAATACCGTGGCCGCATTGGGTACAGCATGGACGGACAGCCAGTTTGAGCTATTGAAAAAATACACTTCATCCTTGTGTTTTATCCCCGATTCCGATGTCAGTGAAGGCAAACCCTTCGGGCCGGGATTTGAGGCAGTCATGGCAAACGGGACAGCAGCTGTCAGGAAAGGCTTCCATGTAACCGTCAGAGAACTGCCGTTTGCCGAAATCCCTGATGGCGGAAGCGGTTGGAACGTGAAATTCGGAAAGAACGATGCAGATAGTTTCATTCATTGCCGGGAGGATTACACCTCACTGAAAGAGAAGCTGTTTATTGTCTGGCTGGCGCAGAAACGCTTTCTTATAGCGGATTCTTTAGTGGAAGAGCGGAAATGCGTGTCGGAAATTGCCGACCTGATGCGCTATGTGAAAGACCAGCTGGTGTTTAACCAGTGCATTGATGAACTGGCCAAGATCTACGGGAAGGCCAAATTATGGCGCGATGCCGTAACGCAAGCCCGTGGCGAGGCGCGGAAAAGGCAGGACAAACTCACGCCGATGGATGAGAGGCAGCGTGAGGCGGAACTGCTTCGCCAACATGGACTGTTCATCCGGGAAAACTGTTATTATGCCACCGGGGATGACGACGAGGAACCGTCAAGGATTTCCAACTTCATCATGGAACCGATGTTCCACATCGAGGACGAAAACAACGGCACACGCATCTTCCGTATGCGGAACACCTATAATATATGTCGCGTCATTGAGCTGAGGGAGTCCGAATTGTGTTCGTTGAACAGCTTCCAGCAGAAGGTCGGCTCCGTGGGCAACTATGTGTGGCTGGCCAAGATAGACAAGCTCAACCGTGTCAAGGAATATCTGTACTCCAAAACCGACACGGCGGAACGGGTTCGCAAATTGGGATGGAATGCCGCAGAAGGCTTCTTCGCTTTTGGCAACGGACTTCTTGCCGATGGAAAGTTTCAAGCTGTGGACGACCTCGGCATTGTCCGTGGTGTCAGCGGAAAGGCGTACTATATTCCTGCCATGTCCAAAATCTACATCCACAATCCGGAGATATTTCAGTTCGAGCGTCTGATGGTGCACGAGAACCGTAACGGCATAAAGCTATACGATTATGTGAAACAACTGATGGAGGTATTCGGCGAGAACGCTACCGTTGCTTTCTGCTATCTGTTGTCCACCTTGTTCCGGGATGTAATCTTCCGCCGCACGAGGCATTTCCCTATTCTAAATCTCTTCGGTGAAAAGGGAACAGGAAAGACCACGCTTGCCACTTCATTGCAGGCATTCTTTCTACACGGTGTGGACCCGCCCAATCTCGGTGTCACTTCCGTACCAGCCATGAACGACAGGGTTTCGCAGGCGGTCAATACACTCGTGGTGCTCGACGAGTACAAGAACGACCTCGACATCCGGAAGATTGCCTATCTGAAAGGACTTTGGGGAGGCGGCGGCCAGACAAAGAAGAACACGGGTACGGACGGCATGGCGGCGCAGACCATTGTCAGTACGGGCGTGGTGCTTTGTGGACAAGACAAGCCCACGCAGGACATGGCACTTTACACCCGCGTTCTGTTCCTCGCCTTTTCCAAGACCTCGTTCAGCCAAAAAGAGAAAAGCCGCTATGAGGATTTGGTGGCCCTGTGCAACTTGGGACTGACACACCTGACCATAGAGATACTGAATCACCGGGAGTTGTTCGAGAAGAACTTTGCGGACACCTATTTCATCGTGAAGCGTGAGCTGGCCGCCAAGATGGAAGACGAGACGATACATGACCGCATTTTCGGCAACTGGGTGATTCCCTTGGCCACGTTCCGCACGTTGGAGACCGTGCTGGATGTGCCTTTCAGCTATACCGACCTGTTCGATACCGCTGTAAAGGGTATGCGCGCCCAGAACGAGCTTGCCCAGGAAAGCTCCGAGGTTGCCGACTTTTGGAACATGCTGCAAGGCTTCCAGACGATGGGAAAATGTGTGGAGAAGGCGCATTACCGCATCCGCTACCTGAAGAGCTTCCGTCCGTTGGCTGCCAAGGAAGAAATCGAGTTCATGGAAGCTCGTCCCATCCTTTACCTGAATATGGCTGCCGTGGCCTCCCTGTTCAATAGCCGTAACCAAAATGCCACTGCCAACCGCTCCAACTGGTCAACCATCATGTCCTACCTCAAATCGCATCCGTCATTCCTTGGACTGAAGCAGGACAGGTTCACGATACTGTTGCCAAATGGCCTGCCGGATTACACGATAGAGATGTCAGGCGGCGAACAGGTCAGGAAAGTCAAGGTCAACCGTCCGAAAGCGTTGTGTTTCGACTACTTGCAGTTGAAGGACATGTTTGGGCTTGACCTTGAAACGGAAATGGTTCAAGACGGAATGGATTTAGCAAATGAGGTTTCATGAAATAAAACAGCGCAGTTCATTATTTCTCATCTTGCTCTATAGTTCATGAGCTGTCTTTGCGACACCTTCCCTTGAAATGATGCCTAATTCTTGAAGAGTTGTAATGTCACCTTTGTCTTTAGGGACATTTCAGATATGGTTAGGCCTTTATTCTCGCGGATTAAATCTAACACAATTATCTGGTGTTCAGATATTTCTTTCGTGACATCTTTCGTGACATGCTTTTGTCTTCCAATATGTAAGATAAGTTTTACCAGTATAAGCTCAGGTTGTTTACCGCAAAATATTCGGTTGGCCCAATGCTGAATAGTTCAAACTAAGGAAATAAATCAATTTAGTAGATATGAAAATCCAGCTATCTTTACCAAATACGGAAGAAAACTTGTATATTTGCAAAAAATCAGCAAATAACAAGGTTAAATATATGATTCTCGAATTTTGTGTCAGCAATTTCCTGTCCATAAAGGATGAACTTAAACTATCCTTCGTGGCCACTACCCTAAAGGAATCCCTTTCGGAACCTAATGATGTCATTCCGCTTTCCGACATGGGATTGTCACTCGTGCGCAGTGCGGTGATTTACGGGGCGAACGCTTCAGGAAAAACGAATGTATTGAAGGCCATCGCTTTTTACAAGCGTTTCATCATGGATTCGTTCAAGAACAGCCAGGCTGGCGAAAGCATAGACGTGGAGAACTTCCGCCTGAACATTTCCACCGCCCATGAGCCGACCACGATGGAGGCCACCTTCGCCGTCGGTGAATACATCTACCGTTACGGCTTTGAGGTAGCCCCCAAAGCTATACATGCCGAATGGCTTTACCGCCGTATGAACAGGAAACGTGCCAAAGAGGTAGAGATATTCTACCGCGAAGGGGAAACAACCACCGTTCATGCTAAAAGCCCGTTGATACAGGATTTGGTCAACAAGAAAATGGTTCGCGGCAACGCGCTTCTTCTCTCCACTGCCGCCCAGTTCAACGAAACGACCGCCGTCAATATCCTGCATTGGCTTGGCGACACACAAGTCCTGTTCTGTAGCGAGGACGAGAAAATGTGGTCGCAAGCCATCAGGCATCTGGACGATGAAAAGATGCGTGAGCGTATAGTTCGTTTCGCCAAATATGCGGATTTGGGCATAGACAGCATAGCCAAGATTGACAACCGCATCGTAAGCAGCCATCGTCAGTACGATGATGAAGGAAAAGCGACCCATAATGTAGCCTTTTCGTTTAACGGAAACGAATCCGAGGGAACCATCAAATATTTCTCCTTGGCATATCCTATCATAGATGCGCTGGACAATGGCAAACGTCTGGTGGTGGATGAGCTTGACTCCAAACTCCATCCGTTGCTTGTGCGCAAGATTATCACGCTTTTCAACTCGGCGGAGACAAATCCCAAAGGAGCGCAACTGCTGTTTACCACTCATGACACGTTCCTGCTCAGTGCAGGTCTGTTCCGCAGAGACCAGGTATGGTTCACTCAAAAGGATAGTTTCGGCGCGACAGAAGCCTATTCGCTGGCCGAGTATAAAGTGCGTGGCAGTTCACCTTTCGAGCGGGATTACCTGCAAGGTAAGTTCGGTGCCACGCCCATTATAGGTGATATGGAAACAATATTTACGGCGGAGGGATGACCATGGGAAAGACAAAAAAGAAAGACCATCGTTCCGCTTCATTGACACGCCGCCAAAGCACGAGAGAAGTAAAGCAGTCGTTTCTCATCGTATGTGAAGGTGTCCGCACGGAACCGGATTATTTCAAGGCCTTCAGAATGACCGCCGCCACGGTAAAGGCGGTAGGCCAGGCAATGAACACGACCAGTCTTGTGAGCAAGGCCATTAGTATCCGTGACGCCGACCAAAAGAAGAAGCGGACTTATGACCAGTGCTGGGTAGTGTTCGACAAGGACGATTTTCCTGCAAAGGACTTCAATGAAGCCATTACACTGGCCGAAAAAAACGGTTTCAAGGTGGCCTATAGCAACCAGGCGTTTGAATATTGGTTCCTGCTGCACTTCAATCTCTACAAAGGGGCGTTGCACAGGAACAGTTATGCCGACATGCTGTCAAGGCTTTCAGGAATACCCTATTCCAAGACGGAAGGATTCGGGGCTATTATGTATAACCGATTGCTCCACTTGCAGTCGCAGGCCATTAAGAATGCCTCTGCCGTTCTTGCCGATGTCTCACATGGTAATCCGGCTATGGAAGAATCTTCCACTACCGTACATCTGTTGGTAGAAGAATTGAACAAGTTTATCTGATTATGCTCGTTAAGGTCATCCTATGGATGGCCTTTATTTTATGGCATATTTCAAAATATAATACTTCGTTAAATTTATAGCTAATCCGTTGATAACAAATAAGTTAATTAATAAAGTTTAGCAGAATAAAATAGGTCAAGTAGCTGATTTTCATTACCTTTAATGGTCTCCTACCACACATTAAAGCAATGAACAGAACAGCACTTGACCAATATGAGGGACTCGTAACCGATGCTTTGAAAAGTTGTTCAGCAAAGTTACGCAAAAGTTTTAAAACGGCATTCATCCAACTCATGATTTTGTATATGGTACTGCCAAGAAAGATTAATTTCACCCAAATGGGCCGTTACTCGGACAGCTCGGAACAACGCTTCCGGCAGTTGTTCGAACGTGAGTTTGACTGGATGCGGTTCAATCTCTTCCTTATGCGGCAGCGGTTTGGAGAAAGCGTTAGAAAAGCCATTGCCATAGACGCGAGCTACATTTCAAAGTCGGGACTGTATGATGCTGCGTGCGGAACAGACGCCGGACAAGACGTATCTGGAAAAGCAAGGCGAAGATTACAACCTTGTGGACTGGTATCTTGACGTGCTCCGCAAACACAAGGACAGGCTGCTTCGCATAACACGTTATGTCGTTGCAGACGCCTGGTTCTCAAAGGCGAAGTTCGTGGGTGAAGCCTGCCTGCTGGGATTCCATGTCATCAGCCGCCTGCGTGATGATGTCGCCTTGTGGTATGCACATGACGGTGTTCGCACAGGTAAACGGGGACGGCCGCGTATCAAGGGCGAGAAGATTGATTTTGAAAACCTCGACCTTCAGCGTTGCGAGGTTCTCGACATTGAAGGAGGAAGGGCTTACTCAGTCAAGGCATATTCAAAGGCAATGAAACGCAACATCAAAGTCGTGGTTCATTATCCCGAATCGGGAGGACATAAAATCTATTTCTCCACCGACCTTGACATGGCGGCCCAAGACATCATTGAATACTACCGTACAAGATTCCAGATTGAGTTTTGCTTTCGGGATTCCAAGCAGTTCACCGGACTCAATGATTGTCAGGCAAGAGACTTGAGGAAACTCGACTTCGCTTTCAATGCCTCACTGGCCTCGGTAAACATCGCAAAGGTCATGCGCCAACGATACTATCCCTCGCTTTCCATCGGACTGCTAAAGGCCTATCTGAGTAATATTTATATGCTCAAAAGAATTTTTAGCAAGTCCGGTATGAAACCGAACAGAACTTTTAATGCTAAACTTATCAAAGAACTATTTGGCATAGTGGCAGAAGCCGCCTAGCCGATATGTTGAATTCTTAACGGACTATTAAAAATATAATCTGCACACATTTCAGGATTGACGTTGTTGACAAGATACAAGTTGCATCGTATCAGTTACTTGCATCAAAAACGATGCGTTGACAAACGTTGACAAGCGTTGACGCTTTTGAAAATCCTATGAATTTTGTAGCCAATGGTTGACAAAAACACACGTATCTATATTTATTCTTATTTCTATAAGAAAAAAAGATAAAGTATTGAATAATAAGCATTTCTGGTAAGCTGTATAATCAAGTTTGTACATTGGCTTTCTTGTCAACCTTGTCAACGCTGAAATATATATGCCTATCTGTTTTTTAGATTTTTGTCCCGTTGCCATTTCATGTAAAGATGATTACCTTTCTGAACAGACGGACACATATTCCCTGAAAATCCTACAAACTACGTGGTATTCCCATGTTTAACCTGTTTCATTTTGATTTTCGGCATTGTATCTTTAATGCCAAAACAAAGTGGATATGGATATATGCAAACATTTTTCAGAGATAAAGCCGGAACAGTCGTATTCGGTAAGCGATGCGGCGCGTTTCCTCGGCATACACCGGTGTACCATCTATGATTACATTACCCATACGGAAAGGCCGTTGCCGTTCTTCCGGATGCAGGACAACCAGAGAATACAATTCCGTGGTGATGACCTGATTGCCTACAAGACTGCCGGCCTCCCGAAGAAAGGGCGCAAACGGAGATAGGATGAAAATTTCATAGCCTGCCACACCAATAGAGATATAGCAGGCCATGTTTGTATTCGTGGTCAATCTGCCAGCCCCCTGACCGCTTCAAGCAGCTTACAGACCATACCCTCCGCCGCTTCCATGTCGGCCAGTACATCCTTCATTCGGTAAGGTGCGCCATTTTTGCCGTGTCCGTTACCGTCCAGCCATAGATAGGCTTCCGAATCAGCGTCAAAACCCTCGTAATACTCTTCCATATCGCTTACCAGACTTTCAAGGCTGCGTCCTTGCATCGTGGCAGAAAAGAAGAAATCCTGTCCGGCAGGAGTGAATTGGGAAAACTCAAAAATGACGATATTCTTGTCCTGATGCTTCTCTGCATCCACATGCCATCCGTTTGCCTCTGCACATTGGATGACTTCCTTTATAATCTTGTTTCTCGTTCGCATGGTTATTGATGTTTATGTCAGCCGTGGCACTCGGTTGATTGCACCATGGCTGACGGGTTATTTTAATGTTCAAATTTGGCTAAGAACTGTTGCAGACGGAAGTCCTGCAAGTTCTTTAACGGCGTAGGAGTAAAATTCTCCTGTAGCCTTACTTGTAGCTTACCCAAGCCTTGTGCCGTAAGGTCAAGCTCCACTTCCGACAATTCGTTAAGAGAGATATAGCCGTATTCGTCCTCCGCAAGTCCTACCACGATGCCAAAGAGGATAGTGTCGTTCTCTTCTCTCTCACCTTCAAGGATGAACCAGCGTACCGCTCCAAGAGCGAAGATAGCACGGCAAACCGCTTCTTTTCCCTTGCCGTCCTGGGAATAAAGGGGATAGCCTTCCAAGGCTTCCTCCAACCGGGGTGTCATCAGTCTGCTCATATCAGTCAAATTCTATTTCGTCGTCATACACTTCTATTTCCGCTCCGCTGCTGAACTGCACGATAAAGCCTTTTGCAGTCCTGCCCACAATCGTTCCGCGATGGTAGCCACGCCACGGTGTGACCAGTTCGCATTGCTGCCCGTATTCGGGAAAATCTGTTTCATACATAATTGAAAAGTTTTAGATGGTTGCTTGATAGTAAATTCTCAGTTCAGCGGAAACATTGTAGATGTAGCTGCCACAACGTACCAACAGGCAGTCCTTGCCGTAGTACAGCCGTTTCATGCCCTGACGCTTCCGCTTTTGTGGAAGTTGGGAAAGCGGTCTATGCCCACTCTCCGGCCTTGCTCGATAGTCATTCTTCTTGTCCGCATAAATCCTTGTTTTTAAGAGTTGGTGAAATCTGATACTTTTCCCTTTTGTGAAGCTCCTTTGAGCTTCTTGACCGGGAATACCGTTTTACGTGCAAATGGCCACTGCGGACACAAGGGAGAATAAGGCAAGTATGAGGCCGGAGAGTGCGGACGGAATACCCCAATTTTGGAGGGACGAGAAAATTTGCGGAAGGCTTCCGTCAAGCCCTCCAGCCGAAAGCCCATGGCGGTGCTTGACATTTCTCCCGTCCGCAGTAGTTTTGCACGGTAAAACGTACCCGGCCAAGATGCCCAAAGGTGGCTAAGAAAAACTCCATAAAGCAAGTCCTATTCATAGGATAGCATCCCAGTCCAATCTGTTTTCCAAATACCGTTGCCATTGTGAGAGCCTGCGAAATGGAATGTAGTGGAGTCTTGCAGGCTCTCTCTGTGGCAACGGATTGGGACACCCAAACCGTTGTAAATTCCTATCAGACGAACTTACTTGGTGTCATTGATACGGAGTAAGTAGGATGGCTTTATGCATAAGACAGAAGAAGTCCGCAAAATGTTATTGAATGTAGTTTCGGGAAAAGGAACAAGAAGTAGCGAGTGGCAGATAATTGACGAAATTAGCATTTTCTTGATTGATTCAGATGTTTCTTTCCAATATTAGAATGTTCTTGTAGTAATTTTATTATCTTTGTATTTATAATGAAAACTTCTAAATAATGTAATCATGATGAAAAAAACAATCCTCGTTGCCGCATTGGCATTGCTGGCCTTCGACATGTCGGCCAAGAAGAAGACTGAGCCCAAAGAAGAAGGCTTCGTTTTCACTACCGTAAAGGAAAACCCCATCACCAGCATCAAGAACCAAAATCGTTCGAGCACGTGCTGGAGCTTCTCCAGCCTCGGCTTCTTGGAGAGTGAATTGCTGCGCTTGGGTAAAGGTACTTACGACCTGTCCGAAATGTTCGTTGTACATCACACCATGGTAGACCGTGCCGTTAATTACGTGCGCTATCACGGTGATGCTCCCTTCTCGCCGGGCGGAAGCTTCTATGACATCATGTATTGTATGAAGAATTATGGCCTTGTGCCGCAGGAAGCCATGCCAGGTATCATGTACGGTGATTCACTGCCTGTACACAACGAACTGGATGCCGTTGCCGGCGCCTATGTAAAAGCCATCGGCAAGGGCAACTTCAGCAAGCTGACCCCCGTATGGAAGAACGGTATCAGTGCTATCTACGACACTTATCTGGGCAAATGTCCCGAGAAGTTCACTTATATGGGTACGGAGTACACACCGAAGAGCTTTGCCGCCAGTCTGGGTATCAATCCTGATGACTACGTGTCACTGACTTCGTATACTCACCATCCTTTCTACACCCAGTTTGCCATTGAAATTCAGGACAACTGGCGCAACGGCTTGTCCTACAACCTGCCTATTGACGAGCTGATGGCCGTAATGGACAATGCCATCCGCACAGGTTATACCTTTGCATGGGGTAGCGACGTGAGCGAACAGGGATTTACCCGTGATGGTATCGCTGTTATGCCCGATGCAGCTCGTGGTGCCGAACTGACTGGCTCTGACATGGCTCGCTGGACAGGTATGACTGCTACGGACAAGCGCAAGGAATTGACTTCTCGTCCTTTGCCTGAAGTAGAAGTAACGCAGGAAATGCGTCAAGTTGCTTTCGATAACTGGGAAACGACTGATGACCATGGTATGGTTATCTATGGTATTGCCAAAGATCAGACCGGTAAAGAATATTTCATGGTTAAGAACTCTTGGGGATTGAGCGGTAAATACAAAGGTATTTGGTATGCATCCAAAGCTTTCGTTGCTTATAAGACGATGAACATCCTGGTACATAAAGATGCCGTACCTGCTGAGATCAAGGCCAAGCTGGGCATTAAATAAGAGAATAGAAACAAATCCTAATGTGAAGGGTATCCAATGTTTTTTGGATGCCCTTTATTTTTTTTCGATGTTTTTCACTACATTTGTCTGCTACAAAATGTATTTATGGAAGAAGCACTCATTAAAAAGCATCTGAAACAAGGGGACGAAAGGGCATTCAAATACCTTTACGAGCAACATTATGCACTTCTTTGCCGTTTTGCTGCTCAGCTGACCAATGATATTTCCCTTGCCGAAGAGATGGTAGACGATGTGATCTTCTATTTGTGGGAACACCATACGGAGATTGAAATTTCAGGCCCACTACGCAATTATCTGCTTCGTGCCGTTCGCAACCGTTGCTTGAACGAATTGAACTCACAGACCTATCGGATGGAGCAAAACTGTTCTTCCTATCTGCTTCCTGAGAATGTTCAACTGATAGAAAACTTGTTTCCTTCCGAAGATCATCCGTTGGAAAATATGCTCACTCAGGAATTGGAGGACTTGTTGCGTCAGAGCATAGAGGAGCTGCCGGATGCTTGCCGGACAGTTTTCAAAAAAAGTCGGTTTGAAGAGAAAAAATATGAAGAAATTGCTTCCGAACTTAATATCTCGATAAATACAGTCAAGTATCACATAAAGAATGCTTTAGATTTCCTTCAAAAAAAGATGGCTCCCTATTTGGAAGTGCTTTTCCTCTATTTTTTCATTAAAATCTGAAAAAAACAGCATTTTACACTACCCTTGATGCCTTGAATTTTGTCTTTACTATATAACCGTCGAAAAAGATGCCAAACAAAGAGTCATATATCGAAATGGATCGCCTGATAGATCAGTACATATCAGGACATGCTGACAGAGATTGCATTGAACAACTGAAACAATGGAGTCTCGAATCGGATGCGCACCGTATTTATATACGTGACCGGATCGAATTATGGTATACTACATCCACTTTGTATGGGCAAAACCAACCCGATGCAGAACTGGCTTTTTTAAGATTCAAGAATCGAATCAAAAAACAGACTGCAGAGATTCAGATTCATCCTCACAAACAACAATCGTTTGCTCGATATTTTTGGCGTATTGCTGCTGCTGTATTGGTGTTGGTGTTACCTCTGGCTGGTTATTGGGGAGGAAAGCAAAACATGGAGAATGCCTTTGCCGATATCGTGATCGAAGCTCCTGTCGGAGCCCGTACTTGTATGTACTTGCCCGATGGTACTCAAGTATGGTTGAACGCCTGTTCGCGTTTGACCTATTCCCAGGGATTCGGAATTAACGATCGTAATTTGAAACTGGAGGGTGAAGGCTATTTTGAGGTATCGCGCAACGAACAGCTTCCTTTCATTATCCATACGCAGGAAGTTGATGTGACCGTGTTGGGAACTCAATTCAACTTCAAGAACTATGCAGACGATTCGGAAGCCAGTGTCTCGCTTTTATCGGGTAAGGTAAAGTTGTGTAATCACCTCAGACAAGAGGAAACGTTATATCTGCAGCCCAATGAAAAGGTGACATTGAACAAATTGACTGGAGAAATGAAGACTACTCGTACTCAGGTGCAGAACTCCAAGATATGGACCCATGATGAGCTGTTTTTCGATGAAGAGTTGTTGGAGGACATCGCTAAAAAGCTGATGCGCAATTACGATGTAAAGATAGAAGTGGCCGATTCGCTCAAAAATACTCGTTTTTATGGTAGTTTCAAGATGTCGGGAAGCACCATTGAACAGGTATTGGAAACCATTTCTTCGACCAACCGTATGAAATACAAGCAAGAAAAAGGAATATATATTCTATACTAACTTAATGTAGAACCTTAAAAAGAATAACACCATGAAACATTCCCTTTCCGGATAAATCCGAGTGACAGAAAGGCTTGCATAAAAAAGGAGGATGCGGCCACATCCCCCCCTTGAATACTCTGCCAAGCCACAGCAATGCCTCATTCGCGTTTGGAGAGCATGCAAAAATACACAAAACTCTTCAAATCTAGCGACCTGAATCTAGTAATAATCATTAAATCAAAGAGAAATTATGAATTATATCCAAAAGGCTATTTTAATAGCCGGAGCAGCCTTTTGCTTTAATCTGACGATGTCTGCTCAAGATATTACATTGAAAAACAAGAATATAACCGTCAAAGAGGCAATGGAAGAGTTGAAAAAGACATCTGGATATTCGTTTGTCTTTTCGTCAAAAGATGTGAACACGAAAAAGAAAATCTCCATATCCGCTAATAAAGCCTCTATCGAAGAAGTTGTCAACCAAATTCTGAAGGGACAAACTGATTTGACCTATGAAATACGCGATAAGAAGATTATTGTGCGCAAAGCCGTATCCAATGCAGCTCCTGCTCAGGCTGGTAAAGTAAAAGGTACTATTACCGATGCGACGGGTATGCCAGTCATTGGCGCCTCTGTCAAAGAAAAAGGTACCAGCAACGGAGTTGTGTCGGATGTCGATGGCAATTTTGCTTTGGAAGTAGGTGCCAATGCAACTCTTGAAATCTCCTATATAGGTTATAAGACTCTTGAAGTAAAAGCCTCTCAGCAGCCGATGAACATTACGATGGTAGAAGACGCTGAGATGCTGGACGAGGTGGTAGTCGTAGGTTATGGTTCCCAGCGTAAGTCCGACTTGACGGGTGGTATTGCTTCTGTTAATGCCGAACAGTTGGAGATGGTAACCAGCAACAACCTGTTGGACAAACTGGCCGGACAAGTACCGGGTCTGAGTATCACTACCGGTAATGCCCGTCCGGGTGAAGAACAATCGTTGCGTATACGTGGTATCAACTCCTTGACAGCCAGCAATTCTCCGTTGATTGTGTTGGATGGTATTCCTTATAATGGTTCGTTGGGCGATATCGACCCCGAAATCATTGAAAGTCTTTCAGTTCTGAAGGATGCTTCTTCAGCTGCTATTTATGGTTCGCGTGGTTCGAATGGCGTTATCCTGATTCAGACAAAGAAAGGTAAACAAGGTAAGCCGCAAGTGACGTATAAAGGACAGATAGGTCTGGAGCAGACTCAAAGTCGGTTGAACTTGATGGACGGACCCGAATATCTGCAAATGCGACAGGAATACAATCGCGAGAAATTGGAGTGGGAAGGTGACCAACTGGCTCCTGAGAACATTTTGCACCCTATAGAACTCGAAGCTTACAATGCAGGTATTAGTACGGACTGGCAGGACTTAGTGTTCCGCAATGCTTTGACCAATCGCCACACAGTGAGTGTAACCGGTGGAACAGAGGCTACCCAATATTCAGCCACCATTTCCAATCTGAAGCAAGAGGGCGTAATGAAGAATACAGGTATTCGTCGTACCAATCTGTCGTTGAATGTGGTGCAGAATTTCAATGCTTGGTTAAAAATAGGTATCGGTATGCAGTTTGTCGACAAAGACGTGGACAAGAACCAACCCAATCTGGAAGCTGCTCTGAAAATGAGCCCCTATGGAAAATTCTTGGACGAGTCCGGCAACTATGTCGATTATCCGATGCAGGAAACGCTGTTCTCCAATCCGCTGGCCAACATCAATGCTACGACCGATAATAACTACCGCAACCTGTTTCTGTCGGCATTTGCGGAAATCAAGTTGCCGGTCAAGGGATTAAGTTATCGTACGAATTTCGGTTATAACTATCGTAATTCTTTCGAAGGATCTTACTACGGCCGTAACACGCTGAGCGGAAAGAATTCGGAAGGTAGCGCTTCTATCTACAACAGGCAATACGTCGATTATACTTGGGAAAACCTGGTGAATTACAGCAACCAGTTCGGTAAGCATAAACTGGATTTGACGGGACTGTTCAGTATGCAACAAACTTCAGATCAGAATGCTAATCAGAGTGCCGACTGTTTCGTGAACGATGATTCTGAATATCACAACATGAACGCCGGTGAGAAAAATATCAAAATAACTTCAGGCCTGACGGAAACCGCTACCTTGTCTTACATGCTTCGTGTCAACTACAACTTCGACAACCGCTACATGTTGACCTTGACAGGACGTGCAGACGGCTACTCGGCTTTCGGTGCTAACAACAAGTACGCCTTCTTCCCCTCGGCTGCTGTAGCCTGGAACATCAGTTCGGAAGATTTTATGGAAAAGGCACGCGACAAGGGAGTAGATATGTTGAAGCTACGTTTATCATACGGTAGTAATGGTAACCAAGCCATCAGCGCTTACCAAACGTTGGACCGCTTGAGTACTTCCAAATATATTTGGGGTGACGGAACTACCGGTGTAAATGGTAGTTATATGGGATTTGGCAGCGTAGGTAACCCCAATTTGAAATGGGAGACTACCCATAGCTTCAATCTCGGTATCGACTTCAGTTTCTTTGGTGAACGCCTGAGTGGTAGCATCGAAACCTACGTAGCCAATACCAAAGACCTATTGATGAGCCGTAAGGTGCCGGTGATGAATGGTTTCAGCAGCATCATGGACAACATCGGCCAAACACGTAACAAGGGTGTGGAAATCAACTTGAACTCTGTAAACATCCAGACTCCGGATTTCACTTGGAATACTAACTTGAACTTCTTCTTGAATCGAGATAAAATTGTTGATTTACGTGGAGACGGCAAGGATGACATCGATAACAAATGGTTCATCGGTGAGCCGCTAAGAGTTTTCTATGACTATAATGTAGTGGGAGTTTGGCAATATGACGATCCCGGATATAAAGCGGAGAAAATTGTAGGAAGTGATGGTAAGGTGACCATTAAAGAAGGTTTCTACAATGAGGAAGGTAAAGAGATACAAGCCGGTGCGAAGCCTGGTTCGGCCAAGCTGGAAGATGTGAATGGAGACGGCCGTATTACTGCTGCTGACAAGAAGATCATCGGTTCTAAGACTCCAAGCTTCCTGATGTCCATGGGCAACCAGTTCCATTACAAGAACTTCTCCCTGTCGTTCTTGCTGAACGGTGTATTCGGTCAATGGAAAGAACGTCATGACCTGAATCTGGAACGTTGGGATATGCGTTTCAATTATATCAGCGGTATGGAATACTGGACACCGGAAAACCACAGCAACAAGGTGACTTCGCTGATTTATACGCCTTATGATAAACACTCGTTCTACTCCAAAGTGAGCTATGTGACGGTGAAGAACATCACCTTTGGTTATGACCTGGAGAAGAAATGGGTGAAAGCCATGGGTGTCCAAGGAGTGAACATCAACGTGAGTGTCAACAACCTTTGTTCGTTCAGCAACATGGACAATACGACCAACCTTGATGCCGACAACATGTACTACAGCTACCCTACTAACCGCTCTTACATGTTCGGACTTAACGTAACATTCTAAACAAAACTTAACAAGATATGAAAATGAAAAAGATAGGATATATAGCCATTGCTTCCCTGCTCGCATTGAGCAGTTGTTCAGATTTTCTGGACGAAAACCTGAAGGGTTCGCTCGCTCCAAGCAACACGTATACCAGTACCCATGGTTTTGAAGTGGGTGTCACCGGCCTGTATGAATATTGCCGTTCGGAATGGAACTGCTGGGGCGGTGAAGGTAATTCTTACAGCCACGGAGGTGCCACGCCTTACGAAGTACTCCAGATAGGTACCGACCTGGCCAACACCGGGCACAATGACGGTACGTTGCAAGTGTTCGATAATCTGTCGTACACACCACAGACTTCTTTTATCAAGTCATGGTGGGAGTTTGGCTACGGATTGGCCGCCAATGCCAACCTGATATTGGAATATTCAGAACATCCTGATGTGGCATGGGACAAACCAACAGACAAAATAGGTTTCCAGGCCGAAGCCCGTTTCTTCCGTGCATATGCCTACCGTTATTTGGTTTATCTGTATGGCGACGTGCCGTATGTGGACAAGGTGGAACGCGATTTCCGCATCGACTTCACCCGTACGCCAAAGGATGAGGTATTGGGTCACATGATTGATGACCTGAAATTTGCCGCAGAAAACCTTCCTAAAGATCCGGATGCCGTACTGCCGGGACGCCTGACCAAATGGGCAGCCCTGCATCTGTTGAGTGAAGTCTATCTGATGGCCGGCATGAATGCCGAAGCCGAAGATGCAGCCGAACAGGTCATCAATTCCGGCTACTTCCACCTGATGAAGGAGCGTTTCGGTACACAGACCAAAGAACCGGGCGATGTGTTCTCTGATCTTTTTAAGGAAAACAATCAGAATCGTACGTCGGACAACATGGAGTCCATCTGGGTGATGCAGCTCGAATACAATGTCATTGGCGGCGGTGATGAGAGTGAAGATTGGACTAAGCGTGCTTGGGTGCCCAAATACTGGGATATCCCCGGCTTCCAGATTGCTGATTCTTTAGGCGGACGCGGATTGGCCCAGCTCATGGGACTGCCCTGGTGGATTGGCAACGACAGCCATTTCTTTGAGGATACAGATATCCGTAACTCTGAATACAACATCAAGCGTCATTGGTATTACAATAACCCTGATGTAACGGATACTTACGGCAAGCCCTGTGAAATGACCGATGACCTTTGGCAAGCCGGTAAACTTTGTCCGGCCATTACGAAGTTCTTCTATGGCGTCATCGGACGTGGTGGCGACGAAGGCTATGGTGGCAATACGAAAGACCGCATGAAGTTCCGTCTGGCCGAGACCTACCTGCTGCTGGCCGAAGCCCGAATGAACCAGGGTGATACGCAGGGGGCTGCCGACGCCATCAACGAAGTGCGCCGCCGTGCCGGAGCCAGCGAAATCACTGCAGCCGATGTGACAAAAGACTTCCTGGCAGACGAGCGTATCCGTGAGTTGGCCGGTGAGGAGCTGCGCCGCTTCACTCTCTCGCGTCTGGGTATTCTGAAGGAACGTTCCGTGAAGTACAATGACCGGGTTGCGCCTCGCTGGGACGACAAGTTCCTCTTGTGGCCCATTCCGCAGAGTGTTATCGACTCCAATACAGGAGCCGAATTCCCGCAGAATCCGGGTTGGGAACAATAATTATGCTTGTTTTTAATAGGAACAAGGTGTAAAGCCTTGTTCCTTCCTCAATTCTTTATCTAACCCTAATCTGAAAACCAAGAAAAACGAATTATACCATGGCAACAACCGACATCAAATATACCCTGAATGCACAACTGGCAGATAATACTTTGACCGTAGACGATAAAGACGACAAGATTCTGACCCTCGTCAGTGCCGGAACGGCAGACAAGCAACGCCTTATCAGCGAAATCATGGAAATCAATCCTGGATTGGAGCGTGAAACCGTCGAGGCGGTCATCAATCTGGAACAGCGTGTTCTGAAGAAACTGCTCCTGACGGGCTATCGCGTGAACACGGGCCTGTTTAGCGCCGTGGCACAGTTCACCGGAACGGTGGAAAACAACGTCTTCGACCCAGCCCGCAACAGTATCCGTATCGCTATGACGCAGGGCAAGGAGTTGCGTGAAGCCATCGAAGCCACTACGGTGAATATCGTGGGCGAAAAGGGAAGCGCTATGTATGTGGCAGGCGGTACCGATACGGCTACCAGTCTGTCGGGCTTTACCGCTACAGCCGGACGAAACTTTACGCTGACGGGGCAGCCCATCAAGCTGGCGGGCGACGATCCTTCGGTAGGCATTACCTTGACCGACGCCGAGGGCGAAGTGACCCGCATCACTGATGACATGATAGCCCTGAACCAGCCTTCGAAACTCATCTTCCTTATCCCTGCCGGACTGGCAGATGGCGAATATAAGCTGACCGTAACCACACAGTACAGCAGCGGACAGCTGCTGAAGACACCGCGGAGCGTCACCAAAACGCTCTACATCGGTCAGGCGCCAGCTGGAGGCGGAGAACCCGGTGGCGGAGATGAAGAAGAAGGTGGAAGCCCGCTGTAACTCTACCGAATGATAGGGGCTTTATCTGCCGGTGGATAAGCCTCTAATCCGGGAGCAGATAAACCCTTTATCTACCGGTGGATAAACTCTTTATCCGGAAGTAGATAAACTCTTCATAAAATAGACAAGATTAAGAAGCTTGTTTTCAATCGAGGTATTGCTTTGGGGTAAAGATTGATTCTCAGGATAACATTTTCCAGATAGACATTTCCAACATTTTAATCATGAATAGACTACTACTCTTTATATTCAGTCTCTGCATCGGTTTCGGCCTGTCGGAGGCTGCCATCCCTCAATTGTCTCCCCATCCCCAGAAAGTGAAGGAAAACGGAAAAGCCTTTCCCGTGCCTTCTTCCTTTCATCCTATCGGAACCGACGAACTCCCCCCAAATACTCTGAGGCTCCTGTTGCGCTGCGCAGATGACCATACCGATCGTAATGGATTTCCCCTGCGCGTCGGCATCCGTGGCGACGAGAGTGTTCGAAAATACAAAAAAATGATACCGGAGCGGTGCGAAGGCTACTACTTGGCTGTTAACGCTAGCGAAATTGTAGTGGCCGGAAATGATCGCCGGGGCCTGTACTACGGTCTCCGCACACTGGAGCAGCTTTTCGTACAGGCCGGCAAGAACGATTCTCTGCCTGAAGTGGAAATCACCGACTGGCCCGACGTAGCTGTGCGTGGCGTTGTGGAGGGTTTCTACGGCACACCTTGGAGCCACGAAGCACGCATGAGCCTCATTGACTTCTGCAGCGACCACAAACTAAACACCTACATCTACGGTCCCAAGAACGACCGCTACCACCGCGCACGCTGGCGTCAGCTCTATCCCGAAGCCGAAGCCCGGCAGCTGCAGAGCCTCGTAGCCCGTGCCCGCGAGAAGGAAGTGGACTTCGTATGGGCCGTTCATCCGGGAGATGACATCAAGTGGAATGAAGAAGACCGGGACAAGCTGGTGGCAAAGCTTGAAAGTATGTACCAGCTGGGTATCCGCGCCTTTGCTGTCTTCTTCGACGACATCGGCAAGGGGAAAAACGCTGCAGAGCAGGCCGACCTGCTGAACTACATCAACCGGAATTTCATCCAAGCCAAAGGGGACGTACGACCGCTCATCATGTGCCCCTCGGACTACAACCGTAGCCGCTGGCATCCGGAAACTGCTTACCTCGAAACATTGGGAGACAAGTTGGATGCCAACATCCACATCATGTGGACCGGAGACCGGGCTCTGTCGGACATCACAGCCGACAACCTGACGTGGGTACAGACCATCCTCAAGCGCCGTCCCTACATCTGGTGGAACTTCCCCGTGACTGACTTCTCCAACGACCGCATCCTGATGGGCAAAGTCATCGGCATCACCCCCGCCATCCGTACCGACGCGTCGGCCTTCGTTTCCAACCCGATGGAATATGCCGAAGCCTCGAAGTTGGCCCTTTTTAGCGTGGCGAATTATACGTGGAACATCAATGCCTATGATGCGGAAGCCTCTTGGCAGGAAGGCATCCGCAGCCTGCTGCCCGATGCGGCCGAAGCCTTTGCCTGCTTCTGCCGCCATTCGTCAGCTACCGGTGAGGCACATTTCCCCAAGGCCGAATCCGAATGCATCCGCCCGGCAGCCGACCGTTTTGTGAAGCAGTATACCCAGTCTGGCAATTGGCAGGCCGAAGACATGCAGACGCTGAAAGACGAATTCGACCGGATGGTATTGGCTGCCGGCGAACTGAAGCTGGCAAAGAGCAATCCGGCCCTCACCCGCGAAATAGCTCCCTGGATAACAGCCTTTGGTCTCTGGGCGCAGATGGGACAAGAAGCTCTGGCACTTGCAGAAGTTGCAAAGGCACAAGAGCATGAACAATCTGTCCGGATATTAAAACGAATGCATGTCTTGCAGCGGTTGATTGAGCAAAACGACCGGTCTACAGCAGCTGGGGCGGCAAGCTTGGGAACGGCAGTCATACAACCCTTGATTAAGCACATTATGGAAACCAAATTTTAAACAACCAAACTTATGAAAAAAGGATTATTATACCCCTTATTGTCCGCGGCTTTATGGATGACGGCAAGTGGACTTAATGCCCAGACGCAGGAAGTGGATCTTTCCGGCACATGGGGCTTCCAGACCGATTTTATGGATTTCCGTCGCGGCTCGCTCGATGTACGCTACATGCATCGCCTGCAAGATACTATCGTCCTACCTGCCATTACGGATGATTACCAGATAGGATGGAAATCACCTTACTGTCACATTGACCGCTTAACGCGTAAGTATGAATACATGGGGCCCGCCTGGTACCAGCGTGAAATTGCTTTCCCAAAAGAATGGGCGGGCAAGCGTATTTTCATGTACTTCGAGCGTACTCACTGGCTTAGCTCTATCTTCGTGGATACGAAGGAGGTTAGCAAGTTGGATTACATAAGTGTCCCTCATTGCCATGAGTTGACAGACTTCGTGAAGCCCGGAAAAACGCATCTCATCACTTTGTGTATTGACAATCGGTATCAGTATGATACGCACAAGTGGAATCACGCACACACAGAGTTCACCCAAATCAACTGGAACGGTATCTTGGGTGAAATGAAGCTTATTGCCGTTGATCCCGTTTATGTCGATGATATGCAACTCTATCCTGATGTGACGGAAAAGACTGTCACTGCTCGCTTGCAAATACGCAACTACACCGGTAAGCCTTTTGAAGGCACCGCGCGTTTCCATATAACGGGTGATGACGGATACAATCTGACCCGCGAACTGCCCGTGAACGGCAAGGACAGTCTTGTCAGCTTTGAAGGTAAAATTGCCTTGGGTAAGGACATTCAGTTGTGGGACGAGTTTCATCCCAATCTATACCGTGTGGAGTGTAAACTCCTGACCAGTGTTGGAGAAACCAATTATGAGCATGAGAAGGAGGTTACCTTCGGTATGCGTGAAGTGGCACAGGGCAAGAACCATGTTCTTGTCAATGGCCATCCCATACACTTACGTGGTACGGTGGAGAATGCAGTCTTTCCTAAGACTGGCTATGCTCCGGTGGACGACGCGTCGTGGGAACGTATTTTCCGTATCCTCAAAGATTATGGTATGAATCACATGCGTTTCCACTCCTGGTGTCCTCCTGCGGCCGCCTTCCGCATGGCGGACAAGCTGGGTGTATACCTACAGGTGGAACTGCCCATGTGGGGGAAAGACGGAGAACCGGGCGAACCTGCCCGTTGGGACTTCTTCCGTCGTGAACAGAAGGCTATCCTGAAAGAATATGGCAATCATCCTTCTTTCATACTCTATTGTAATGGTAATGAGATAAGTGGTGATTTTGACTTTATCGAAGAGTTGACCCGCTACGGTCGGGAGCATGACAGTCGTCATCTCTTCAGCGGATCCACTGCTCGCAAGCGTGTGGCTTCCGACCAGTTCTATACCACTCATCAGACTACAAGTGGTGGCGCTACCGTCTATGAAGGCCGTCCCTATACCGACTGGGACATCTGCAAGGGAACAAACATTGACGTACCTGTCATTTCGCATGAAACCGGCCAGCGTTGTGTTTATCCGGACTACAGCATCATCGCTAAGTTTGATGGCCCCGTTGAAGCGCGCAACTTGGAAAAGTTCCGTAGTCAGTTGGAAGCTAATGGTATGGGTGATCAGGCTGATGATTTCTTTCGTGCTTCGGGTGCGCAGACTGTCTTCGAGTACAAGGATGTCATTGAAGCACAGCTTCGCACTTCTACTTCAGCCGGCTTTCAGTTGCTCTCTATCAACGACTTGCCTGAACAAGGTTATGCGCCGGTGGGCATTCTTGATCCCTTTTGGGATTCAAAAGGATTGATTACCCCTGAAGAGTTCCGCCACTTTTGTTCGCCTACCGTACCTCTACTTCGTTTTGAGAAACGTGTTTGGAATGGTGGAGAGACTTTTGAAGCCGTAGCAGAAGTCTATAACTTTAGCGATCGCTCTTTGAAGAACTCCAAAGTGTCTTGGCAACTGCTGGATGAACAGGGTAAGACACTGCGGCAAGGCAAGCTGAAGACGCAAACCTTTTTGTGTGATACTGTAATACGAGCAGGTTCGTTCAGCTGTATACTACCTGAAGGATCAGAACCGCAGAAGCTGACTGTACAATTGCTCGTAGGTAAGGATTATGTTAACAGTTGGGACATTTGGGTTTATCCCAAAACTGGGCAGCTGATGCAATCCACCGCTGATGTACTCTACACCACAACTTTCGATGCTGTGGCCAAGCAGCAGCTACAGGCTGGGAAGAAAGTTGTCTTATTGCCTAATCCGAAACAAGTGAAAGGGCGTCGTTCTTCGTTCCACAATCACTTCTGGAACCCTATTATGTTCAAGTGGGCACCCATGACGTTAGGGTGGCTTATCCATGATGACAGTCCCGTGTTCGACCATTTTGTCACCGAGAATCATCCCGATTGGCAGTGGTGGGACATACTGAACTATGCCAAGGTTATCGAACTGCAAGAGACTCCGCAAGCTTTGCGTCCTTTTATCCAAACTATCGACTCCTATGATAGCAACCGCAAATTGGGTATCGGTTTTGAGGCACGGGTAGGCGGAGGTAAGCTGTTAGTGCTGGCGCTGGACACGCAAAAAGACATGGACAAACGTCCTGCTACCTGTCAGTTGCTGGAAAGCATTGGCCGCTATGTGAAAAGTGAGAAGTTTAATCCGCAGGTGGAATTGGACACCGCTTTCATCGATTCATTCCTTACCACTAAACAAACCTTCAAGAAATGATGAAGAAACAATTATTGACAGCCATTTTGATGCTTGCCGGGCTTGTTCCTGCAAGCAAGGTGACAGCACAGGAAATTCTTTTCAAAGAGGCTGCTTCGCTGGAACAAATGAGCGAGGAAAGCCAGGAATGGGAGGAACTGCCTTCTATGAACGACTTGGGCATGGATGCAGGTGGATATGCTCTCTATGAAACTCAAGTGACCGTCAGCGGAGGTAAGGCCACGCTGGAAATAGAAAATGTGCGCGACTATGCGGTAGTTTGCCTGGATGGGGAAACTGTGGGTGAATTGGATAATGATTCCCGTAGCCTGACATTCCAGGCAACAGACGGAACGCATACGTTGCAACTCTATGCTGAAAACATCGGCCGTATCACTTACGGCCCCGAAATATTGGACAATTCGAAAGGCTTGTTCGGCACAGCCACGCTGGATGCTGAACCGTTGACAGGTTGGATAGTCACTCCGTTGGCTATTCATGCCTGTGACGGGGTGGACCAGCTGAACTTTGGACCGATGGAGGAACCTCATCGTCCTTGCTTCTACCGAGGAACATTCACTGCCCCGACTGGTGGAGAATGGCATTTGGACATCAGAGGGTGGGGCATGGGTGAAGTATGGCTCAATGGCGAATATTTGGGCACATACTGGGAACAGAATGCCCAACAGTCATTGCCCGTTCCCGCTTCGATGCTGAAAAATGGTGAAAATACGCTAATAGTATTTGATTTGAAGAATAACGGAAAGCGTACCATGAAGCTGACTGACAAACCTGTATTCAACTAATCCGACAAATAAATTTCTATGAAAAAAAGATACCTGTTTATTTTACTTCTCGTCGCAGTGCTATTTTGTCCTGTAGCGCAGGCACGTAAAATTACCTGTTTCAACGAAGGATGGCAGTTTATTAAAGGCCCCTTTGCAAACAACATCGTGTCCGCCCAAAACCAATGGAAGCGGAAATGGAATCCTGTTACCCTGCCTCACACTTGGAATGCTCGTGACATGCAGGAAATCGAACGGAACTTCTACGAAGGCGAAGCCTACTATCGAAAAGAATACTTCTGTCCTGCCGAACTGAAAGGAAAACGTCTCTATTTGAAATTTGAAGGTGTAGGAAGTTGTGCTGAAGTTTACGTGAATGGTAAGTTGGTAGGTAGCCACAAAGGTGCTTATGGGGCTTTCGTTTGTGAAATGGGCAATGCCTTGAAATATGGTGAAAATAACCAGATTGTGGTCAAGGTGAGCAATGCATCCCGTCCGGATGTTATCCCCGTCAATCATAGCTTATTCGGTGTTTATGGAGGTATTTATCGTCCTGTTTGGTTGATTGTTACTGAACCTTGTAGTATTACTTTGTCTGACTATGCTTCGTCTGGCGTCTATATCACTCAAAATAATGTTTCTTCTAAAAGTGCAGATGTGAAGATAAAAGTGAAACTGGACAATGGTACTTGGCAACCCTCACAAGTGAAACTTGAGAACGCTATTTATACTCGGGAGGGGAAAAAAGTTTGTTCGGATGTACAGGACATTCGTCTTTCGCCTCAAGGTATCAAAGACTACGTGTCAGAGTTTACTGTGAAGAAACCTCATCTGTGGCAAGGACGTAAAGATCCCTATCTTTACAAGGTAGTGACTCGTTTGATACAGGATGACAGGGTCGTCGACGAAATGGTACAACCACTCGGTTTGCGGCACTATGAAATCGTGGCTGGAAAAGGCTTTTTCCTGAACGGTGAAAAATATCCCATGTATGGTGTGACTCGTCATCAAGATTGGTGGGGGTTGGGTAGTGCTCTCAGTAATAAGGAGCATGACACCGATCTTGCCATGATTATGGACATTGGTGCTACTACCGTGCGTTTTGCCCATTATCAGCAGTCGGATTATATCTACTCGAAATGTGACAGCTTAGGACTTATTATTTGGGCAGAAATTCCTTTTGTAAATCGTGTGACTGGGCAAGAAAGGGAAAATGCGCATTCTCAGTTGCGTGAACTGATTCGTCAGAGCTTCAATCATCCATCTATCTATACATGGGGACTGCACAACGAAGTGTATGAACCGCATGAATATACGGCAATGTTGACGAGGGAACTGCACGAACTGGCCAAGACAGAAGATCCCGACCGTTATACTGCTGCTGTCAACGGTTATGGCCATGCGGAACATCCTGTGAACTTTAATTCAGATATTCAGGGGATGAATCGTTATTTCGGTTGGTATGAAAAGAAAATACAAGATATCAAACCTTGGGTGGAGGAACTGGAAAAGAAATATCCTGAGCAGATACTGATGCTGACTGAATATGGGGCTGGTGGGGTCGTGACACATCAAACCGAGCAATTGGCCGAGTCTGGAAATCCTTGGGGACAGTTTTATCCTGAAACTTTTGAAACAAAGCTACATGAATACCAGTGGAGTGTAATAGCTGAGCATCCCTACATCATCGCTTCCTATTTTTGGAATATGTTCGATTTTGCTGTTCCTACAAGAGTCGGTGGATGTATCCCTGCGCGTAATATGAAAGGTTTAGTGACTTTCGATCGAAAAATAAAGAAAGATGCTTATTATTTTTACAAAGCTAACTGGAGTCGAGATCCTGTGGTCTATCTGACTGAACGTCGTTATATAAACCGCGAACGAAAAAATACACATGTGACTGTATATTCCAACGTAGGAATTCCCAAAGTCTATTTGAATGGTAAGGAACTGACCACCATGCATCAGGGATACACTCAAATACATTACGTGTTTGATGCTACGTTGGACATGGGAAAGAATGTGGTGGAAGCCATAGTAACAGCTCCCGATGGGAAAGTGTACCGTGATCGTATAGAATGGAACTATGGCGGAGAAAGTGACCGAAAAATGAATGTATATGAAAACCCAGATGAACATTTTGGCCTTTAATAAGTGTGTAACTGAATTTTTAGTTATAGATAAAAAGAAAATAGAAACAGTAAATTATATGAGAAGAGTAATATATAATTATCTACTTTTAACTATTATTGCTTTTTTAGGTGGAGCATGTAATGAAGAAAAAGGAATTTTCCAAATTAGAGACCATGCTTTTTATCTGAACGGGAAATCTGTCCAACTCATTTGTGGCGAAATGCACTATCCGCGTATTCCGCAAGAATATTGGCGCGACCGCATTAGGCGTGCCAAAGCGATGGGTATAAATACAATTTCTACTTATGTGTTTTGGAATATACATGAACGTCAGCCTGGAGTATTCGATTTCGAGGGACAAGCTGATTTGGCTAAATTTATCAAAACAGCCCAAGAAGAAGGTATGTATGTAATATTACGTCCAGGTCCTTATGTTTGCGCGGAATGGGATTTCGGTGGCTATCCGGCATGGATTCAAGAGAATAAGGACATGGTGTATCGAAGTCACGATCCAAAGTTCCTGAATGCCTGTGAACGATATATAAACAGATTGGGAGAGGAAGTGGCTGATCTTACTATTTCCAATGGAGGCCCTATCTTGATGGTGCAGGTGGAAAATGAATATGGATCTTATGGTAATGATAAGGAATATTTAAGTAAATTGCGGGATATGTTGCGGAATGCCGGATTTAATGTCCCGCTCATAACTTGTGATGGTGGTGGACAAATAGCCGCCGGTTCTGTAGAAGGCGTTTGGCCTACAATCAATGGTTCTACAGGCGAGGATATTATACAGACTTTGGATAATTATGTTCCCGGTGGTCCTTATTTCGTGGCAGAATTTTATCCAGCTTGGTTTGATGTTTGGGGACAACCTCATTCTGTTCGTAATTATGAAAAACCGGCCAAGCAGCTGGATTGGATGTTGCAACATGGTATATCGGTCAGTATGTATATGTTCCATGGAGGTACCAATTTTGATTATACTAATGGAGCCAATACAGCTTATGGGTATGCTCCTCAACCTACCAGTTATGATTATGATGCGCCTTTAGGAGAGTATGGAAATGCTACTCCGAAGTATTATGCTTTTCGTGAAGTTATTCAGAAATATCTACCTGAAGGAGAAAAGCTTCCTGACGTACCAGAAGAAAATCCAATCATATCCTTTCCGACTGTGAAATTGGCACAGTCCGCTCCATTGTCTGCCGCATTTACGAAACGAATCAAAACTCGTGTTCCTTTAACAATGGAAGCTGTCCATCAGGATTTTGGATACATCCATTATGAAACAGAGTTGACCGAACAGATTAAAGACGGTATTCTGGTACTAAAAGATTTGCGCGACTATGCTGTTGTTTTGTTGAACGGCAAATATGTAGGACGTTTGGATAGAAGACATCGGCAGAATAAATTGCGGATTTCTGTTGATGAAATTCCGGCACGGCTTGAAATTCTTGTAGAGAATGTTGGACGTGTGAATTATGGGGAAGATATTCAGAATAACTTAAAAGGTATTACGGATAAAGTATTGTTGAATGGTAAAGAAGTAGAAGGGTGGATAGTCAGTCCCCTTCCGCTTTATCAGGCTGATATGAGAAAATTCAACTGGAATGACGCTTCGGTCAAAGGATCTCCAGCCTTCTTTAAAGGTACGTTCCATTTGGATAAGATTGGCGATACCTTCCTGGACGTACGTGGATGGGGAAAAGGAGCGGCATGGATTAATGGGCATTCTTTGGGTAAATTTTGGTATATAGGACCTCAACAGACCTTATATGTGCCGGGACCTTGGCTTAAAGAAGGTGAAAATGAAATCGTAATATTCGAAATGGAAGATCAAGGATGTCGTACTGTATGCGGATTGGACAAGCCAATATTAAACGATGTTAGAAAAGATAAAAATGCACCAGAGCGCGAAACAAAATATGATGAGCAAGAACCCATATTGGACAGAGGAGACCAAATTTATGAAGGACAGATGGAGAAAAATGCAGACTGGCAGACATTTATGTTTAATGGAAAAAAAACGTTGCGGCATTTATGTTTAGAAGTCTTGTCGTCTTACGATGGAAAACATTCTTGTATTAGCGAAATAGAATTGCTGGACGGAGAAGGAAAGAGCCTTTCGAAAGATTATTGGAAAATATTATATGCCAGCACGGAACAGAATGGCGAAGGGTATGCTGACCAGTTGATAGATGGTGACGTACATTCTTATTGGCATTCTCAATGGCAAAGCACTGCTTCTCATTTTCCTCATCAGTTGATTATAGATTTAGGAGAAATACAAGTGATCGGAGGAATACGTATAAAGTTACGTAATTCACAGGCTGCCGGTTGTATTAAAGACTTTCGGTTATATGGACGTCCTCAATTCTTTTTGTTTCGTAACCGCAAATAAATCATACTCAATTTAGTACTTAATTTTAAGTTGTAGAGAATTATGTTTAAAATATTCGTTACTCTTTTGTTTTTGTGTGTCCATATCCTAGTTGACGCACAAGAAAACAAGCCTTTCGTCATCCCCGAACTGAAAGAATGGAAAAGTGCTGAAGGTACATTCACGCCCACCGATGGAGGACGTGTTGTTTATAGCGCCCGTCAGCCGGAACTGAAAGCTACTGCAATCACCTTTGCCGAAGATCTTCACCTTATGTTCGGCAGCATATGGACTGTCAGTACCGACAAAGCTCGTCCGGGCGACATCGAACTGACACTCCACACCAAACGTCCCAAACATTCACCGGAAGAATACGAAGTCAGTATCGGCAAGAAAGTCCGCATAACCGCTCCGCAAGCCGTTGGCATCTATTGGGGAACACGCTCACTGCTACAAATCATGGAACAGAACGAAGCACACGCATTGCCCTGTGGTACCATTACCGACTGGCCTGATTACGCAGTGCGTGGTTTCATGCTGGACTGCGGTCGAAAGTTCATCCCCCTGGAATTTCTTCAGGATTACGTCCGGATCATGTCCTACTACAAGATGAACACTTTCCAGATTCACCTGAATGACAATGCCTTTCCGCGGTTTTATCACTGGGATCTGATGAAGACTTACTCTGCCTTCCGACTGGAATGTGACACCTATCCGGGACTGACGGCACAAGACGGCTCCTATACGAAACAAGAGTTCATCGACCTGCAGATATTGGCCGAAAGCAAGTTCGTCAACATCATCCCCGAAATCGATGTCCCTGCCCATTCACTGGCCTTTACCCAATACAAACCCGAAATAGGGAGTCAGAAATACGGAATGGACCATCTGGACCTGTTCAATCCGGAGACCTATAAGTTTGTAGACAATCTCTTCAAGGAATATCTGGAAGGGGAGAATCCGGTTTTCAGAGGGAAACAGGTACACATCGGTACAGACGAATACTCCAACAAGGACACGGCTGTAGTCGAAAAGTTCAGGTACTTCACCGACCACTACATCAAATATGTTGAGAAGTTCGGCAAACAGGCATGTATTTGGGGCGCACTGACGCATGCCGCCGGAAAAACACCGGTCAAGTCGGAAAATGTTATTATGAGCGCCTGGTACAACGGATATGCCGACCCGGCAGAAATGATCAGACAAGGCTACAAGCTGATAAGTATCCCCGACGGATGGTTATACATCGTACCCGCAGCCGGATATTATTATGACTATCTGAACACCGAACGGCTTTACAAGGAATGGACACCTGCCCGTATCGGGAAGGCTGTTTTCGAAGAAAAACATCCCTCCATTTTGGGAGGCATGTTTGCCGTCTGGAACGATCATGCCGGCAATGGCATTTCAACCAAAGACATTCACGACCGTGTATTCCCTGCCGTACAGACATTGGCTGTAAAGATGTGGACTGGAGCACACCCGGTATTACCCTTTGAAGCTTTCGATCAAGAACGCAAGCAACTAAGTGAAGCACCAGGAGTTAATCAAAGGGGAAAGATAGGAAAAGGACAAGGACTGGTTTATGAACAATCCCAAATACACCCCAATTCGACTCTGCCTTATCGGGAAGCCGGATACGGCTATCGAATCGAATTCGACCTGCAAGGACAACCTGAAGCCTACGGTACAGAACTGTTCCGCTCGCCTACAGCCGTATTCTATCTGTCCGACCCCATCAAAGGCATGATGGGATTTGCCCGCGACGGTTATCTGAATACCTTCCCCTATCGGGTAAAAGACGAACAGGTAAAAGTCCGCGTGGAAGGTGACAACCGTTTAACACGTCTTTATATCAACAACAAACTGATAGAAGACATGCAAATAGGTCGCCAATATTTCAACGGGGGGAAAGACTCCATGAAATATGTACGCACACTGGTGTTTCCATTGGAAAAATCGGGAAACTTTAAAAGCCGGGTAACCAATTTGAAAGTATTTCAACAACAATAGTAAATGAGATGAAAATGAAAAGATTGACAGTCATGTTATTATGCGCCGGAATGTGCTTTCCGGCTTTAGCTAGAAAAAATCAAGATCCATTTCCCCATAAAAAGGAAATCTATAAAAAGGGCTGGATCGACTTTAACAAAAACGGAAAGAAGGACATCTATGAAGACCCGACACAGGATATCGAGAAACGAATCGACGACCTGCTTTCACAAATGAACCTGGATGAAAAGACTTGCCAACTGGCTACCTATTACGGTTACAAGAAAGCTCTGGAAGACAGCGTACCTACCGCCGCATGGAAAACAAATATCCTGAAAGACGGAATAGCCAACGTAGACGAACACCTGAACAAGGAAATTGGAGATCCGAATACATTGGCCACGGCGCTGGCCGAAACTCAACGTTTCTTTGTGGAATATACTCGATTGGGTATTCCTGTGGATTTTACAAATGAGGGAATTAGAGGTCTATGCGCGCGTAGTGCAACCAGTTTTCCGTCGATGAATGGACTGGGATGTACATGGGACAAGGAACTGGCTTATATGCAAGGTGTCATTGAAGGCCGGGAAGCCCGTGCCATGGGCTACACCAACATCTATGCCCCTATTCTGGATGTAGCGAGAGACCAACGCTGGGGGCGGTGGGAAGGGTCTATCGGTGAAGATCCCTATTTAGTAGCACGTATCGGAGTAGCCATGAGCAAAGGTATACAGAGCCAGCGGGTTGTATCCACTCCCAAACACTATGTCGGTTACGGTGACTGTAAGGCGGCCCGTCAATGGGATTCGCGTACTGATCCTCATATTACTCCTTCGGAAATGTATTATATTCATGAATACCCCTTCCGGAAAGTCTTTCAGGAAGCAGGCGCTTTGGGCGTGATGTGTGCCTACAATGACTACGACGGGGTACCTATGGCCGGTAATTATCATTATCTGACAGAAGTTCTGCGTAAAGAAATGGGATTCAAGGGTTATGTAGTATCAGACAGCTATGCTATTGGCCGTTTGAATGGTGTACACAAGGTTACCCCCAATTTTAAGGAATCTGGGCGTAAGGCTATAGAGGCAGGACTGAATGTACGCACCGAGTTCAATGATCCTACTGAATACATCACAAATATTCGCGAATTGGTACTGGAAGGCAAGCTATCTATGGAGAGGGTAGATGAATTGGTAAGAGATGTCTTGTATGTTAAGTTCTGGTTGGGCTTGTTCGACAATCCCTATACCGGTTCTACCAAGGAGGCTTCCGATATCGTTTCATGCGAAGATCACTTGAATACCGCATTGCGGGCTTCGCGTGAATGCCTCGTACTGTTGAAGAATGCTGATAACATGCTTCCCCTCCAGACCCGATACCGCAAGATTGCCGTCATCGGTCCCAATGCCGACTCGAAAGATTACATTCCAGCACATTATGGTCCGATGGGCTTCGAACGTTTTTATAGTGTAGTCGACGGACTCAAAAGTGTCTATCAACATGATGATGTAGAAATCAATTACGTCAAAGGTATCGATATCGTAAACCCGGGTTGGCCCGAAAACGAACTGATGTGCGACACCCTGACGACCGGCGAACAACAATCCATACAGGAAGCCGTAGAACTGGCACGCCGCAGTGACGTGGCCGTATTGGTATTGGGAGATAACCAACGCACCTCCGGCGAAAGCCGTACACGTAGCAGCCTAGATTTGCCCGGACATCAGGAACAGTTGCTCGAAGCAGTCGTAAAGACAGGAAAGCCTGTTGTGTTGGTTCTCATCTGGGGACGTCCCGCAACTATTAACTTCGCTGATCGTTATTGCAAAGGTATTTTGGCTGCTGGATATCCGGGTGCACAAGGTGGACTGGCCATTGCAGAAGCATTGAAAGGCGACTATAATCCTGGAGGCAAACTTACCGGTACTTGGCCAAAAACGGTCGGCCAGCTTCCAATGAATATACCGACCAAGCCCAATGCTAATTGGGAACCTATGAAATATCATTCGGTTGCCAACAAAGGATTACTGTATTGCTTCGGACATGGATTATCCTATACAACTTTCCGTTATGACGATTTGAAGATAGATAGTGTTCACACCCAGACCGCTAATGTCAAAGTGACGTGCCGAGTGACTAATACGGGAAGTGTAGCTGGAGACGAAGTGGTACAGCTATATGTCAACGATGTAGTAAGTTCTACCACCACCTATGAGAAGAATCTTAGGGGATTTGAACGTATCCATTTGCTGCCAGGTGAAAGTAAGGAAATCACTTTCAACATCGTTCCCGATGATTTGATACTTATTAACGAACAGAAGGAACGGGTAGTAGAACCTGGCGAGTTCAAAGTGATGGTGGGCAGCTCATACGAGGACATTCGTCTGGCTGATAGTTTTTACTATCGTTCGGATATCGCAACGGATGGAGATCTTCAGCCTATAGAAAAAGGAAAGATGATTGATGAATCGAACTTCAAGGAAGAAAAGGAATAACGAAGGAGTTTCTAAAATGAAAGAGGGTGTATCAAAATTGAGAAGATTTGATACATCCTCTTTTTCCCTTTGTTGAGTCTTAAAATTTATTAGGCAGCCCTATTTAGAGAGTATCTCTTAAATCTTTGATTCTTCGCATATAGAA